>NKIT01000140.1 GCA_002256185.1 Rhodobacteraceae bacterium PARR1 | reverse complement strand
CGCCCCGATGCTTTGGGCATCGGGGCAATCCCAATCGTTGCGACAAATCAGTTCGGCCCCCCTCCGCACCCCATGTAAATAGTTTTTACATCACCCCTTGAAAGCAGACCGAACCGGGGACATCTTCCGTCATGTGAAACGAATTCACATGCAACAACCGACACGGGAGACCGCGATGCAGACCCCCTTTACCGTCCCGCCTGCCCCGCCCTTTGGCGGGGGCCGAATGCCCTCGGGCCTCCTGTCTTGGCCACGCCGGGTTGAAGCGTTCCTTGACGCCCGCGGACGCGGGGCGTGGATCGCCGCCATGGTCTTGGGCTTTGTGGTCTTCTGGCCGGTCGGCCTTGCGCTTGTCGCCTATATCACCGTCACCAAACGCTGGAGCAATCAGACCATGTTCGGACACCGCTGTTCATCGCGCCGCCAATCCTCGCAATCGTGGAACGGTCAGGGCTGGGGCGCAGGCCGGGCCTATGCCACCACCGGCAATTCGGCCTTTGACGCCTACCGCGCCGAAACCCTGCGCCGGTTGGAGGAAGAGCAAGCCGCCTTTGAATCCTTCCTTGGTCGTCTGCGCGAAGCCAAGGACAAGCAGGAATTTGACGCCTTCATGAATGACCGCGCCCGCGCCGCGCAGGCCGAACCCAAACAGGGCGACACCCCGCCCGCCAACTGACATCCCTTGGACGGTCCATCTCGGGCCGTCCACACCCTTCAAGGATATGCCGATGTACGCCCCCTCTGCCCTGCCCGACCCGCTGAACCATGCCGAGTTCTATGATGGCGTCACGGTCAAGCGCGGCCTTGCCTGGATTGTCGATGTGCTTCTTGTCAGCCTGATCACGGCGGGCGTGGTGCTGGCGACCTTTCTGACGGGCCTGTTCATCCTACCCGCGATCTTTCTGGCGGTGGACTTCCTTTACCGCTGGGTGTCCTTGGCGCGCAAATCCGCCACGCCGGGGATGCGGGTGATGGGCATCCTGTTCCTTGACCGCACCGGCCAAAGACTGGACGCAGGCACGGCGCTTTTGCACACCCTCGGCTACTATCTGTCGGGCCTGACCTTTCTGGCGCAGGTGCTGTCCATCGGGCTGATGTTTCTTTCGGCACGTGGTCAGGGACTGACCGACCATATCCTTGGCACGGTGGCGATCAACCGCCCGGCGGCGATGTAAACCACAGCGCATGTAAAGACTTGGCGGCGGCGGCAGGGCTTGTTAACCTGTCGCCGCATTTCCTATGATTGTTCCATGCGCCATACCCTGCCCATTGCGCCCCAATTCTATGTGACGGCTCCGCAGCCCTGCCCCTACCTTGAGGGGCGGATGGAACGGAAATTGTTCACAGCCCTGCAAGGGGAGCATGCGCAAAAGCTGAACGACACCCTGTCAAAACAGGGCTTTCGCCGCAGTCAGAACGTCCTTTACCGCCCGTCTTGCGCCGAATGTTCCGCCTGTCTTTCGGCCCGGATCCGGGTGGCGGATTTCGTCCCCAACCGCACGCAGAAACGGGTGATGAAGCGCGCGGCGCAGTTGACGCGCAACCCGACCAGCCCTTGGGCGACAGAGGATCAGTTTGCGCTCTTCCGCCGCTATCTGGACAACCGCCACGCCGATGGCGGGATGGCGGATATGGACATCTTCGAATTCGCCGCGATGATCGAGGAAACCCCGATCAAATCGCGGGTGATCGAATACAGCCGCCCCCCGAAGGAAGGAGAGCGTGGCCGCCCCTTGGCCGCCGTCTGCCTGACCGATGTGTTCGATGACGGGCTGTCGATGGTCTATTCCTTCTATGACCCCGATCTGCGCGACCTTTCCCTTGGCACCCATGTCATCCTTGACCATGTGGATATCGCGCGTGAGGCCGGGTTGCCCTATGTCTATCTGGGCTACTGGGTGCCCGGCAGCCGCAAGATGGGCTACAAGGCCAACTTTGCCGGGCTTGAGATTTACAAGGGCGGACAGTGGCAGGCCATCGGCGACCCGCAGGATCACCGGGCAGAGTTGCATCCGCTGTCGGTCGATCCGATCTCGGAACAGGTGGCGCGGATCAACCTGCCCGAAACCCGTCTCAGCCGGGGTGAGGTGTGACCCCTTTCCCGACGGGATTGGGTGAGACGGGCTTACGTCTGGCGGCCCTGACCCTGATCATTCCCGACTATGACGCAGCCATCGGCTTTTTCGTCGGCATCTTGGGATTTGACCTCCTTGAGGATATGCCCCAACCCGGCAAGCGTTGGGTGATGGTTGGCCCGCCGGGTGGCGGCGCGGCCATCGTGCTGGCCCAACCCGCAAATTCGGAACAGGCGGCGGCCATCGGCAACCAAGGCGGCGGACGGGTCTGGCTGTTTCTGGAAACCGACGATTTCGTCCGTGACCATGCGCGCCTGTCGGCTGCCGGAGTGGTCTTTGAAGAGCAGCCCCGCCACGAACCCTATGGCATCGTCGCAGTGTGGCGTGATCCTTTTGGCAACCGCTGGGACTTGATCGAACGACGCGCAGGCTGATTGCGCCGCTGTTTTGCAGCTTAATCACCGTTTCGGCCTTGTAACTTGACCTCCCGCACCAAATCTTGGCGCACAGCCCGGCGAAACGGGCAATCAGGGAGCGTCATGACCTATCTTCTTTTCGTACTCGGCCTTGTGGGCCTGTTTTTCGGAGGTGAATTTCTGGTGCGCGGGGCTTCGGCCATCGCCCGCAGCTTTCGCCTGTCGCCGATGGTGATCGGCCTGACCATCGTAGGCTTCGGCACCTCTGCCCCTGAAATGCTGGTATCGGTGCAGGCAGCGCTGGCCGGATCGCCCGCCATTGCAATCGGCAATATCGTCGGGTCCAACATCGCCAACATCCTGCTGATCCTTGGCATCTCGGCGGTCATCGCGCCGCTGATCATCCCCGTGCGCAAACTGTGGCGCGATCTGGGCTTCATGCTGCTGGCGACGGCAGTCATCTGGGTGATGCTGCTGGATGGCAATGTCTCACGCCTTGACGGGGTCTTGCTGATCGTTGGTCTGGTGGTGTTCCTTGCAACCGCCTTCCTGACTGGCAAGGTCGAACCTGAAGAGGACACCTCGGGCGACATGCCGCAATGGCAGGCCTGGGCCTATACGCTGGGCGGTCTGGTGGTGCTGGTGATCGGCGCGCGGCTTTTGGTCGATGGCGCTACCGAAATCGCCCGTGGCTTTGGTGTGTCCGAGGCCGTGATCGGCCTGACCATCGTGGCCGTTGGGACGTCGCTGCCGGAACTGGCCACCTCGGTCGTGGCGGCCATCCGCAAACAAACGGAAATCGCGGTGGGCAATATCGTCGGCTCCAACATCTTCAACATCTTCGGCATCCTTGGCACCACGGCCCTGATCGCGCCCATCCCGTCCGAGGCGCGCTTTGCGATGGTGGACATGCCTTGGGCGGCGGCAGCAGCGATTGGCCTGACGGTGCTGGCTTTCCTGCTGGGCGGTCTGCCGCGCATCGCTGGGGCGCTGCTTTTGGCGACCTATGGCGGCTACCTGTGGTTCATGGGCTGACCGGAGGCCCGTCGACTCGTGCTGCGCGGCCCATGTCGCGCAGCACTTTTGCGAAAGTTGCGTCAAAGACCGGCATGTTTGCAAGATAAGTTCAAAATTACCGCGATCCGCGACAGATTAGTTGCGCTTTTGCGGTTGACGCCCGTTTGGACCCACCATAGTGTCCCCGACGACAACAAGGAGATCGGCAATGTCCGACGTATCCGTACTTGTAGGGTTTTGGCGCATGGGGCGGTGACGCTGACCAGATGGTTCCCATGCGCCCCCGGTTAGACCCCCGGGGGCTTTTTTATGTCTAACGCGGCCAGCACGGCCCGGACCAGAGGACAAGACACGATGACCAAGGCGATGACCGGCGCGAGGATGGTGGTTCAGGCCCTGAAGGATCAGGGCGTCGAAGTCATTTTCGGCTATCCCGGCGGCGCAGTGCTGCCGATCTATGATGAGATTTTCCAGCAGAACGACATCCGCCACATCCTTGTGCGGCACGAACAGGGTGCCGTGCACATGGCCGAAGGCTATGCCCGTTCGACCGGCAAGCCGGGTGTGGTGCTGGTGACCTCTGGCCCCGGTGCGACCAATGCGGTCACCGGGTTGACCGATGCGCTGCTCGATTCGATCCCGCTGGTGGTTTTGTCGGGTCAGGTGCCCACCTTCATGATCGGCACCGACGGCTTCCAAGAGGCTGATACCGTCGGCATCACCCGCCCCTGCACCAAGATGAACTGGCTGGTGAAGGATACCGAAAAACTGTCGGAAACCATCCATCAGGCGTTCCACGTCGCCACCCAAGGCCGCCCCGGCCCGGTTCTGATCGACATCCCGAAAGACGTGCAGTTCGCCACCGGCACCTACACGCCCCGCGAAAAGATCAAAGCCACGCATTACCAGCCGAAGGTGAAGGGCGACATCGACCAGATCACCCGTCTGGTCGAGATGATGGAAACCGCCGAACGCCCGCTGTTCTACACCGGCGGCGGCGTGATCAACTCTGGCCCCGCCGCAAGCCAGTTGCTGCGTGAGATGGTTGAGGCGACAGGGTTCCCGATCACCTCGACCCTGATGGGTCTTGGCTCTTATCCGGCATCGGGCAAGGCATGGCTCGGCATGCTGGGGATGCACGGCCTTTATGAGGCGAACCTTGCGATGCACGGCTGCGATCTGATGATCAACGTCGGCGCACGCTTTGATGACCGCATCACCGGCCGGATCAAGGACTTCTCGCCCCATTCGAAAAAGGCGCATATCGACATTGATCCCTCGTCGATCAACAAGGTGATCCGCGTCGATGTGCCGATCGTCGGCGATGTCGGCCATGTGCTGGAAGACATGCTGCGCCTGTGGAAGGCGCGCGGCCGCAAGGTCAACAAGGAAGGTCTGGCCAAATGGTGGGCGCAGATCAACGAATGGCGCGCCGTCAACTGCCTTGACTTCAAGAACAGCGAAAAGACCATCAAGCCGCAATATGCCCTGCAACGCCTTGAGGCGCTGACCAAAGGCATGGACCGCTACATCACCACCGAAGTGGGCCAGCACCAGATGTGGGCGGCGCAGTTCCTTGGCTTTGAAGACCCGAACCGCTGGATGACCTCAGGCGGGTTGGGGACCATGGGCTATGGTCTGCCCGCATCGATCGGCGTGCAAGTCGCCCACCCGGATGCCTTGGTGATCAACGTCGCGGGTGAGGCGTCGTGGCTGATGAACATGCAGGAAATGGGCACCGCGATGCAATTCCGCACGCCGGTGAAGCAGTTCATCCTGAACAACGAACGCCTCGGCATGGTGCGCCAATGGCAGGAGTTGCTGCATGGTGAGCGGTATTCGCATTCCTGGTCCGAATCCCTGCCCGATTTCGTGAAGTTGGCCGAGGCTTTCGGCTGCAAAGGCATCAAGTGCTCTGATCCCAAAGACTTGGATGACGCGATCATGGATATGATCCGCTACCCCGGCCCGGTGATCTTTGATTGCCTCGTGGAAAAGCACGAAAACTGCTTCCCCATGATCCCCTCGGGCAAGCCGCATAACGAGATGCTCTTGGGCGAAGACGACACCCAAGGCGTGATCGGGGCCAAAGGGGCGGTTCTGGTCTAAGCGCCAGAGTGGATTAAGCGTCGGAGACGGGGGGCCTTCTGCCCCCCGCACCCCCCGAGGATATTTTCAGACAGAAAATGAAGGGAGAGGCGTATGTCGCCGCTCAATATCAAAAAAGGCTCCAGCAGCCATTCGGCCTATGACCTGCGCGATCCGAACTCGCCGCTGGAAGAAACGCACACCTTGGCCGTTCTGGTTGCCAATGAAAGCGGTGTGCTGGCGCGGGTGATCGGGCTGTTTTCGGGCCGGGGTTATAACATCGACAGCCTGACTGTGGCCGAGGTCGATCACGAAGGCCACCGCTCGCGCATCACTATCGTCACGCGTGGCACGCCTGCGGTGATCGAACAGATCAAGGCGCAACTGGCGCGGATGGTCCCGGTGCATGATGTGCATGACCTGACCGCCGAAGGCCCCGCCGTGCAGCGGGAACTGGCGCTGTTCAAGGTGGCGGGCAAGGGGGAAAGCCGGATCGAGGCGCTGCGTCTGGCCGAGATTTTCCGCGCCAATGTGGTCGACTCGACGCTGGAAAGTTTCGTATTCGAAATCACCGGCACCCCGGAAAAGATCGACGCCTTCGGTGATCTGATGCGCCCCTTGGGCCTGCGCGAGATGGCCCGCACCGGCGTGGCTGCCCTGTCGCGCGGCGCCTGACCTGATCGATCAACGCCCGGTGAACTTCGCCGGGCGTTTTTGCAAGAAGGCCGTCACACCTTCGCGGAAATCCTCCGTCGCCCCGGCCTGCGATTGCAACCGCGCCTCCAGCGCCAGTTGCGTCGGCAGGTCATTGCCCGGTGACGCGCGCAGCGCCTGTTTGACCAGCCAGTAAGCCATGGTCGGCCCCTGCGCCAAAGCCCCGGCCCGAGCAGCGACATGGGCGGCAAAATCCGCATCCGCCACGCATTCGTAGATCATGCCCCAATCTGCCGCTTGTCGCGCGCTGATCTTGTCGGCGAACAGCGCCGCCCCCATTGCCCGCGCCATGCCGATCTGACGCGGCAGCCAATAGGTGCCGCCTGCATCCGGGATCAGGCCGATCCGGGTGAAGGCCTGCACGAAGCTGGCGCTTTCCGTGGCGATCACCACATCGCAGGCCAGCGCGAGGTTGGCCCCCGCCCCCACCGCCGCGCCATTCACCGCCGCAATCGTCGGGATTGGGCAGTCGTAAATGGCGTTCAGCAGGGGTTCATATTCCTCGGCCAGTATCCGCCCAAGGTCCAACTGCCCCAAGGCCATGGCGTCCTGCAAATCCTGACCCGAACAGAACCCCCGCCCCGTCCCGGTCAGCACCAGCACGCGGGCGCTTTGGGACAACTGCCGCACAGCGGCAAGCATCTCGGCCCGCATCTGCGATGACAAGGCATTCATCACCTCGGGCCGGTTCAGGGTCAGCGTGCCGATGCCCCCGTCCAAATTCAGGGTGATAGTGTGATAGGTCATGATCTCGCCTCCGCTGCGCCGCCAGATTACGGCAGGCACCGCAAAGCGAAAGCGCGACGTTGGGTCATGGGGGTCGGGGTTCCTCTCACGCCTCAGGCTTGGTCAGTTCCGCCACCCGCGCCTGTTCGGCTGCCGTCAGGCCCACGCCCGGCTCTGCCGCCCGCGACCGCGCCCGAAGCGAGGCATAGGCCACAGCGCCGCCCGCCAGCAGCATCGCCGGACCGGCCAGCCACAGGAACAAGGTCGATCCCTGCGCCGGTGGGTTCAGCAGCACGAACTCGCCGTAGCGGTCCACGATATAGCCCACTGCCGCCGTGTCGCTGTCGCCCGCTGTCAGGCGTTCACGCAGCAAGACCCGCAAGTCGCGGGCAATCGGCGCGTCGGAGTCGTCGATATTCTCATTCTGGCAGACCGGGCAGCGCAGCCCTTTCGACAGCGCCCGCGCCCGCGCCTCAAGCGCCGGGTCGGACAGCATTTCATCGGGCTGCACCGCAAAGACCGGCGCGGCGACAGGGGCCGCCAGCGCGACCAGCAGCACAAGGGCGGCGCGCATCCTCATTCCGCTGGCACCGCTTGCGGCACACGGCGTGCGCCTGCGGCAACGCGGTAGCGCCGGTCGGTCAGGGACAGCACCCCACCCAAGGCCATGATGATCGCCCCACCCCACAGCCAGTTGGCGAAGGGTTCGATGTAACTGCGCACGGCCCAGCCGCCATTGTCCTGTGGGTCGCCGATCACAAGGTAGATGTCGCGCAGGAACCCGTAATCAATCGCCGCTTCGGTCGTGGGCATCTGCGCCACCGGGTAGAACCGTTTTTCGGGATAAAGCAGCGCGACCTCTGCGCCGTTGCGCGTGACCTGCATCGTGGCCATGGTCGAGATGTAGTTCGGCCCCTCAACCCGGTCCACCGCCTGCAAGGTGACGTCATAGGAGCCAAGTCGGTAGGACTCACCGATCTGCAAAACGCGGATGTCTTCGACCTTCCACGACAGCATGGCGCAGACGGCAAAGATGGTGATGCCAAGCCCGGTATGGGCCGTGGCCTTGCCCCAGTCCGCACGCGGCAAGCGGGCCAAGCGGCCAAAACGATCCCCGATCCCGCCGCGCCCGGTGCGCTGCGCCAGATCGTAAAGCGCCCCGATCACAACCCAGACGCCCAAAGCCACACCCACCGGCCCAAGGGCCGACCGTCCGGTCTGCAAGGCAAAGACCAAAGCCCCCAAGGCCGCCGACAAGACCAGCGCCGGGATCACCAACCGCAGGCTCCGCCCCAGTTGCGCCCGCTTCCACGGCAGAATCGAGCCGATCGGCAAGAGCACCGCGAGCGCCGTCATGAAGGGCGAGAAGGCCGCGTTGAAGAACGGCTCACCCACACTGAGCTTGCGGTTCAGCAGCAGTTCCGCCACCAAGGGCCAGATCGTGCCGACGAATATCACAAAGGCCGCGACCGCGAGCAGCAAGTTATTGGCGACCAAGGCGCTTTCGCGGCTGACCATGGAAAAGACGCCCTTGGCCTCCATCGCGCCGGCGCGGGCGGCGAACAGGGTCAATGCGCCACCCATGAACACGCCAAGGATCAGCAGGATGAACATGCCGCGTTCGGGATCATTGGCAAAGGCATGGACCGAGGTGATGACGCCCGACCGCACGATGAACGTGCCCACCAGCGAAAAGCCAAAGGCAAGGATGGCCAGAAGGATCGTCCACGCCTTCAGGCTTTCGCGTTTTTCCACCACAATGGCAGAATGCAAAAGCGCTGCGGCAATGAGCCACGGCATGAAGCTGGCATTCTCGACCGGGTCCCAGAACCAGAACCCGCCCCAGCCCAGTTCGTAATAAGCCCACCAAGACCCCAGAGCGATGCCGATGGTCAGAAACACCCAACTGACCAGCGTCCAAGGCCGCACCCAGCGGCCCCAGGCGGCATCGACACGGCCTTCGATCAGCGCGGCGATGGCGAAGGAAAAGCTCATCGAAAGACCGACATAGCCCAGGTAAAGGAACGGCGGATGAAAGGCCAAACCGGGGTCTTGCAGCAAGGGGTTCAGGTCATTGCCATTCAGCGGTGGCACTTCCAGCCGCAAAAACGGGTTTGAGGTCAGAAGCATGAACAGCAGGAACGCCACCCCGATCATCCCCTGCACCGCCAGCACCCGCGCCTTCAACTGCGGCGGCAGATTGCCGCCAAACAGCGCGGCCGAGGCCCCGAAGAGGGCAAGGATCAGCACCCAAAGCAGCAGCGACCCTTCATGGTTGCCCCAGACGCCCGAGATTTTGTAAAGCATCGGTTTAAGCGTATGCGAATTCTCGACCACCAGTTTCAGCGAGAAATCCGACACCACAAAGGCATAGGTCAGCGCACCAAAGGACAGCGCCACCAACAGCAGTTGTGCGATGGCCGCCGGGGCCGCCAGCGCCATCAGACCCGGATTGCGGGTCTGCGCGCCATAAAGTGGCAAGGTCGATTGCACCAGCGCGACCGCCAGTGACAAAATCAGGCAGAAATGGCCAAGCTCTACGATC
>NKIT01000139.1 GCA_002256185.1 Rhodobacteraceae bacterium PARR1 | reverse complement strand
CCGCGCGTGGTTGAGATGATCGTCGCCGCCACCCCTGCACCCAGCCGCGCACCGGGGCTTCTGACGCGTCTTGCCCTTTCGCCGCGCTTTCACGCGCTGGCCGAACGCCTGCCGTTCATCCGCAGCCATGCGCGGGCCGAAGGGCGGGCGCTGTTCGATATCGTCGGCGGCTTCGTGCAATCGCAGGCTTTGCTGGCGCTGGTTGAGTTGCGCCTGATGCACCGCCTGTCCGAATCGTCCTTGCCCGCGTCTGAGTTGTCGCGCCTGTCTGGCGTCGATGCGCCGCGTCTGGCTGTTCTGATGCAGGCGGGAGCGGCGTTGAAACTGGTGCGCTTCAAGCGTGACCTTTGGCATCTGACCCCGCGCGGGGCGGCCTTCCTGACCGTGCCGGGGCTAGAGGCGATGGTGCGCCATCACCCGGTCCTCTACCGCGATCTGGCCGATCCGGTGGCGTTCTTCCGGGGTGAAACGACGCCAGAGCTGGCCGGTTTCTGGCCCTATGTCTTTGGTGCGCTGAAGGATCAGGACGCCGGATTGGCTGCGCGCTATTCGGCGCTGATGGCCGACAGTCAGGGGCTGGTGGCCGAAGATACCCTGCGTCAGGTCGATCTGGCCGACCGCAAGCACCTGATGGATGTGGGCGGCGGCACGGGGCGGTTCCTGTCCGCCGTGGCGGACCGCTATCCGGCGCTGCGGCTGACGCTGTTCGATCTGCCACAAGTCGTCGCGGGGGCGGATCAGCGCATCCCCGGCCTGACCGTGGCCCCCGGCAGTTTCCGCGATGGTCCCTTGCCCGCCGGGCAGGACGCCATTTCCTTGATCCGTGTTCTCTACGATCACGGTGATGCGCATGTTGACAGTTTGCTTGCAAAAACCCACGCCGCGCTGCCCGTTGGCGGACGGATTGTCATTTCCGAACCCATGTCAGGCGGCGACAAGCCCGATCCGGCCACAGATGTGTACTTTGCAGTTTACACCCTTGCGATGCAGACCGGACGGACGCGTTCAGCCAATGATATTGCGCAACGGCTTGGGAAGGTTGGATTTTCAGTTGACCCACCCCGTGCTGCACCCCGCCCGTTCATAACATCGGTCGTGACCGCGCGTCGGGCGTGACCCCTGAAAAACAAGGGGCAACACGCTTTTATGTCGTTTGCTCCCTGGAAAGTGTCTAATAAGTTTGACAGCGCGGTATGTAAGTTTAAACTTACACATAAGAGGTCGGATCGGATTTCCGAGTCAGGCCGGCAACGGGGGAACGAAGTGCAGACGGCGGCAGTGATCATGTCAGGGGCAAGGAACATCGCGCTGGGAACAGCCGTGCTGAAAGATCCGATGCCCGGCGATCTGGTCGTCGACATCCGTCATTCGGGCATTTCGACCGGTACCGAAAAGCTGTTCTGGCTGGGCACGATGCCGGCCTTTCCGGGATCGGGCTATCCGCTGGTCCCCGGCTATGAAAGTTTCGGCGAGGTGGTCGAGGCCGCCCCCGAGACCGGCTATCGCCCCGGCGAGATGGTCTTTGTGCCCGGCGCAAACTGTTTTGGCGGCGATGTGCGCGGCCTTTTCGGCGGGGCTGCGGCCCGGCTGGTGACGCCCGCGAACCGCGTGTGCCGTGTCGATGCTGGAATCGGCGCGCAAGGGGCGCTTCTGGCACTGGCGGCAACTGCACGTCACGCCATCGCGGGCTTTGACACCGCGCTACCCGATCTGATCATCGGCCACGGCACGTTGGGCCGCTTGCTGGCGCGTCTGACCATCGCTGCTGGTGCGCCCGCGCCGACCGTATGGGAAGTGAACCCCGCCCGCCGTGATGGTGCGGTTGGCTATCCGGTGCTGGACCCGAACGACGACACGCGCCGCGACTATCGCGCGATCTATGACGCATCCGGCGCGCCCGGCTTGCTCGATACGCTGATCCCGCGCCTGCAAAAGGGCGGTGAAGTGGTGCTCTGCGGTTTCTACACCGAGGCGATCAACTTCGCCTTCGTCCCTGCCTTCATGAAGGAAATGCGCCTGCGCATCTCTGCCGAATGGCAGCCCGCCGATCTGGCCGCGACCCGCGCGCTGATCGAATCCGGTGCCCTGTCACTGGAAGGGCTGATTACCCACCGCCGCCCCGGTCCTGCCGCCGCGGATGCCTACCAGACCGCCTTTGAAGACGCCGATTGCCTGAAGATGATCCTCGACTGGAGTGACGCCGCATGACCCTCGACATTCCGAATCTCAAGGACTTCGACGCCCGCTTGCGCGATGAGGCCCACGAAGAACCCTCGCTTGAGGTTCCGATGGACCCGCCCACCAAAAAGACCCAGATCATCGCGATCTACGGCAAGGGCGGCATCGGCAAATCCTTCACGCTGGCCAACCTTTCCCACATGATGGCCGAAATGGGCAAGCGCGTGCTGCTGATCGGCTGTGATCCGAAATCCGACACCACCTCGCTGCTCTTCGGCGGCAAGGCCTGCCCCACGATCATCGAAACCTCCACCCGCAAGAAACTGGCGGGCGAAGAGGTCAAGATCGGCGATGTCTGCTTCAAGCGCGGCGGCGTCTTCGCGATGGAATTGGGCGGACCTGAGGTCGGGCGCGGCTGCGGCGGGCGCGGGATCATCCACGGCTTTGAACTGCTTGAGAAATTGGGCTTCCACGACTGGGACTTCGACTATGTCCTCTTGGATTTCCTTGGCGACGTGGTCTGCGGCGGCTTTGGTCTGCCCATCGCCCGCGACATGGCGCAAAAGGTGATCGTCGTCGCCTCAAACGACCTGCAATCGCTCTATGTGGCCAACAACGTCTGCTCGGCGGTGGAATACTTCCGCAAACTGGGTGGCAATGTCGGTGTGGCCGGCATGGTCATCAACAAGGATGACGGCACCGGAGAGGCTGCGGCATTTGCCGAAGCCGTGAACATCCCGGTTCTCGCCGCGATCCCCGCCGATGACGACCTGCGCCGCAAATCGGCGAATTACCAGATCGTCGGCACGCATCAGACCCAATGGGGTGCCTTGTTCGAAGAGCTGGCAGGAAACGTCGCCAGCGCACCGCCGCTGCGCCCGAAGCCGCTGACGCAAGACGGGCTGCTGGGTTTGTTCGATGCCGAAACGACAGGGGCCGACTTTGTGCTGACCCCGGCGACCGATGGCGACATGCGCGGCAAGTTTGCCGTCGCGGCGAAATCCCTGGAAGTGGTGTATGACAATGTTTGACCTGCACCTGCTTGAAAAACTTGAAGAAGCCCTGCGCGCGCTGACCGCGAAAGGTGGCAAGTGATGGCAACCGAAATCCGCTACGACGACGCAGGCGACACTCCGGTGATGGAGGCGTTGGCCTCTGCGACCGACGCCGCCGCGCCCGTGGTGGCGGATGGCATGGGCTGCCATGCTGGCGCGGCTGAAATGGAAGCGGCGGCCCGTGCGGCTGGCAATTCCGAAATCCTTGACCGATATGCCGCCGACTACCCGCAAGGCCCGCATGACAAGCCGCAAAGCATGTGCCCCGCCTTCGGCAGCTTGCGCGTCGGTCTGCGGATGCGCCGTGTGGCCACCGTCCTGTCGGGATCGGCCTGCTGCGTCTATGGCCTGACCTTTGTGTCGCACTTCTACGGGGCGCGGCGGAGCGTGGGCTATGTGCCGTTCAGTTCTGAAACGCTGGTGACCGGCAAGCTGTTCGAAGACATCCGCGACGCGGTGCATGAACTGGCCGACCCGGACCGCTATGACGCGGTCGACGTTCCGGGCTTTGGTGTGCCGACCCATGCCGAGGCGAAAGATGTCCTCGCTGGTGCCATGCTGAAATTCGCGCGGGCCGAGATTGAGGCTGGACCCGTCGCTACCCCGGCGCAGGGCAGGGCGGACCGCCCGACTGTGGCCCTGCTGGGCGAAATGTTCCCCGCCGATCCGATGATGATCGGCGCGATGCTGGCCCCGCTTGGCCTTGCCGCCGGGCCGGTCGTTCCCTGCCGCGAATGGCGTGAGCTTTATGCAGCACTTGATTGCGGCGTGGCGGCGGCGATCCATCCTTTCTACACCGCCAGCATCCGCGAATTCCAAGCGGCTGGCCGCAAAGTTGTCGGCTCTGCCCCTGTCGGTCATGACGGCACGATGGATTGGCTGGCGGCGATTGGCGCGGCCTACAACGTCGATCCCGAAAGGATTGCCGCCGCTCAGAACGCTTTCGGCGGCGCGATCAAAGCCGCTTTGGCGGCAAACCCGATCAAAGGCCGCATCACGCTGTCGGGCTATGAGGGGTCTGAACTCCTCGTGGCACGCCTGCTGATCGAAAGCGGCGCAGATGTGCCCTATGTCGGCACCGCTTGCGGCAAGACGGAATGGAGCGCGGCTGACCGCGACTGGCTGGAAGCGCGCGGCGTGACCGTCAAATACCGCGCCAGCCTTGAAGACGATCTGGCCGCGATGGCGGCATTCCGTCCCGATCTGGCCATTGGCACGACACCTGTGGTGCAAAAGGCCAAACAGGCGGGTGTTCCGTCGCTGTATTTCACCAACCTGATTTCTGCCCGCCCCTTGATGGGTCCGGCGGGGGCAGGGAGCCTTGCCCAGGTGGTCAACGCGGCCATGGGCAACAAAGGCCGCATGGACGACATGAAAGCCTTCTTCGAAGGCGTGGGCGAAGGCGATACCGCAGGCATCTGGGAAGGCGCGCCGAACCTGCGCCCCGACTTCCGGGCCGCGCATCAGAAGAAACTCGACAAGTTGGCGAAAGCCGCCAAAGCCGAGGAGATGATCTGATGCTGGTTCAGGATCATGATCGCGCGGGCGGCTACTGGGGGGCGATCTATGCCTTCTGCGCCGTCAAAGGCTTGCAGGTTGTCATCGACGGTCCGGTGGGCTGCGAAAACCTGCCCGTAACCTCGGTTCTGCATTACACCGACGGTCTGCCGCCGCATGAATTGCCCATTGTCGTCACCGGCTTGGGCGAAGAAGAACTTGGCCGCGACGGGACCGAAGGCGCGATGCGCCGGGCGTGGAAAACGCTCGATCCCGCGTTGCCGGCTGTCGTGGTGACAGGCTCCATCGCCGAGATGATCGGCGGCGGTGTCACGCCGATGGGAACGAATATCCAGCGCTTCCTGCCGCGCACCATCGACGAGGATCAATGGCAATGCGCGGATCGCGCGATGACATGGATCTTCACCGAATTCGGCATGACCAAAGGCAGGATGCCGATCGAGAAAAAGCGCGAGCCGCATGACAAGCCGCGCGTGAACATCCTTGGCCCGATGTATGGCGTCTTCAACATGGCGTCGGACCTGCATGAGATCCGCCGTCTGGTCGAAGGCATTGGTGCAGAGGTCAATATGGTGATGCCGCTGGGCGCCCATCTGGCCGAGATGCGCAATCTGGTGAACGCGGACGTCAACATCTGCATGTATCGCGAATTCGGGCGCGGTCTGTCAGAGGTGTTGGGCAAGCCCTATCTGCAAGCGCCCTTTGGCCTTGATTCCACGACGAAATTCCTGCGCAAGCTGGGTGAGTTGCTGGGTCTGGACCCCGAACCCTTCATCGCGCAGGAAAAGCATTCGACGCTGAAACCGGTGTGGGATCTGTGGCGCTCGGTCACGCAGGATTTCTTTGCGACCGCGAACTTTGCCATCGTCGCCAATGAAACCTACGCCCGCGGCGTGCGGCACTTCCTTGAGACAGACCTTGGCCTGCCCTGTGCTTTTGCCGTGGCCCGCAAGGCCGGGGAAAAGACCAACAACGAACAGGTGCGCGCGCTGCTGAAACAGCATCGCCCGCTGGTCGTGATGGGGTCCATCAACGAGAAAATGTATCTGGCTGAGTTGAAGGGCGGCTTTGGCCCGCAGCCCAGCTTCATCGCCGCGTCCTTCCCCGGTGCCGCCATCCGCCGCGCCACGGGAACGCCCTTCATGGGCTACGCAGGCGCCGTCTGGATGCTGCAGGAAGTCTGCAACAGCCTGTTCGACGCCCTGTTCCACATCCTGCCCTTGGGCACCGACATGGACAGCGCCGCAGCCACACCGACACGCCTGCGCCGCGACATGCCTTGGGATGCCGACGCACAGGCCGAACTGGACCGGATCGTCACCGAACATCCCGTCCTGACCCGGATTTCCGCCGCGCGCACGCTGCGCGATGCGGCAGAGAAACACGCGCTCGACCTTGGGGCCGAGCGGGTGGTGCTGGAATTCGTCGAAAGCCTGGGCGGAACGCCCCGGCGCGACACAACCCATAAAGGAGGAGCGACATGACCGATCATACCGCTGGCGGCGGGCATGGGACCTCTTCCCAGCACCACCACCCCGCGCGCACCCCGCGCGCCGAGTTCTACACCTATTTCACGCTGATCTTCCTGTTCGCCATCCCCATCGCCGCCGTCGTGTGGCTGTGGGAGGTGCTGCGCGACCGCCGCTTGCCGGTGCTGGGCCCCTTTGCCCGCGCCTGGCGCGAGGCCGGGGTGATCACGCCCACGATTTTCCGTCCCTGAAAAGCGACGTGATATTTCCCGACGCGGTGCGCCCGCCCGTCAGGTGACAAGTTCGACAGGGGCGGGGGGGAACCCTCGGCCCTGGCGGAAATGCGGAACGGCATGACGCCCGACCGTTGCCCAGCCGCAGGGGATGCGGCTCAGTCTGACAATCCGGAGGATAGTATGGCTGATAAATCTGACCTGAGCTTCACAGGTCTCACCGACGAGCAGGCGCAGGAACTGCACTCTGTTTACATGAGCGGGCTTTGGCTGTTCGCAGCTATTGCCGTGGTCGCCCACTTGGCGGTCTACATTTGGCGTCCGTGGTTCTGAGGAGGATCAAGACATGTCGAAATTCTACAAAATTTGGCTGATCTTCGATCCCCGTCGCGTCTTCGTGGCACAGGGCGTGTTCCTGTTCCTCTTGGCGGCGATGATCCACCTCGTCCTGCTGTCGAACCCGGCCTACAACTGGTTTTCGATCGCATCGGCGAAGTACAACTACGCTCCCGCAGCGACCGAGTAATCCTGCACAGGGTCGCGGGCGGACGCGTCAACCGCCCGCCCGCGACCGATTTCCCAAGTATCATCCGGCACGATCCCCGGCCTCGCGCCCGGTGGGGGGTTGTCCCGCAACAGCGGAGACACGGGCATGGCATTGCTCAGCTTCGAACGAAAATACCGGGTGCCCGGTGGCACGCTGGCAGGCGGGAACCTGTTCGACTTTTGGGTCGGACCTTTCTACGTCGGTTTCTTTGGCGTCACGACCTTCTTCTTTGCCGCACTTGGCACGCTTCTGATCCTTTGGGGCGCGATCTTGCAAGGCACGTGGAACCCGTGGCTTATCTCTATTGATCCCCCGCCGGTCGAGATGGGGCTGTCCTTCGCCCCACTGGCACAAGGCGGACTTTGGCAGATCATCACCATCTGCGCGATCGGGGCTTTCGTAAGCTGGGCCCTGCGCGAGGTTGAAATCTGCCGCAAGCTGGGCATGGGTTACCATGTTCCCTTTGCCTTTGGCGTGGCGATCTTCGCCTATGTCACACTGGTGGTGATCCGGCCGATGCTGATGGGCGCCTGGGGCTATGCGTTCCCCTATGGCATCTTCAGCCACCTCGATTGGGTGTCCAACACTGGCTACACCTACGGCAACTTCCACTATAACCCCGCCCATATGATCGCCGTGTCGTTCTTCTTCACCAATGCTTTGGCGCTGGCGCTGCATGGCGGCCTGATCTTGTCCGCTGCCAACCCCGAAAAGGGCAAGGAAATGCGGACCCCGGATCATGAGGACACCTATTTCCGCGATCTGATCGGCTATTCGGTCGGCACGCTGGGCATCCATCGTGTGGGCCTGTTGCTGGCACTGAATGCGGGCTTCTGGTCTGCGGTCTGCATCGTGATCTCGGGCACCATCTGGTTCGATCAATGGGTCGTCTGGTGGGATTGGTGGTTGCAGCTGCCGTGGTGGGCCGACATCGCAGGAGGCGTGAATGGCTGAGTATCAAAACATCTTCACCCAAGTCCAAGTCCGGGGCCCCGCCGAATTGGGGCTGGTCGAGGGCGTGGAACTGGGCAACCGGACGAAATCCGCCAGCTTCTCGAACCTTGCTGGCTGGCTGGGCAATGCGCAACTCGGGCCGGTCTATCTGGGTGCGATGGGCGTGCTGTCGCTGATGTCTGGCGCGGTCTGGTTCATGCTGTGCGGCGCATGGTTCTGGTATCAGGCGGGCTTCAACCCGGCTGTCTTTGCCCGCGACCTGTTCTGGTTCAGCCTTGAACCGCCCGCCGAAGAATACGGTCTGGGCTTTGCGCCCATCGCCGAAGGCGGGCTGTGGCTGATCGCGTCCTTCTTCCTTTTGGTCTCGGTCTGCGCGTGGTGGGTCCGCACCTATCTGCGGGCACAGGCCTTGGGCATGGGCAAACATGTGAGCTGGGCCTTTGCCAGCGCCATCTGGTTGTTCCTTGTGCTGGGTCTGATCCGTCCGGTCCTGATGGGAAGCTGGAGCCATGCCGTTCCTTATGGCATCTTCAGCCACCTTGACTGGACCAACAACTTCTCGCTCACCTACGGCAATCTGTTCTACAACCCCTTCCACGCGCTGAGCATCGTTTTCCTTTATGGATCGGCCCTGCTGTTCGCGATGCACGGGGCGACCATTCTGGCTGTCAGCCGTTTCGGCGGCGACCGCGAGTTGGAACAGATCGCTGACCGTGGCACCGCGTCGGAACGGGCTGCTTTGTTCTGGCGCTGGACCATGGGCTTCAACGCCACGATGGAGGGTATCCACCGTTGGGCGTGGTGGTTCGCGGTTCTGGTGACCTTGACCGGCGGCATCGGCATCCTCTTGACCGGCACCGTGGTCGACAACTGGTTTGTCTGGGCGCAGGAGCACGGCTACGCGCCGTTGCAATAAGGGAGACGGAACATGTCTGACGACTATTACTCGGAAAACCGTTCCACCAACCTGGTGTTCTGGGCCACGGGCCAGATGGCAAAGGGGATGCTCTACGCAGCGGTCTTTGTCATCGGGATCGGCCTGATCCTCTGGGCGATCTACGGCGTCGGGCTGCTTTTGCCCGAAGAAAGCAAACAGGCCCCGTCGCCCTATGGCGCGTTGGTGATCGACACGCAGGTCGAACTGGCCTGATCCAAAAGCCGGGGGCGGGCGAAACCTGCCCCCGGTCCTTCCGTTCGGGCCATTTGCCGGCCCGGGCCCGCGGCTTTCCACAGCCCGGTTCCCTTCCTGTTGGCGACAGGAAACTGGTGCCGTGCCTGTCCCTGCACGGCACCCCTTTTCCCCAAAGGGGTCAGCACCATGGCACATCCCGACCGCAACACCCCGCTTCTGGACCGCGTCACCGCACCGGTCGACCTCAAGGGGTTTTCCGATCCGCAACTGACCGCCTTGGCGCAAGAGGTGCGGGACGAGACGATCCGCGCCGTCAGCCAGACCGGCGGGCATCTGGGATCGTCGCTGGGCGTCGTGGAACTGACCGTCGCGCTGCATGCGGTGTTCGACACCCCGCGCGACAAGCTGATCTGGGACGTCGGCCACCAATGCTATCCCCACAAGATTCTGACCGGACGCCGCGACCGTATGCCCACCTTGCGGCAGGCGGGGGGGCTGTCGGGGTTCACCAACCGATCCGAAAGCG
>NKIT01000138.1 GCA_002256185.1 Rhodobacteraceae bacterium PARR1 | reverse complement strand
ACCCCTGCGTGACGGCCGCGCCCCTTGGCTTATCTTGTGACGCAGGGTGCGCAGTGAATGCGCACCCTGCGTCGCACCCCCGCCACCTTCCCCCCCACCCAAACCGCCTGGATCGCCCGATCATCCCCCATCATGATCGTCGGGAACACCGCTTGCCAGATCGTCTCGGCCCGGCGGGTGGCCTGTTCGATGGCGGGGGTGGAGGCAAGGTCGATCACCACGATATCGGCCTCCATCCCCGGTGCGAGGTTACCGATACGATCCTCGGCGCGCAGCGCGCGCGCTGATCCCACGGTGGCCAGCCACAAAAGCTGCGATGGATGCAGCGCCTGACCGCGCAACTGCGCGACCTCATAGGCCGCCGCCATCGTGTGCAGCATGGAAAACGACGACCCGCCCCCGGTATCCGTGGCCAAGCCCACCCGCATCTGCCGCGCCAGACCCATGTCGAACAGGCCAGACCCGATGAAGGTGTTCGAGGTCGGGCAATGCACCAAAGACGCCCCGGCCTCCTTCAACCGATCCTTTTCGCGGGCGGTCAGGTGGATGGCATGGCCATAGACCGCGCCTTCGCGCAGCAGACCTTGCGCCTCGTAGGTGTCCAGATAGTCGCGCGATTGGGGGAACAACTCCTTCACCCACGCGATCTCATCCGTCTGTTCCGACAGGTGCGTCTGCATCAGGCAATCGGGATATTCGCCCCACAAGGCCCCCATCGCCGCCAGTTGTTCGGGCGTCGAGGTAGGCGAGAACCGCGGCGTGATCACATAGGACAGCCGGTCCACCCCGTGCCATTTCTGCAAAAGCCGCTTGGACTCGTCATAGGCCGATTGCGCCGTGTCGCGCAGGCCTTCGGGCGCGTTGCGATCCATGCAGGTCTTGCCCGCGAAAACCCGCATCCCGCGCGCTTGCGCGGCGGTAAAAAGCGCATCCACAGACTCCGGATGGATCGTGCAATAGCTGCACAGGCTGGTCGTGCCATGCGCCAAGGCCAGCCCCAGATAGCGATCCGAAATCTCATCCGCATAGGCGCGGTCGGCAAAGCGCATCTCCTCGGGGAAGGTGTAGCTGTTCAGCCAGTCGATCAGCCGCTTGCCCCAAGAGGCGATGATGGCGGTCTGCGGATAATGCACATGGGCATCGACAAAACCCGCCATCACCAAGGCGTCGCCATAATCCGTGACCTTGGCCTGTGGATGCGCCGCCCGCAGCGCCTCAGCCGTGCCCACCGCCTGCACCTTGCCATCCGCAACCAACAGCGCGCCGTGACGGTCATGGCGGGCGGCAGACTCGCCCACCTCAAAGGGATCGGCGGAAAAGGACAGAACCTGCCCAAGGATCAGATCGGCCATATGTCTCTTCGTCCTTGCCCGTTGATGCGTCGCTTGCAAACCTAGGGCCTTTCGGCCAATGGGTAAATTTCAACCACTCCGCCGAAAGCCAAAAACAGCTTCGGGCCGGGGCGGGGTAATCCCTTCAGCGCACAGGGTGACCACATGTCCGAAATCGAGGCGATGGAAGACGACGAAATTCACGCCGCCCGGATCGAGGATATCCGCGACGCGGTGGAACAGGCCGACCGTGGCCGCATCGCCCGGATTCTGGAACCGCTGCACGCCGCCGACATCGCCGACATTCTGGAACAGATCGACCCCGGTGAACGCCGTGATTTGCTGACCCTCTGGTCGGGCGAGATTGACGGCGACGTGCTGTCGGAACTGGACGAATCGATCCGCGAAGAGGTGATCGAAAGCCTGCCCCCCGAAGTGGTGGCCGAGGCCGTCCGTGATCTGGACACCGACGATGTCGTTGACATCCTTGAGGACCTTGAGGCTGGCGCACAGGACATCATCCTTGGCGCGCTGGACAAGGCCGACCGTGTGGCGGTCGAACAGGCGCTGTCTTATCCGGATTATTCCGCCGGGCGATTGATGCAGCGCGAGGTGGTCACTGCCCCCGAACATTGGACCGTGGGCGAGGCGATTGATTACCTGCGCGTGGCCGACAATCTGCCGGGTCAATTCTATCACGTGATCCTCGTCGATCCGCGTATGAAGCCGCTGGGCTATGTCACCTTGGGGCGGCTGTTGTCGTCGCGCCGGGACATCCGGCTGAAGGACATCACCGAAGACAGTTTCCGCACCGTCGAGGCGACCGAAGAAGAGGCCGAGGTGGCCTATATCTTCAACCAGTACCACCTGATCTCTTGCCCGGTGGTGGATGCCGGCGGGCGGCTGGTGGGCGTCATCACCATCGACGACGCGATGAACGTGCTGGATGAGGAGCACGAAGAAGACATGCTGCGCCTTGCCGGTGTCGGCGAAGAGGCAAGCGTTCTGGACGGTCCCATCGCCACGGTGCGGCAACGCCTGCCGTGGCTGGTGGTGAACCTGTTCACCGCCTCACTTTCGGCGCTGGTGATTTCGATGTTCGAATCGACCATTGCCACACTGGTGGCTTTGGCGGCGGTGATGCCGATTGTGTCGTCAACCGGGGGGATTGCCGGGACGCAGGCGCTTGCGGTGGCAGTCCGGGCGCTGGCGACGCGCGATCTGACCAGTTCCAACGCAAAACGCGTGGTCTTGCGCGAATTGCAGGCCGGGGCGTTGAACGGGTTGGCACTGGCGGTGCTGCTGGGCGTGGCGGGCACGGTGATCCTTGGCGATCCGTGGATGGGGCTGGTCTTGGCGCTGGCGATGGTGGTTAACCAGATTGTGGCCGCGCTGGGCGGGGTCTTGGTGCCCTTGACGCTGGAACGGATGGGGCTGGACCCGGCGCTGGCCTCTGGCACCTTTGTCACGACGCTGACCGATGTGATGGGCTATCTGGCCTTTCTGGGCCTTGCGACGGTGGTGCTGATATGACCGTGGATGATCAAAAGGCCGCCGCCCGTAAAGCCTGTTTTGCCGCCCGTAAAGAGGCTTTCGCCGCAGGGCAGGGGCAGGCGGCAGAGATGCTGGCAGATTTTCTGGCGCCGCATCGCAACCGCCCGATGGCCAGTTACATGGCCATGCGGACAGAGATTGACCCGATGGCCGCGATGCTGGCACATCAGGGGCCGGTGGGCGTGCCGGTGATCCTTGGTGCGGGTCAGGCGTTGAAGTTCCGCGAATGGTCACCCGGTTGCGCGATGGTGGAGGGCGATTTCAAGGCCTTCATCCCGGCTGAGGGCGCGTGGATTGACCCTGAGGTAGTGATCGTGCCCTTGGTCGGCTTTGACGCGCGGGGGTATCGCTTGGGCTATGGCGGAGGGTTCTATGACCGCACTTTGGCCGGTTTGCGGGCGCGGCATGACGTGCTGGCGGTGGGCTTTGCCTTTGCCGCGCAGGAAATGGCCGAAGCGCCGATCGATCAGTTCGATCAGCGGCTGGATGTTATCGTTACCGAACGCGGTGTGCGGCTGTTTGGGTAACGATCCTTCGCAGAAGGATCGTTTGTGACGGTTCTGTCGAAAACCCGTTACTTCGCGATCTTCTCGTCCTTGACGAACATGTTGGCCCACGCGCGGTCGATCAGGTCGGGTGTCATCTGATAGGGGATGCCCTCAAACTCGCAAATCGCGATCATCTGGTCGATCAGGAACACCGGTTGATAGTTGGCGAAGTTATTGTTGATGGTCGGATACTTGACCTTGAGCAGGTGCAACAGCGCCGTCTCGTTCAGCGGCATCTTCTTTTTACGCGCGACAAGGGCGAAGATTTTCAGGAAGTTTTCCTGATTGGGGCCGTCGATCTTGATCTTGAAGAAAATCCGCCGCAGGGCCGCGCCGTCGAAAATCTCGTTCGGGTGGAAGTTGGTGGAAAAGATCACCAGCGTGTCAAAGGGAACCGTGAACTTCTCGCCCGATTGCAGGGCAAGGATGTCGCGGCTTTCTTCCAGCGGCACGATCCAGCGGTTCACCAGCTTTTGCGGCGGTTCGGCCTGACGGCCAAGGTCGTCAACGATGAACACCCCGCCAGAGGCTTTAAGCTGCAAAGACGCGGTATAGGTCCGCGCCGTGGCGTTGTATTTCAGATCGAGCATATCCAGCGTCAATTCCCCCCCGGTGATCACGGTCGGGCGGTCGCAATAGACATATCGGGTGTCAAAGCGGAATCCGGTGCGGCGCAGGGCGTTGGGATCATCCATCGGCACTGGTGCTGCGGTGTGCACGATGGGGTCATAAACGGTGATCACCTGCCCGGAATATTCGATGGCGCGGGGGACATAAATCTTGTCGCCCAAGGCATCGCGGATGCCGTTCGAGATCGAAGATTTCCCGTTGCCCGGCGGGCCATACATCAGGATCGACCGGCCTGAGGACACTGCCGGACCCAGATTGTCGATCAGGTCTGGCGGCAGGATCAGATGGCCCATGCCCTTTAGCAGTTGTTGCCGGGTCAGTTGGATGTTGCGGATCGACTGCGCCTTGACCTGTGCGCGATACATCTCAAGCGGCACAGGCAGCGCGCCGTAATATTCTGACTGTGCCAGTGCATCCAGGGCGCGGGCCTTGCCGCTGTCGGTCAGACGATACCCCATTTCGTTGCTGGACGTGGCGTGCAGGGTTCCTGTCGCCTCAACCATGCGCTGGCCACGGCATTGGTCGATCAGTTCCTGCGTCAACACCAATGGCAAGGCGATCAACTTGCACAGGTCTGACACCTGTTCGACGTTGGTGCGGAACATGGTCTTCAAGAGGATGTCCCGCATCATCACCGCGTTCAGCCCGGTTTCGGACAGGCTGCGCGGGACCGGCGGCGGTGCGATCCCCGTGGGGTCTGCAATCGGGGCGGTGGCTTGGACATTCATCGGCGGGTTCCCATCCAAAGGTCTGGGGCCGATCCTGTTCGCCAAAGGTGGAGAAATTCAGGCGGAGAAAAGGATGCTTAGTGAAAAATAGAAGATGATCGTCCCGGCCAAGGCCAGCCCCATGGGAAAGTCATTGCGTTGCCAGCTTTCCCAATCGCCCGTGGCGCGGCGAAAGGCCGGGACCAACCCCATCAAACGATGCGCGGTAAAGGCCGCCAACAGGCAAGCGGCAAAAAGCGCCACCAGCACGCGCCAATCCGCGCCGATCAGGAAAGGCGCCATCCCTGCGGCATATTTCGCGTCGCCCCCGCCCATCAGCCCGGCGGCTGTCGAGACAAAGCCGACGGCAAGCACAGCAGCCCCCAAAGCCCAGCCCCACAGCCATGTTTGGAACGGCAGGGCGATGGGGCCAAAGACCAGATAGGCAAGCAGCATGGCCATCACGGCCTTGTTCGGGATGCGCATGAATTTCATGTCGCTCCATGCCACCCAGATGCCGATGGCGGTGACAGCGGGCAGGAACCAAAGCGCAGTCCAAGCTGTGGCAAGCATGGCTTATCCCTCAAGCGCGGCAAGGCTGCGGACGGCGGCCTCAAAGTATTGTGGATGGGTTTCGATCGCCTCGGCCAGCAGGGCCTTGCCGACGGAAAGGTCGTTCTGCTTGATCGCGGTCAAGGCCAGCGTATAGGTCAGTTCGGCCCGTTCGGTCTGGTCCATCGGCACCACCGGCAGATCGTATTTTCGCTGCGCCCCGCGGGCGAGGACGAGGTTGTTCTTGGCCGTGAACAGTGACGGATCATAGGTCAGCGCTTCGGTGAACAGCCGTTCGGCGGCGGGAAAATCGCGGCGGTTCAGCTTGGAAAAGCCCCAGTTGTTCAAGACCCCGGCAGGCCGCGTGGTCAGGCCGATAGCGGTTTCGTAAAAGGCATCGGCCTTTTTCCAGTTCTTCTTGCTGTCAGCCACCATCGCCTCAAGCCGGTACCGCTCGAACGTTTCGTAGGTGGGGGGGATCTTGTTCAGTTCCGCCTCGGCCCGTGGCCAATCATTGGTGCGGATCAGCGCATCGGCAAGGTTGACGCGGTCCTCATTCCCGGCTTCGGGGCTGGCGATGATCTGGTTCAGGATCGCCACCGCCTGTGTCGCCTGTCCCGCACGGATCAGTGATTTTGCAAGACCGCGTTTCAGGTCAATCCGTTCGGGCTGTTGCGCGCTGGCCTTGGAGAAGTAGCTGACCGCCTCTTGCGGGTCTGCCACGGTCAGCATCACATCGTTGAGATTGGTTTCATCCACCACATTGACGCTTTCAAGCGCCCGTTTCGCGGCGGCATCGCCCGAATTCTGGCAGCCCGCCAGCAGGACGGCAGCAAAGACACTCAGCACAATCGCGCTGCTACGCAGGGCAGGGTGGCGCATTCGATGCGTCCTTTTTGACTGCTCGATACTCGTCTCTATCCCCGGCGGTCAGATGTCGGACAGAAGCAGGTATTCCCCGTTTCCACGCCGCACCAGATTGAACCGGGGTTTCGCTTCGGGGGTATCATAGACGGTGCTTTCGCTCTGGGCGATAGCGCGCTTGAGATTTTCGCGGATGGAGTCCGATTGGCCACTGTCCAGCGCGAAAGCCTGTTGGAAATAGACCCGCGCCTCACCGGCCTTGCCGCGTTCCATCAGGACGACCCCCAGATTGTTCAACGCGGGAACAAAGCGGCCATCTTCGTCCAAGGCGCGGCGCAGCAGTTGTTCGGCCTGTCCCAGACGCCCGAGTTTCAGATTGGCCGATCCCAGCGCCGACAGGGTATCGACATTTACCCCCTGTTGGGCGGCGGCGCGCAGATAGGCGCGCAGGGCCAGTTCATATTCCCCTGCCGCCATCAGGCGGTGCCCGACGATCAGGCCATCCACCCCTTGACCCTTGGCATCGGCGGCGGGGGGATTGTTTTCGCCGGATACGCCAAAGCCGCCTGCGGGGACGCAGGCGGCCAAGGCAAGAAGTGCCATAAGGGCGGCACCGGTTTTCGCACCGGATCGGGCGACTGTCACTTGAACCCTCGATCAGTTCATCTTGGAAACATTGTACAGCGACGGCCCAATCAACATGATCAGCAGTGGCGGCACGGTAAAGAGCATTGTGCCGAGGGTAATTTTCGTCGGCAAGGTGTTTGCCTTCTCTTCTGCGCGCATCACGCGCTTGTCACGCATTTCAGAAGAATAAACCCGCAGCGCATCGGCGATCGAGGTGCCGAAGGTCGCGGATTGGATCATGGTGGTGACGAAAGAGGTGATGTCGGGCAGTCCGACCCGTTCGGCCATGTCACGCAAGACCTGAACGCGTTCCTTGCCGGCTTTCACCTCATGCGCGACGATCTCGAACTCTTCGGCCAGCGCGGGATAGGCGACGCGGGCCTCGCGCGAGACGCGGATGATCGACTGGTCCAGCGATTGCCCGGCCTCGACGCAGACCAGCATCATGTCCAGCGCGTCCGGAAAGCCTTGGGTGATCTGTTCCTGACGTTCCTGCAAGCGCTTGGTCAACCAATAGGTGGGCAGGTAATAGCCTGCGGCAGCGGGAAGCAGCGTGGTGATCAGCATGTTCTGGACGTCGGGTTCGACGTTGGGGTCACGGGTCAGCATGGTATAAAGCACCCCGCCGCCCAAGCCCACCACGCCGCCCAGAAACTGGAAGGCATGGAACACGCGCACGGCATGTTTGGACCGATAGCCCGCGCGCAGCATCTTCAGTTTTGACGCCGAAAGCTGATCCTTGTTCTGCGGTTCAAGGAAATGCGCGAACTTTTCCAGCTTGTCCGCGCCCTTGTCTTCGGCGCGGCGCAAGGTGACAGCGGTTTCGGTGCGCCGCGCCGTTTCATTGTTGGTTTTCAGGCGGGCAAAGGGCTCGGCCTTCTTCTGCAACATGAAGGGCAGGGTGCAGATCACAAGGAACAGGCCCACGCCCCCCAAGGCGATCAGCGGTCCCATCGGACCCATAAGGCCCACCAGCCAGCTTTGGATGTCGGTCAGGATTTGCATGATGCGGCCTTATACCTTGATGTTGACCAGAACGCGCATGAAGACCACGTTCACGACCAGAAGCACGCCGACGATCAGGGCGGCGGGCACGAAGTATTCTGTATTCATGACGTCGTCGTAATAGTCGGGTTTGATCATCATGATCATCAGACCCGCGCCAACCGGAAAGGCGGACAGGAACATACCTGACCATTTCGCCTCGGCGGTGATGGCCTTGACGCGCCGGAAAAGTTTGAACCGGGCGCGGATCACCTTGGCCAGACCAGCCAGGATTTCCGCGAGGTTGCCGCCCGATTGCTGCTGGATCGTCACGGCGACGGCCAGAAAGCGCAAATCCTGATTGTCCATCCGTTCGGCAAAGGCTTTCAGGGATTCCGATACGTCGCGTCCATAAGCCGCCTCGTCCGCGATCACGCCGAATTCGGTGCCCAAGGGATCGGGCACCTCTTTTGACACAATCCCGATGGCCGAGGCGAAGGGGTGGCCCACGCGCAGGGATCGGACCATCAGTTCCACCGCGTCGGGGAGTTGCTCTTCCAGCAGGCTCATCCGCTTTTTGGCCTTGTGGTTGATCCAGACATAGACGCCGCCGATTCCCATCGCCACGGACAAAGCAGCGCGGATCGACAGAGCGGCGCCGGTGCCGATTGTCAGCCCCAGAAAGGCCACCACCGACACCAGCGCCATCACTCCGACCAAGGCCTGTGGCGAAAAGGCGATGTTGGCGTGCTGCGCCTTTTTGGCCAGCATGGAATAAAGCGGGATACCCCGCACATTCATGTGCTGGGTCATCTCCTTGCGCAGTTGTTCCAGCACCTCTTCGCGGTTCTGGTTCTTTTCCAGCAGCGCCAATCGGCGACTGACGCGGTTGTTCAGGCTGATGGATTTGCCGAAGATGGTCAGGTAAAGCCCTTCGACCAGAAGGACCACCGCCACGAAGATCGCGATGTAGATCAGAGGGGCCGCAGAAAGCTGCATGATCTGTCCTTAGTTGATGGGTTCATAGATCGAGGCGGGAAGGTCATAGCCCCACTGGCGGAAACGGTCGGAATAATGCGACCGCACGCCGGTCGCGTTGAAACGACCGATGATCTTGCCGTTGGGTTCGACGCCAAGGCGTTCGTAGCGGAACACCTCCTGCATTGAGATGACCTCGCCCTCCATCCCGGTGATTTCGGTGATGCTGGTCATGCGGCGGCTGCCGTCCTGCAAGCGGCTGGCCTGCACGATCAGGTTGACGGCGCTGGCGATCTGGCTGCGGACGGCTTTCAGCGGCATTTCGATCCCGGCCATCGCCACCATGTTTTCCAGACGGCTGATGCCATCGCGGGCCGAGTTTGCGTGGATCGTGGTCATTGACCCGTCGTGGCCGGTGTTCATGGCCTGCAACATATCGATCACCTCTTCGCCGCGGGTTTCGCCCACGATGATCCGGTCCGGGCGCATCCGCAGGGCGTTGCGCAGGCAATCCCGCTGGGTGACGGCGCCTTTGCCTTCGACGTTCGGCGGGCGGCTTTCCATGCGGCCCACGTGGATCTGTTGCAGTTGCAATTCGGCGGTATCTTCGATGGTCAGCACGCGTTCGGAATTGTCGATAAAGGACGACAGCGCGTTCAGCGTCGTCGTTTTCCCCGACCCGGTGCCGCCCGACACGATCACGTTCAGACGGCAGGACACGGCGGCTTGCAGATAGGCGGCCATCTCTTCGGTAAAGGCGCCAAAGCGGACCAGATCCTCGACCTTCAGCTTTTCCTTCTTGAACTTCCGGATCGACACCAGACTGCCATCCACCGCCACCGGCGGCACCATGCAGTTGAAGCGCGATCCGTCGGCAAGGCGGGCGTCGCAATAGGGGTTGGATTCATCGACCCGGCGACCCACCGCGGACACGATCTTGTCGATGATCCGCAGCAGGTGCTTTTCATCCTTGAAGGTGATGTCGCTGAGTTGCAGCTTGCAGCTGCGTTCAATGAAGCTGCGCTTGGGCCCGTTCACCA
>NKIT01000137.1 GCA_002256185.1 Rhodobacteraceae bacterium PARR1 | reverse complement strand
TACGCCTATTCGCAAGGGGCGGCGGAAAGCACGGCCTTGGGGCGGTCTATCGCCGATCATCTGGAGCTGGAGCTGCTGAACCTGACCCGCACCTTTGAGGAGATGCGCCCCGACCAGTTGACCGAGGCCGCGCGCCTGATCCTCGATGCGCCGCGCGTCTGGTGCATGGGTTTTGGGGCCGAGGATGGGTTGGCGCGTCTGGCCCGCCTGACCTTTGCGCGGTTGCGCCCGGATGTGCATCTGCTGGCCGCCAATCCCGGCGCTTGGGCCGAGGACCTTGCCATGACCGGCCCGCGTGACGTGCTGCTTTTGCTGACGCTGGAACCCCGACCACGGTTTCAATCGGCGTTGACGGCCTATGCCCGCACCTCGCGCATGAATGTGATCACGCTGACGGATCATCGCTATCTGGCCCGCGCGCAACGCTTTTCCCGGCTGGTGATCGGCTGTCATGTGGCGACCTATGGCGCGGTGCCGACCCACACCACGCTGGCCAGCCTGATCCGGCTTTTGGCGGTGGCCTTTATCGGACAGGCCGGGGACCCCGCGCGGCAACGTCTGGCGGTGATTGATGAAATCAATGAGGAAATCGACCTCTTTGAATAGCCCGCCACTCCGCCCGCGTTGGCCGGGCTGCAAAGATCGGGATGCGGGGTGATTGACGTACCTCAGTCCCGCGTTGATAGTCGGGCCGAGGGGGATCACCGTTTGTCCAGACCAACCGTGAACGACATCGCCCGCGAAGCCGGGGTCAGCCTTGCGACCGTGGACCGCGTCTTGAACGCGCGCCCCGGCGTGCGCGGCAAGACCATCACGGCGGTCAACGATGCGATCGCGCGTCTGGGCTATGTGCGCGACATGGCGGCGGCCAATCTGGCGCGGTCGCGGCGCTATCGCATGGCGGTGTTCCTGCCCGATGGCGGCGGACAGTTCGTGCAGACCATGGCCGATGCCTTGGATGAGGCCGCGCAACAGGCCGCCGCAACCCGGACCGAAATGTCGCTGATCCGCTATCCTGCCGGGGATACACACAGTCTGGCCGCCCTGCTGGCCCGGGTGAACCCGGATGAGGTGGCAGGTGTCGCCCTGATGGCCCCCGAAACGCCGGTCTTGCGCGATGCTGTGCGGGCCTTGCGCGCAAGGGCGGTTCCCGTGGTGGCACTGGCGTCCGATCTGCCCAATGCAGGCTGCGACCACTTTGTCGGGATCGATTCCCGTGCCGCTGGGCGCACCGCAGGCGTGCTGATGGGCCGGTTTCTGGGCGCGCGGCCACAGCGCGTGGCTGTTCTGGCCGAAACCATGCTGCTGCGCGACGCCATCGAACGCCGCCGGGGATTTGATGAGGTGCTGCAGGCCGATTTCCCAGCCGTCGACGTCCTGCCCACCTTGGAAACCCACGGCGCGACCGAGGCGTTGCGGCGCGGACTGGCCGAGGTGCTGTCCGGCACAGACATCGGCGGCATCTATCTGCTCGGCTCCGGCCATCGCGCCTTGACTGCTGCGCTGGACGGCATGGGGTTGCTGGGCCGGGTGGTGGTGATCGGGCATGAATTGACCGAGCACAGCCGCTCTGCCCTGCAATCGGGCCATATCCACGCCGTGATTGCGCAAAATCCCGGCCATCTGGCGCGGTCTACCCTGCGCGTGCTGCGCGCCAAGGCGGATCGTGCACCCATCGACGCCGGGCAGGAACAACTGCGCATCGACATCGTTATCCGCGAAAACCTGCCCGCCTGAGGGGGCGCTGCCTGCCCCGTGAAAATGCTGCGCCACGAAATGAGGTACGCACCTCAAATTCATGTGGACAGACTCAGGGCACCGTGCCTATCGTGGCGGCACAAGAAGACCCGACGGGGCATGACCCACGATCAGGTCCGCGCTTTCAACAAAAACCGGGAGGATACTGCGATGAAGACAAGGCTTCTGACCGCGACCGCGGTTGCTGCACTCTGCACAGCGGGTGCTGCATCCGCGCAGACGAACGAACTTACGCTCTGCTGGGCCGCATGGGACCCGGCAAACGCGCTGGTCGAATTGTCCAAGGACTTTGAGACCCAGTCCGGCATCAAGATGAACTTCGAATTCGTGCCGTGGCCCAACTTCGCGGACCGCATGCTGAACGAGTTGAACTCGGGCGGGCAGCTTTGCGACCTGCTGATTGGTGACAGCCAGTGGATCGGCGGCGGGGCTGAAAACGGCCATTACGTCAAGCTGAACGACTTCTTCGCCGCCAACAGCATCTCTATGGCCGACTTCATGCCGGCAGCGGTTTACGCCTATTCGACCTGGCCCAAGGGCAGCGAAAACTACTACGCCCTGCCCGCGATGGGCGACGCGAACGGCTGGTTCTACCGCAAGGACTGGTTCGCCCGCGACGACATCAAGGCCGCCTTCAAAGAGGCCACTGGCCGCGATCTGGCCGAACCCAAGACCCAAAAGGAACTCTTGGAAACCGCGCAATTCTTTCAAGGGCGCGAGATTGACGGCAAGACCGTTTATGGTGCGTCAATCTTCACCGAGCGCGGGTCCGAAGGCATCACGATGGGCGCCACGGGTGCCTTGTATGCTTGGGGCTTCAAGTATGAAAACACCCCCGGCAAATATGACATGGAAGGGGCTGTAAACTCTCCCGCTGCTGTCGAAGCGCTGGAATTCTATAAGGAATTCTACAAGACCGCGACGCCCCCCGGCTATGACAACGCCTATATGGAACAGTCGCTGGACGCGTTCAAATCCGGTCAGGTGGCGATGGCGATGAACTGGTTCGCCTTCTTCCCCGGTCTTTATGCGGACCCCAACACCGGCGGCGACAAGATCGACTTCTTCGTGAACCCGCCCCAGAACCAACCGGCCTCTACCCTTGGCGGTCAGGGGATTTCGGTGGTGTCCTACACCGACAACATGGATGGCGCGCTGGAATACATCAAATGGTTCGCCAACCCGGATGTGCAGAAGAAATGGTGGTCGATGGGCGGCTATTCGGTGCACAACGCCGTGTTGAACGACCCGGGCTTCAAGGACAGCGCCCCCTTCGCGGGTGACTTCCTTGAGGCGATGTCGGCGGTGCAGGACTTCTGGCAGGAACCGGCCTATGCCTCGCTTCTGCTTGCGATGCAGGAACGCCTCCACAACTATGTGGTCGCCGACCAAGGCACTGCGCAAGAGGCGCTGGACGGCCTGATCGCCGACTGGACCGAAGTGTTCCAGGATGAAGGCAAGCTCTGATCCTGCCATTCAGGGTTAGCCCCCTCACCCCTAACCCCTCTCCCCCAGCGGGGAGAGGGGGACGCGCCTGACGCCCCGGCGTCGGGATTGGCATCGGGTGGGATACTGCCCCTGACATCGACGCAACGCCTTCCCTCTCCCCTCTGGGGGAGAGGGTTAGGGTGAGGGGGACCCCCACCCGCCCCACAGGAATGCACCATGCCCAATCCGATTGACGCCGCCGCCCGCGCCACGCCGCCCACCGTCGCCCGCCGCATTCGGGGCCTGTCGGACCGCGCCATCGCGTGGCTGTTCGTGGCCCCGACGATCTTTCTTTTGCTGGCGATCAACATCTTCCCGCTGATCTGGACGGTGCGGCTGTCCTTTACCAATTACCGCGCCAATCGCCCGAATGAAGAGGTCGAATGGGTCGGCCTGCGGAATTACATCCGCATCCTGACCGACGATGGCATCTGGGCGAATATGCAGACCACGGCGCATTTCCTGTTCTGGACGCTGTTCTTTCAGGTCATCCTCGGGTTCGCCTTGGCTTGGCTGATCAACCGCAAGTTCAAGGGCAATGACCTGCTGACGACGCTGATCGTGCTGCCGATGATGTTGTCACCCGCTGTGGTGGGCAATTTCTGGACCTTTCTCTATCAGCCGCAAATCGGCTTGGTGAACTACACGGTCGAGTTGCTGACCGGCACGCCCGCCAATTCCTTTTCCATGCTCGGCCCCGGTGGCTATGCGCCGTGGTCCATCATCATCGTCGACACATGGATGTGGACGCCCTTTGTCATGCTGATCTGTCTGGCCGGGCTGCGATCTATCCCCGATTACATCTACGAGGCGGCGGAAGTGGACCGCGCCAGCAAATGGCGGCAGTTCTGGACGATCACCGTGCCGATGGTGCTGCCGTTCCTGATGCTGGCGGTGCTGTTCCGGGGGATCGAGAATTTCAAGATGTTCGACATGGTGGTGCTGCTGACCGGCGGCGGGCCGGGGAATGAGACGCTGCTGGCATCCATCGACCTAAAGCGTGAGGCGTTTGAGAAATGGCGCACCGGCTATTCGTCGGCCTATGCGATCATCCTCTTTGTCACGGTCTTCGGCCTTGCCTCGATCTATGTCAAAGCCCTGAATAAGGTGAAGGAAAGATGAGCGCTTATTCCATCACCGAACCCACCCGCCGGTCAAAACTGGTGGCCGGGGTGCTGGTGGCCCTTTACGCCTTTGTCACCCTGCTGCCCTTGGTCTGGATCATCTCAACCGGGTTCAAGTCGGGGCCGGATTCGATCAGCTATCCGCCCAAGGTGGTCTTTGAACCCTCGCTTGAGGGGTATGTGAACCTCTTCACCACCCGCACCCGTGTGGGGGCCGAAGAGTTTGAGAACCTGCCCACGGCTGAGACGTGGTATGACCAGATCGTGCGGGATCAGGGCATGGTGATTGCCGGGCCAAGCCGCTTTGGCGAGCGGTTCCTGAATTCGGTCATCATCGGTTTTGGATCAACGTTCCTGTCGATCTTCCTTGGCACATTGGCAGCTTATGCCTTTTCGCGCTTCAAGGTGCCGCTGAAGGATGACTTGCTGTTCTTCATCCTCTCGACCCGGATGATGCCGCCCATCGCGGTCGCGATCCCGATTTTCCTGATGTATCGGGAGCTTGGGCTATCTGACACGCATCTGGGGATGATCCTGCTTTATACGGGCGTGAACATCAGTCTGGCCGTCTGGCTGCTCAAGGGGTTCATCGACGAAATCCCGCGCGAATATGAAGAGGCGGCGCTGATTGACGGCTACACCCGGTTTCAGGCGTTTCGCAAAGTGGTGCTGCCGCAGGCGGCGACGGGCATCGCCTCAACGGCCATCTTCTGCCTGATCTTTGCGTGGAACGAATATGCCTTTGCGGTTCTGCTGACCTCGGGCACGGCGCAGACGGCCCCCCCGTTCATCCCCACGATCATCGGTGTGGGCGGTCAGGATTGGCCTGCGGTGGCGGCAGGGGCCACGATCTTCCTGATGCCCGTGATGATTTTCACCATCCTCTTGCGCAAGCATCTGTTGCGCGGGATCACCTTTGGCGCGGTGCGGAAATGACAGACTTCTTTCGCAATCTGATCCGCCTGCGTCGCGGCGCGTGGGAAATGGTCGCCACCATCCTGATCGCCTTGGGCGTGGTCATGCTGATGCAGCCCTTTGCCTTGGCGCTGTTCACATGGTCTTTCCTTGTCACCCTTGTCGGCACGGTGATGTTCATCATCGTCAGCCATTTCCCGGAGTGAGCCGTGGCTGAGATCGTGATCCGCAACCTGCGCAAGGAATTCGGCAGCTTCACCGCCGTGAAGGGATCGTCCTTCACCATCGGGGATGGTGAGTTTTTCATGCTGCTCGGTCCATCCGGCTGTGGCAAGACCACGACGCTGCGGATGATCGCGGGGTTGGAACTGCCGACATCGGGCGAGATTTTGATTGATGGCGAGGATGTCAGCCAACGCCCCGCCAGCCAGCGCGACATCGCAATGGTGTTCCAGATGTTCGCGCTTTACCCGCATATGAATGTCCGCAAAAACATCGCCTATCCCTTGGTCTCGCAGGGGATGCCGCGCGCAGAGGTGGCGGCGAAGGTGGCAGAGGTCGCGCGCATTCTTGGCATCACCGATATCCTGAACAAGCCCGTGGGCGGGTTGTCGGGCGGGGATCGGCAGCGGGTGGCTTTGGGGCGGGCGATTGTCCGCAGCCCCAAGGCCTTCATGATGGATGAACCGCTGGGTGCCTTGGACGCCGAATTCCGCGAGCATATGGCCGAGGAACTCCGCGCCCTGCATGACCGCATGGGGGCCACCACCGTCTATGTCACCCATGACCAGCTAGAGGCGATGCAGATGGGCGACAAGATCGTGGTGATGAACCACGGCGTCGTCGAGCAATTCGGGCGACCGCAGGACATTTACGACCACCCCGCCACCTTGTTCGTTGCCGATTTCATCGGAAGCCCCGCGATGAATTTCCTGCGCTTTCAGGGCGGGGTAAAGGCGGGGGATCGCGCCGTCACTTTGGGCGATGTGCGGATCGACACGCCGGAACTGCACGGCGATACTGCGCCGACCGACCTCGTTTTGGGCGTGCGGCCTGAACATGTCACCCTGACCGACAATGCCCCCTATCGCGGGCGGATTGAGGCGGCGGAGTATCTGGGCACCACCCAGATCATCACGCTGTCCACCCCGCATGGCACGGTCAAGGCACGCGTCCCGTCGGGTCTTGTCACGCGGGTGGGCGATACGGTCGGCCTGTCCTTCCGGGCGCAAAACCTGTCGCTGTTTGATGCTGGCACGGGGCGGGCCTTCCGCACGGCGGCCAATGCAGGGGTGTTCCATGGCTGAGGTCTCGCTTTCCGCCGTCAGTAAATCCTTTGGCGCGACTCAGGCGCTGGCGGATGTGTCGATGACCATTCCTGATGGCGCTTTCGTTGTGCTGCTTGGCCCCACAGGCGCAGGCAAGACCACGACCTTGCGCCTGATCGCCGGGCTGGAGCGGCCCGACAGCGGCGACGTCCGCATCGCGGGTGCATCGGTGGTCAACGACACCCCCGCTCAGCGCGATGTGGCGATGGTGTTCCAGCAGTACTCGCTGTACCCGCATCTGACGGTGCGGGACAATCTGGCCTTCCCCCTGCGTTCCCCCGTACTGGCATGGCCCGAGGATCGGATCAAATCCCGCGTGGCCGAGGTGGCCGAGGTGCTGCGCATCGCCCATAAGCTGGACAACAAGGCGACCCAGCTCTCGGGCGGTGAGATGCAGCGTGTGTCCATCGGGCGGGCGCTGGTGCGGTCGCCGCGCATCTATCTGATGGATGAACCGCTGTCGTCGCTGGATGCCAAGTTGCGCGCCGATATGCGGATTGAACTCAAACGCATCCATGCCGAACTGGGGGCGACGTTCCTTTATGTGACCCATGACCAGATTGAGGCGATGACGATGGCCACCCATGTCGGCGTGCTGGATCAGGGGCGGTTGGTGCAATTCGGCACCCCGCGTGAGATCTACGAAACCCCCGTCTCGACCTATGTCGCCAGTCGTCTGGGCCAGCCGCGCATCAACCTGTTGCCCGCCGATACCTTTGGGCCTGCCCCGGCAAAGGCAGCGCAAATCGGCCTGCGTCCCGAACACATCGCGCTTGGCGACGGCCAGCCTGCCACGGTGCGGCGGGTCGAACATTTGGGCGACCAGACCCGCCTGCATCTGACCTTTGGTGCGCATGAGATCATCACCCTGTCCGATCCGCACACGTCCCTTAACCCCGGCGACAGCATCGCCATCCGTCCTGAAAACCCGCTTTGGTTTGACACCAGCGGCACCCGCATCTGAGGAGAGATCATGCAGCAGTTCATGAACGGCAAGGATACGCTCGTCACGCAGGCGATTGACGGGTTGTTGCGGACTTCTGGCGGCGCTTTGGCGCGGCTGGACGGCTATCCGCATATCAAGGTCGTGGTGCGCAGCGATTGGGACAAGGGCAAAGTGGCGCTCGTGTCGGGCGGTGGATCGGGGCATGAACCCAGCCACGCGGGCTTTGTCGGCAAGGGCATGTTGACGGCGGCGGTCTGCGGCGATGTCTTTGCCAGCCCCACCGTGGATGCCGTGCTGGCGGGCATTCTGGCGGTGACGGGCAAGGCGGGGTGCCTGCTGATCGTCAAGAACTACACCGGCGACCGGCTGAACTTTGGCCTTGCCGCCGAACGGGCGCGGGCGTTTGGGTTGAAGGTGTCAATGGTGATCGTGGATGACGACATCGCCCTGCCCCATCTGCCACAGGCGCGCGGCGTGGCGGGGACGCTGTTTGTGCATAAGATCGCGGGCGCTTTGGCCGAACAGGGGGCGGACCTTGACACCGTCACCGCCGCCGCGCGGGCGGTGATTGATGGCGCCGTGTCCATCGGCATGTCACTGGACACCTGCACCGTTCCCGGCAGCCCGAAAGAGGACCGCATCGCCCGAGGCAAGGCCGAGCTTGGCCTTGGCATCCACGGCGAGGCCGGGGTGGAGCAGGTGGATTTCGCAGGGGCACGCGCCGCAATGGCGATGGTGCTGGACCGTCTGGCCCCCCATCTGGGTGCCGGGGATCATGTGGCGCTGTTGAACAACCTCGGCTCCACCACGCCCTTGGAGATGTCCATTCTGGCCGAAGAACTGGCGCGGTCGCCCACCGGCGGGCGGGTGCGCTGGATGATCGGACCGGCGGCATTGATGACATCGTTGGACATGCACGGCTTTTCCGTCTCGCTTTTGCCCGTCGATGCGGCACAGGTGGCGGCGCTGGCGGCCCCGGTGGGACCGCATGCTTGGCCGGGATTGGCCGAGCTTGCCCCGGTGCAAATGCGCCCCCTGCCCGACGGTCTGGCCCCGATCCAGCCCGTGCCATCCGCCCATCCGGCGCGGCGGGCGCTGCTGGAACGCTGCTGCGATGCGCTGATCGCCTGTGAGGCGGCGCTGAACCAGTTGGACGCGAAATCTGGCGATGGCGATACCGGCACCACGCTGGCCACCGCCGCGCGGTCGTTGAAGAGCGCGCTGGACCGCCTGCCCTTGGCGGACCCGACGCAGCTTTATCGCGCGATCAGCACCGAACTCAGTCAGACGATGGGCGGATCGTCGGGGGTGCTTCTGGCCATATTCTTTGCTGCTGCGGGGGATGCCTCCGCCTCTGGCAAGACATGGATCGGGGCATTGTCGGCGGGCTTGGCCAGGGTGATGCAGGTGGGTGGGGCGGAACCCGGTCACCGCACCTTGATCGACGCATTGGCCCCGGCGCTGGCGGCCTTGCCCAAAGGTCTGGCCGCAGCGGCAACGGCAGCACGGCAAGGCGCGGACAGCACCGCGCAGATGACACGCGCCAAGGCCGGGCGGGCGTCTTACCTGTCAGCGGATAAGTTGGCAGGTTTCAACGATCCGGGGGCCGAAGGCGTGGCGCGGCTGCTGGAAACGCTGGCGAAAAGCTAAGGGCTGGTGCGGGCGGCGGGACTTGAACCCGCACGAGCAAGGCTCTAGCGATTTTAAGTCGCTTGTGTCTACCGTTCCACCACGCCCGCGCCAATGGCCCCTGTAACAGCACCTTGCGCCGCGTTCAACCGAACGCGTCTACGGGGCCATCACCTTGAACACGCAAGGATCAGTCATCAACTCGGGCGGGGACATGCACAGCCCCTGCGCCACCTGCCACGCGGCAAAGACCTTGGGCACATAGTCGCGGGTTTCGGCAAAGGGCGGCACGCCGTCATGTTTGGTCACCGCACCTTCGCCTGCGTTATAGGCGGCGATCACCATCATCGGGTCGCGGTCAAAGGTTTTCATCAGCCAATCCAGATAGGCCACGCCGCCCTTGATATTGGCGACGGGGTCCATCGCGTCTGACACGCCAAAGCGGTCCGCCGTGGCCGGGATCAACTGCATCAAGCCTTGTGCCCCCGCCGTGCTGACCGCATCGACATCACCCGCGCTTTCGGTGGCCATCACCGCCAGCGCCAAAGCGGGCGAGACATCGGTGCCCAAAGTCGCCGTCAGGATGTCCACACCAAAGCGGTCGGCCAAGTCCTGCATGTGCTGCAAGCGGGGCGCGGCGACGGCTGACCCGTCCGGCCCCTGCGACAACGTGGCGAGTGCTTTTTCAAACCGCCCCGCAACCGATCCGCGCGCGGCGGGCACAACCTCCCAGAACCACGCATAGCGCCCGCCGTTGAAAGGGGGCGCGGCGGGGTCCGGGCCGGGACCGGGGGGCGGTTCGGGCAGGCGATCCTCGACCTTTGGCAACAGGGCCAGAAGGCGCGCCTGTTCCACCGGGTCAATCTGCACGGTGATCCGCTTTCCGGGCAGCATCTCGCCCACCTTGACGCGGCGAAAGGTGAAATCGGTGTCTTGCGCCGTCACAGGCTGCGCAAGGCCCAACAGGCAGATCAGCGCGACCATGCCCCGCGCGCCCGGCCTTGCCCGGTCCCGATTCCCCGAAGTGAGCAGCCTTCCCCCACCCCACAA
>NKIT01000136.1 GCA_002256185.1 Rhodobacteraceae bacterium PARR1 | reverse complement strand
GGAGGTGCCCCCCGGTCAGGCGCAGGCTTATGGCAGCTTTGACGTCATGTCGGGAACCGGGGCCACGGCACCTGTGCGGGGCATCGTCGAAAAGCCCAAACCCGGCACCGCGCCGTCAAACCTTGCGGTGATCGGTCGCTACATCCTGCAACCGACGATCTTTGGCCATCTGTCGGCACAGTCAAAGGGCGCGGGCGGCGAAATCCAACTGACCGATGCCATCGCCGCAGAGATCATGGACGGCGCACAGGTCTTTGCCCACCGCTTCAGCGGCACGCGCTTTGACTGCGGGTCCAAGCAGGGGTTCTTGCAAGCGACCGTCTCCTATGCGCTGGCCAATCCCGACCTGCGGGATGAGTTCGCACAGTTCCTGTCCGACGTGCTGGCGTTGCAAAAGGCGGCAGAATGAACGGCCCGATGAACGATCCCGGCCTGCCCCCCTTTTCGCGCACGCCCGCAGGTGCTGCCTCCGCCACGGCACAGGTCATCGACACCGACCAACTGGCACGGGCCGCACGTCGGCAGGCGGGGCTGGTGGCAAAATCCGCCGGGATCGGGGCGGCGGCGGCGCTGCTGCTGATCCTTGGGTCCGTGCCACGCTACAGCGCGTCGGAAACCATCCTGTTGGACGAGGAACGGTCTGACCTGCTCAATCAGGTGTCGGCCATGCCCAATGCGCAGCGCACCGATGCCGCCGTGCAGTCCGAGATTGAAATCCTCGGCTCTCAACTGCTCGCCTTGGCGGTGGTGGACCGGCTGCAACTGCACAAGGATGCCGGTTTCATGGACCCGCCACTGGGTCTGACCGGGCAGGTCGGGGCGGCCCTGCGCGGGGTGATCGGTCTGGTCTCTGGCAAACCAGAGGGCGGCAGCCCCCCCGCAGACCCCGACCTAGCCGCGCGTGAGGCGGCGGCGGCCATCCTGCGCGAAGGCGTGACCGTCAGCCGGATCGGCCGCAGTTTCGTGCTGGAAGTGGGGTTCTCCGACCCAGACCCTGTCCGCGCCGCCACTGTCGCCCGCGCCTACGGCGATGCCTATGTGGCGTTCCAGTTGTCCACGACATCAGAGGTGTCGGCCAATGCGGGCAAGTGGATCAGTGACCGCCTGTCGCAACTGGCGCGCCAGACGCTTGAGGCGGCAAGTGCCGTGCAGGATTTCCGCGCGCGGCACAATCTGGTGCATTTCCAAGGCATGCTCTTGTCGGATCAGCAGCAATCCGAACTGGCCAGCGCGCTGGTCACGGCGTCCGCAGAACTGGCCGAAGTCAAGGCGCGACTGGACAACTTTCGCGCCTTGCTGTCGTCAGGTGATGTGATCGCGGTGTCAGCACTGGAAACCAAGACGCCATCCGATGTTGCCTTGCAGGCGATGCGGACCGACTATCTGGACAACCGCCGCCGCTGGTTGGCGATTTCGGAAAGCGCAGGCCCCGATCATCCGCAGGCGACCAAGCTGAAGTCCGAAATGGACCTGACCGAACGCGCCATCGGCGAAGAATTGGACCGCGCCGCCGGGGCCATCGCGGCGAATTTCAACATCGCCACCAGTCGCGTTGCATCCTTGCAGGACGATTTGCGCGCCTTCGCCAAAGGCAGCACCGGCGATGTGCGCGAGATGGGACAACTCGCGCAACTCGAGGCCATCGCCGACACCTATAGCACCGTTTACCGCCAATATCTGGAACGCTACGAAATCGCCACGCAGCAACAGAATTTCCCCATCGCCTCGGTCAGCATCATTTCACCCGCCGAGGTGCCGAAAGACCCGTCAAGCCCGCAGCGCAAGGTGATGCTGGCCTTGGGGATATTGCTGGGCGGGCTGGTCGGACTGGTCATCGCCGCCCGCCGCGAACTGGCACCGCCCTTGTTGCGCACGCAAAAAGACCTGCGCGACCGTCTTGGCCTGCCTTGCGCCGGCCTGATCCCCGCCCGCAAACGCGGGGCCAAACCGCACGACGGGCTGGCGCTGCAACGCACCCTGTCGCAACTGGGCGCGGACATCACCCGCTTTGCCGCCGGTCAATCGGGCCGCATCATCGCCATCGTCCCGGTTGAGGGCGGCGAGACCGAGGCCCTGCCAGCCTTGGTCGAAACCTTGGCCATGGGTGAAGATCGGGTGCTCGTGGTCAATGCCGGGGGCTTGGGTCAGGGCGTCGCCCAGCGTCTTGGGGCCTTGCCGCAGGTTGAGATGTGGAAACCCGCCGACCTGCACCGCATCCTGCCGCAAAGCCGCAGCGGACGCGATGTATCGCAGACCGCGGACCTGCGCGTCTCTTACCGCCTGATCCTGCTTTGCCTGCCGCCGCTGATGTCGCCGGGCTTTCCCGTCGCGCTTGCGTCAATCGCGGATGGATCGGTGCTTCTGGTGCCATGGGGCCGCGTGACCCCGGACCTGCTGCGCGAGGCGGTGGCCGCCCATGGCGCGGCCCTGCGCCCGGTCATCACGACCGTCCTGACCGGGGCCAACCTGTCCCGCGCCCGGCTGTACATGCGGCGCGGCGACTATGAGGAGCGTGTGTTGCATGCGTGACCGTTTGCCGTTCTTGGCGCTTTTGCTGTTCGGGGCGCTGCCACAAGACTCCGCTGCACAAACGGCCCCTCCCCAAGCCCAAGCGGTGCAGGTCGAAAACTACCACCTCGGCCCGCGCGAAAAGCTGTTCATCCGGATCGGTCAATGGGACCCCGTCAGCCAAGCCTACACAGCCTGGCCCGATGTCAGCGGCGAATACTGGGTGGGGGCGGATGGCATCGTGTCCATCCCCATGGCAGGCCCGGTGCAGGCGGCGGGCTTGACCGTTTCGGACCTGTCCACCGCGATCCTGACCCAGTTGCAGACCCGCATTGGCGGCACGGGGGAAATCGATGCCAGCGTGGAAATCATCGAATACCGCCCGGTCTATGTGATGGGCGAGGTGCAGACCCCCGGTGCCGTGGCCTATCTGCCCGGCATGAACGTGATCGAGGCGATCGGTCTGGCGGGTGGCTTTCGCCGCGCCGAAACCGCCTTTCTGCAAGGCGACCGCTCGGCGCTTGCATCCTTGGGCGCGCATGAGGTGCTGCGTCTGGACCTGATGCGCCAATTGGCCAAGATGGCACGCTTGCAAGCCGAACTGGACAGCCGGCCGACCATCCCTGCCATCGAAGACTTGGCCAACGATCCCGCCGCCCCGGCGCTGCTGGCGCGGGAGATGGACATCAAGGACGCCCGCGATGCCGAAGTCGCCTCGCAACTGTCGCAGATTGCCGGGCTGGAAACCCTGCTTGCCGCCGAGATTGACCGTCTGGGCAAACAGATCACCCTGCGCGGCGAACAGTTGGAACTGGCGCAGGCGGACCTTGCCAACACCTCCGATCTTGTGGAACGCGGCCTGACCACGGCCAGCCGCCGCATGGACCTGCAAAGTCTGGTGGCCGATCAGGAAGTGCGCTTGCTGGAGTTGGAAACCGCCCGCCTGACTGCCGAACAGCGCGTGAACGAGGCCGGTGCGCGGCGGCTGGACATCCTCAACAGCCGCAAGCGCGACATTCTGGACGCGCTGGCCGTGGCCGAGGGCGAAGTTGCCGCCCTGCGCGCCCGGATGCAGACCGAAGCCGCGCTCTATGCCGAGGCGATCAGCAGCGGCGAAGGTTTCGTCACCACCGAAGGCCTCGCCGCCCCGGTGATCGAACTGACCCGCAAAGGCGCATCCGGCCTGACCCGCGCCGAGGTGGACCGCGCCGAGGCGTTGCAACCCGGCGACGTGGTCGAGGTGCGCTTGCCCTTGGGCGAAGCCGGGCCGGGTGGCAGGGCGATAACGCAAAGCAAAGTCAGCCCATTCGCGCCAAACTCTGCCTCAGTTTCTCCCGCAGCACCTGCTGCACCTCTGCCGGAAGGTCACGATTGATCATGGTCCGCTCAAGCTCTGCCAAGGCTTCATGATCGCCCAGTTCTGCCATGACGAAGGGCAGCGCAAACACCGACCGCCACATCGCATACCCATCAAACGCAGGACGAACGGGCGCCTCATAGGGCACGTTGGCAAGAGCCAGAAGTTCGCGCACCGCAGCAAGGTCATGCCGTCGGGCCCAAAAGTCACGCGCACGCGGAACGCAGATGTTCAAAACACGAGTCAAATCCTCGTCAAACCTAAGGTCGCCGTAGATGTGCTCAATGCCCTGCGCGTAAAGGCTCTCGGGCAGGAAGGACAGATCAGCCTGCGCCGTTGCAAAACTGCGATGCCACGCTATTCCTTTGACGGACCGATGGGGCACACAATCCAAGGCATAGCCCCAATTGACCGTCAGTGGCCGCAGCGCCCCGGCGTGATGCACCCGAAAGATGCGACGGATGCCGGCAACTGACGGCTCGCGTTCTGTCCATTGCATGGCCGATTGGTATTCCAAGCCCATCCAGCCGATCTCGGCAGCCACGCGTTCGATGAGACGGGCTTTGGCGGGCAACCAGTCGATCACCACGATCTTGGGCGTTTCCGGCTTTGGGCGGGAAAATGCTGGAAAGGACCGGCGCAGCATCAGCGACAGAAAGCTGACCATCGACATGGACGTCACCTGCCAAAGAGGCGCGACGACAGGCCCCGCCTGACCGGGGGTGATGCGGGGCTTTGGTCTGCGTTCCGCGCCATTCGTTCGGCGCGCATGGCGGTGGACAAATACGCTTCGAACGCCCGCCGCCCTGCATCCGGATCAGCGGACAGGTTCATCCATCCGCCATTGCCGGTATCCAACAGACGCCAGCCCGTCGCGCCGATCAAACGCAAAGCCGCTGCGGTGGCATTCCCGCGTGCGCGCAGGGTAAAGGTCCGGCAAGGGTCTTCGCCCCCCCCAGCGCAACCTCAATCGAGAACCCGTCGCCCTCCAACTGGCCCCATGTCGGATCAGCCCAGTCCAGCGCGGGAAACACCTGCGAAAGGGTGCCGCGCACCTCATCCTGAGTGCCAAGTGGCGAGGGGGAAAAGTCATCGTCAAACCGAGCGTGGCCCGCGTCATCCACGCCCATCGGCGTGTCCGCCGCGAAGACCACCAAATCCCAACTCATCACGCAACCCCAAGAGATGAGAGGAAAGCCTATCTGCCTTTTCCTAGAAATCAATCGGCCAGAACTCGCACCCACCTTACCTCACCGCCCTTAAGCTGATCTGCGTCACAAAACCTTCACTGGACTTCGCACCGTATTTCTATATTTCCAGAAATATGGAAATGATACCCGCCTCTCAAGCCTTCGCCACCCTCGGCCACCCAGGACGCCTTGCCCTGTTCCGCCTCTTGATGCGCTTTGCCCCGCAAGGCGTGCGCCCCACGGAAATCGCCGAAACCTTGGGGCTGAAACAGAACACCCTGTCGCACCATCTGGCCGAACTGACCGCCGCCGGTCTGGTGCAGGTCACACGCCAAGGGCGGTCGCTATTCTATGCCGTCGATCTGACGATGACCTCGGGTCTGATCGCCTATCTGGCGCTGGATGTCGGGCGGGCACGTCCAGACCTTATCCCCTTGTCGCAGGAGACATCCATGCAAGCCACTGGTTTCAACGTCCTGTTCATCTGTTCCGGCAATTCCGCCCGTTCGATCTTTGCCGAGGCGCTGTTGCGCGATCTGGGCCAAGGCCGGATCATCGCCCATTCCGCCGGAACCCGGCCCGGCACGGCGCTGAACCCCTTTGCCCTGGACGTTCTGCGCCGCAATGGCCATGCGGTAGACGACCTGCGGTCCAAACACATCAGCGCCTTTCAACACGCAGACGCCCCGGTGATGGATTTCGTCTTTACCGTCTGCGACACGGCGGCGGGGGAAGATTGCCCGCCTTGGCCCGGCCAGCCGATCACCGGCCATTGGGGCCTGCCTGACCCCGTGAAGGCCACGGGGACCGAGGCGGAAAAGGCCCTCGTCTTTGCCCAGACCTATGCCGCCCTGCGCCGTCGCATCGCGGCCTTTGTCGAATTGCCGTTCGCCGAACTCAACCGCCTGTCCCTGCAAGCCCGCGTCGATGCAATCGGAACGGCCACCCAAACCGAAGAGAAGGCCTGACATGCCCCGCATCGCCCTGAACGGCCTTGGCCGCATCGGCAAACTCGTCCTGCGTGACCTGATCGATAGCGGCGCGGAAGGAGAGATCGTCTTGCTGAATGATCCCGTGGGGGATGCCGAACAGCATGCCCTGCTGATGGAGTTTGACTCCGTCCACGGTCGCTGGCGCACCCCCGTTGGTCACAGGGCGGATGCCTTGGTGCTGAACGGCCAGACCATCCGCCTGACCCATGAAAAGACGATCGAGGCGCTGCCCTTGGCCGAGTTGGGCGTTGATCTGGTGATCGACTGCACGGGCGTGTTCAAGACGGCGGCCAAGGTTGCGCCCTATTACGCGGCAGGCGTGAAAAAGGTCGTGGTCAGTGCACCGGTCAAGGACGGCGCGGCGCTGAACATCGTCTATGGCGTGAACCATCACCTCTATGACGGCGCGCAAAGCCTTGTGACGGCGGCGTCTTGCACGACCAACTGCCTTGCCCCGGTGGTCAAGGTGATCCACGAAAGCCTTGGCATCCGCCACGGGTCGATCACCACGATCCATGACGTGACCAACACCCAGACCATCGTGGACCGCCCGGCCAAAGACATGCGCCGTGCACGTTCGGCCCTCTTGAACCTGATCCCCACCACCACCGGCAGCGCCACGGCCATCGCGCTGATCTATCCGGAACTCAAGGGCCGCCTGAACGGCCACGCCGTCCGGGTGCCGCTGCTGAACGGCTCGCTCACCGATTGCGTCTTTGAGGTGGAGCGCGCAACCACGGTCGACGAGGTCAACGCCCTCTTCGCCGCCGCCGCCGCAGGGCCGCTGGCGGGCATCTTGGGCTATGAGACCCGGCCCTTGGTATCTTCGGATTTCACCAACGACCCGCGTTCGTCGATCATCGACGCGCAAAGCACGATGGTCACCGGCGGCACGCAGGTCAAAGTCTATGCGTGGTACGACAACGAATGGGGCTATTCCTGCCGCCTCGCCGACATCATCCGCATGGTCGCCAAAAGCCTCTGACCCCCATTTTCTGTCCTCAAATATCCCGGGGGGTGCGGGGGGCTGGCCCCCCGCTCCTGCCATGTCCGACAGGAGCCACAATGGCCGTCCCAAACCCCATCCGCGCCTATGCCGCCGTGACTGCGGCCTATTGGGCCTTCATGCTGTCGGACGGGGCGCTCAGAATGCTCGTCCTGTTGCAGTTCAACGCGCTGGGGTTTTCGCCCGTGCAACTGGCATGGCTGTTCCTGCTTTATGAGGTGGCGGGGATTGTGACCAACCTTGCCGCCGGGTGGCTTGCCGCACGGTTCGGGCTGGCGGCGACGCTTTATGCGGGCCTTGCCTTGCAGATCGGCGCGTTGGTGGTCTTGGCGCAACTGGACCCGGCGTGGTCGGTCACGGCCTCTGTGGTCTTTGTCATGGCGGTGCAGGGGGTGTCGGGGGTGGCCAAGGATTTGGCCAAGATGTCCTCGAAATCCGCCGTAAAGCTTTTGGCCCCGGCAGGCGGCGGGCTGTTCCGCTGGGTGGCGTGGCTGACCGGTTCCAAGAATGCCGTCAAGGGCTTGGGCTTTTTCCTTGGGGCAGCGCTTCTGGCGCTGGCAGGGTTCACGGCGGCGGTCTGGGGGATGGCGGTGGTGCTGGCGCTGATCCTGATCGCGGTGCTTTTGTTCCTGCCCAAAGGTCTGCCGGGCCGGATGAAGGGGGATGAGGCTTGGTCCGGCTGGCGCTCACGCGATCCCCGCGTCAACCGGCTGTCCTTGGCGCGGCTGTTCCTGTTCGGCGCGCGGGATGTGTGGTTTGTGGTGGGCATCCCGGTCTATTTCCAGATGGTGCTGTCCGATGGCACGCCCGATGGTCGGCGCGCGGCATTTTTCCTTGTCGGCGGGTTCATGGCGTTGTGGATCATCGCCTATGGCGCGGTGCAGGCCATGGCCCCCCGCATCCTTGGCGGCAAGACCCAGACAGAGGCCACGATCACCCGTAAGGCCGTGCAATGGGCCGCAGCCCTTGTCCCGATCCCCTTTGCGCTGGCCTTGGCCGTGCTGGTGGCAGGCCAACCTGCGCCATGGCTGACGGCGGTGCTGATCGGCGGCCTTCTCTTTTTTGGGTTTGTCTTCGCTGTGAATTCGTCGGTCCATTCCTACCTGATCCTTGCTTTCGGACAGGCGGAACGGATCACCCGCGATGTGGGCTTTTACTACATGGCCAATGCGGCGGGGCGGCTTTTGGGCACGCTTTTGTCCGGCCTTTCCTACCAGATCGGCGGCCTGCCCCTGTGCCTTGCCTGCGCCGGGGTGATGGCGGCGGCAAGCTGGCTGGCCGCCCGCCGGTTGTTGGTGGATTAAGCCGTGGCCTCGTGCAAGGCCCGGAAATGGGCGTTCTTGGCGACAAGTCCGTCATAACGATCTGCCGCCACCACCCGGCCCTGTTCCAGCAGAAACACCTTGTCGCAGTGGCGCACGGTGGACAGGCGGTGGGCAATCAGGATGATCGTCTTGGAATGGCCCAAGGCGCGCACGGCATCCATGATGGCGCGTTCGGTCAGGTTGTCCAAGGCGCTCGTCGCCTCGTCGAACACCAGCATGTCGGGATTGCCGTAGATCGCCCGCGCGATGCCGATGCGCTGGCGCTGGCCGCCTGACAGACGGGCGCCGCGTTCGCCCACGGCGGTGTCATAGCCTTTGGGCAGGGTCTCGATGATGAAGTCATGCAATTCCGCCACCTTGGCCGCCGCAATCACCGCCGCCATGTCGATCTGGCCTTCGGGCACCCCAAAGGCGATGTTGGCGGCAATGCTGTCGTCGGTCAGGTAGATGTCCTGCGGCACATAGCCGATGGAGCGTTGCCAGCGGCGCACGTTCTGCGGCCCGATCTCTTGGCCATCCACCAGCAAGCGTCCCGATTGCGGCACCAAAAGGCCAAGGATGGTGTCCACCAGCGTCGTTTTTCCTGCCCCGGTCGACCCCACGATCCCGATGATGGAATGGGCGGGGATCGTCAGCGACAGCGCGTCCAAGGCGGGACGGTCAGCCTCAGGGAAGGCAAAGGTCACGCGATCGAGCACAAGATCACGCTTCAGCGGCAGCGGCGGCGGGGCTTTGCCATCTGGCAGGCGTTCCGCCACGGGGCGTGTCAGTTCGGCATGCAACTGGTCCAGCGCGGGCTTGCCGTAGCGAATTTCGCTGATCGAAGCAAAGACCGACTGGATCGTGGGAAACATCCGCGCGGCGGCAAAGGCATAGACGCCAAGGATGGGCAGCACATCGCCGATCATCCCCTCGCGCCGCGCCAAAAGCCACAGCACGAACAGCACCATGCCGCCAAAGGCGATCACCTCAAGCAATTGGCGCGGCAATTCGGCGATCAGCGTCACCCCGGCCTGATGGCGGGCCGCGTCATGGGCGGGTTTCTGGAACCGCCGCAGGTAGCTGCGTTCCAGCGCCATCAGCTTGACCGCCTTGATGCCGCCCAAGGCCTCTTGCACGATCTGGAACTGCGCGCGGCTGCTGTCCACCCTGCCCCGGCCCATCCGGGTCAGTTGATGGCGTGTGGCGATAAAGATCAGCCCATAGGTGCCGCCAAACAGCACCGCCGCCCCCAGCGCCGCCCCCGGTTCGATCACAAACAATAGACCAACCAGCAAGGCCAGCATCACGCCATTGGCCAAAAGCCGCATCGCCGCCGTGACCGGGCCATTCACCACCAGCATCACCTCTTGCAACACCGTCTTGCCCAGTTCGGACGAGTTGCGCTGCAAGAACCACGCGTAGGGCTGACTGAGGTACACCTCCATCAACCGGGTCGCCAGCGTCATGATCCGCATCTTGGTGAAATAGGTCAGGGCGTAGAACGCCCCGGCACGGACCAAGGTTGTGACCAGAACAAAGCCAAAGACCGAAAAGCCAAGGATCATCATGAACTGCCGCACATCCTGCGCGCCGGTCACATCATAAAACCACGACAGCCACGCGCTGTCCTGCACCGCCGAGGGGTTCGACACCACCGCAAGGAACGGCAGGACCGAGGCGACGCCCATGACGTCAAACAACCCCATCGCCATCACCAAGATCACCAAGACCACGAAGCGCCGTTTCTCACGCGGGGAGAGCAGGTCGAAGATCCGCGCGTAAACCTCAAACACGGACACACCCCCGGCACGGCTGCGCCTTGGGTGGGCAGAGGGTGGGACATGTGGGGGTGGGGATCATGGCTGGTCCTTTCGGGCAGATGAAATTCGGGCAGATGAAATTCGGGCAGATGAAAGGCGCGGAACGCAAAGGGGCACTGCGGCTTTC
>NKIT01000135.1 GCA_002256185.1 Rhodobacteraceae bacterium PARR1 | reverse complement strand
AGCGGCAGCACATGGTGGAAGATGGTCTGGTTCTTGGACGCGCCCACCCCCAAAGCCGCATCGCGGATCGACGGCGGCACGGCCTTAAGGGCCGCACGGGTGGCGATGATGATCGTGGGCAGCGTCATCAGGGTCAGCACCAAGCCGCCCACGATGGGCGCGGATTGCGGCAGGCCAATGATGTTGATGAACAAGGCCAGCGCGAGGATGCCGTACACAATCGACGGCACCGCGGCGAGGTTGGCGATATTGATCTCGATGATGTCAGTCCAGCGGTTCTTGGGGGCGATTTCCTCAAGATACACCGACGCCGCAACGCCGATGGGCAGCGCCAACACCAGCACGATCAGCATCATATAGGCAGAGCCGAGCATGGCCACGCCCAGACCCGCCGCCTCTGGCCGCAGCTCAGAGGCGTCAGATTTGGTCAGAAAGCCGGGGTTGAACACCAGATTGATCATACCCTGATCGCGCATCGCCTGCGCCACGGTCAGTTGTTCGGGGCTGATGTTTCCATCATCCACGGCGCTTTCCATCGTGACGCGGCCCTTGAAGAACCCGTCCACCCGGCCATTGGCCAGCGCGTCAAAGCTGATGGTCGTCCCGATCATCGAGGGATCAGCCAAAACGCGGGCGCGCAAGTCCGCAGGCGCCTCTTGCGAAAGCATTCCCGCGATGTCCTTGGTCGACAGACCCAGCGTGTCGATGCCACGCGCGGCCAATTCGGCCTCAAGCGCGGCTTGGATCAGTTTGCCATAGCCCAACGTCGTGACCTTGGCCATCACTGCGGGATCACGCTCACCCGATTTGTCCAGCACCGCCTCGTCCAGCGTGACGGGCAGGGTCATCACCGTCTGGCGAAACGACGGCAGGCCATTTCCAAGGATCGAGGTCAGCAAGACCACCAGCGCCAGCATTCCGACGCCAACCGCCATCAATCCCATAAAGCGAAAGCGTTTTTCGGTAGCGCGACGTCTCAGCATGCGTGCATCTGCCACCACCAGCGATGCCGCTTTCGCGGCGCCAACCGGTCCTGCGGTTTGCGACAGGTCGGTCATTCGTATTGCTCCCGGTATTTGCGGACAATGAACAGCGCGATGATGTTCAGGCACAGGGTAAAGACAAACAGCGTCAGACCCAGCGCAAAGGCCACCAGCGTTTCTGGGCTGGCGAATTCGGTATCCCCGGTCAACTGGCTGACGATTTTCACGGTGACGGTGGTCATCGCCTCAAACGGGTTCAGGTCCAGCTTTGCCGCCGCACCTGCGCCCAGAACCACGATCATCGTTTCCCCAATCGCGCGACTGGCGGCCATCAGGACCGCGCCGACGATCCCCGGCAGCGCGGCTGGCAGCACCACTTGGCGGACGGTTTCCGATTGCGTGGCCCCCAGCGCATAAGACCCATCGCGCAGCGCCTGCGGCACCGCGTTGATGATGTCGTCTGACAAGGAAGAGACATAGGGGATCAGCATCACGCCCATCACGATGCCCGCCGTCATCACCGACGACGAAGAGTCGCCCAGACCCAGCGGCTGTGCGAAGTAATCGCGCAGGAACGGCCCCACGGTCAGCAGGGCGAAAAGGCCGTAAACGATGGACGGGATGCCCGCCAGAACCTCTAGCGCGGGTTTGGCGATGCCGCGCAGACGCGGTCCGGCATATTCCGACAGGTAAATCGCTGACATCAGACCAATCGGCACTGCCACCAGAAGGGCGATGAAAGAGACATACAGAGTCCCCCACAGCAGTGGCCAGATGCCCAGATCCGACCCGCCGCCAAACTTTGGCGTCCAGGTCAGCGACAGGAAGAAATCCTTGGCCGGATAAAGCTGGAAGAAATGGACGGATTCGAACACCAGAGAGAACACGATCCCCGCCGTGGTCAGAATGGCAACCATCGAGGCAGAGATCAGCAGCACTTGGACGTATTGCTCGACCACGTTGCGGGTGCGCAACCCTGGCCCGACACGCCGCGCGGACAGGAACAACCCGGCGACGGCAAGGGCAAATGCCACCACCGTCATCCACAGCCGCCCCATCGCAACGTCTTGGCGGTAGGTCACCGCCGCAGCCGCGACATGGGGGTTGATGTCAGCGCCCAGTGCCACGCCCGCCCCTTCCAGCGCAGACTTCAGCGCGGCGGGGTCTTCGGACAAAGTCACAATCTCAGCCTCGGCCATGCCAGAGGTGGCGAAACTGTCCATCCCTTCGGCGATGCGGCGCACGTCGGTCATCACCAGATCACGCGACGATCCGTCGGCAATGTCTTCAGGCAGGATCATCCCGGTGACCTGATAAGCGATCAGCATCGGCTGAAGGATCAGCCATAGAACCATCAACAGAAACGCTGGCGTCGCTGTGAACAATGCAACGTACCAGCCATGATAGCCGGGCAACGAATGCAACGCGCGACGGTCTCCGTTGACAGACGCAACCGCCCTTTGGCGGCCCAAGACGAAACCAAGGGCAGCGAGCCCTAGAACCAGAAGCGCAAGCGCGGCTATCGACATGTCATGCCCGGCGTTAAAGGAGAATTCCGGGGGGTGATAAGACGCCCCCCGGTTGGTGCTTTGATTATTCCAGCGGGCCCATCACCGTTTCGGCGGCGACGGCGGCTTGGGTTGCGGCGAGTTCGGGGTCAGCCACCAGACCGTAGGCGGCCAGCGGGCCATCGGGGCCTGCGACGTCATCGGACACGAAGAATTCCACATATTCCTTCAGGCCGGGGATCACGCCGATGTGCTGCTTCTTCACGTAGAAATACAGCGGGCGCGACACCGGGTATTCGCCGGTCGAGATGCTCTCCACGCTCGGCACGATGCCGGACATGGTGGCGACCTTCAGCTTGTCCATGTTGTTCTGGTAGAACGACAGACCGAACACGCCCATCGCCATCGGGTTGGCTTCAAGCCGCGCCAAGGTCTCGGTGTAGTCGCCGTCGATGTCGACAGAGACGCCATCGCTGCGCAGCGTCATGCACAGTTCTTCGGCCTTGTCTTCGTCCCCGCCATTGGCGGCGGCAAAGGCTGCAAACGCACCGGTTTCTTCGCAACCTGCCACGATGACCTTGGTGTCAAACACTTCGCGCGTGCCGTGCTTGGTGCCCGGAATGAAGGCCAGAATGTCCTGCGCCGGCAGTGCAGCATTCACTTCGGACCATTGCTTGGCAGTATTGTCCACGATTGCGCCGTCCTTGACCACCTGCGCAGCCAGAGCAAGGTAGACATCCGACGGGGTCAGCGCGAAATCTGCACCGTCTTTCTTGGAGGCAAAGACGATCCCATCATAGCCGATGCGGATTTCCATGATTTCGGTCACGCCATTGGTGGTGCAAAGTTCGATATCCGACTTTGAGATGCGCGACGAAGAGTTGGCGATATCAATGGTGCCTTCGCCCAGACCTTCGCACATTTTCTTGCGCCCGGCACCCGAACCACCGCCTTCAACCACAGGCGCGGCAAAGCCAGAGTTCTCGGCGAACAGTTCTGCGACGATGGTGGCATAGGGCAGAACCGTCGACGACCCGGCAATCTGCAGATTGTCCCGGGCAAACGATGCGCCGGTCGAGCAAGCGAGCGCGGCGAGGGTGGAAAGGGCGATCTTCATGATTGTCATAGCTGTCTCCTGTCAGGGTGCCGGGGCAACTGGTCCATCTGCATGATGTCCTAGCCGAGCGTCGTATCCCTTATGCGATGGTTATATGACGCTTTGGTAACAGGCGGCGGGGCTGGCACAGGAAAGTCACCGCTTTTGCACGGTTCTTTTACCGATGATGCGTGCCGATCCTGCGCCAAAATCGAAACAGCCCTCCGGACGATCGGTTGGCTGCCTGCGATTCGGCGAATTGCCCTGCGTCAGACCTGCGGCAGACGCGATGGTCCCGGCTCCAGCCCTGCCACCTCGCGCCGGAACGACGGGGTATCGCCGCGGCTGTCTTCGGTGTCCAACTCCTCGGCAAAGCGGCGGCCGGCGTAGGTGGCCCAAGCAATGGGTCCGGGGGCGGCGGCGTCGCCGATCAGGCGGATGGTCTTGATCCCTGCGGTTTCCCATTCCGCCTGCCGCGCCCGCAGATCGTGGAACAGCCCGTCATGCGGGGTGCGGGAGGTGACCATGACCACCGCATCGGCTGGCAGGGTGGTCAGGGTGCCGGTCCAAGTGCAGGCCAGCGCCACGGCATCGCCGGTGATGTGATCCGGCGTCTTGTTCAGATGCACGCGCACGCCCAGCGACAAGAGGCGGCGCATGATCGTGCCCTGTTCCAGCGTGTTGTCGGTCCATTCCGCCACCTTGGCGGCGGGCGTGACGAAGTCCACAGTGCAGCCACGGGCGACCAGAACCTCGGCCATCACGGAGCCCATATAGAAATGGTCGTCGTCATAAAGCGTGACGCGCCCCCCGCTTGGCCCCTGCCCCGCCATCAGATCATCGGGGGTAAAGACGGGCATTGCGGCATCGGTCGGGATGGGGTGCAGATGGAACCGCGCCACCGCATCACGCCGCCAGCTTGCGCCGGTGGCGATGGCGACATGCTCGGCCCCCATCGCCAGCACGTCATCGGCACTCAGACGGCTTTCGCGGTAGATCGCGGCATTGGGCAAAGGGGCAAGTTGCCCGGTGCGGTAATCCGCGACCCGCCCCCATGCCGACAGCCCCGGCAGGCGGCGCTCGCGGCTGACACGCCCCCCAAGCGTATCCGTCGCCTCGGCCAGCGTCACCGCATAGCCGCGACGGGCGGATTGCAGCGCGGCCTCAAGCCCTGTTGGGCCTGCGCCGACGATCAGCACGGATGAGGACGGCCCCTTTGGCCGGGCGCGTTCGGGATGCCAGCCTTTGCGCCATTCCTCCATGAAGGCGGTGTTCTGGGTGCAGCGGCTGATGCCGCCGGTCATGTCACCCGACACACAGATATTGCATCCGATACATTCGCGGATGTCGTCGAAGCGGCCCTCCTCGATCTTCTTGGGCAAGAACGGATCGGCGATGGACGGCCTTGCCGCCCCGATGAAATCCAGCACACCAGAGCGGACTTGCCGCACCATCGCATCGGCAGAGGTAAAGCGGCCCACGCCCACCACGGGTTTAGAGGTCAGCGCCTTGATGCCTTTGACCAGATCCTCTTGCGCGCCCTCTTGCACGAAGCGCGAAGTTCCCGAACAAGCCTCCCACGTTCCTTGGGCCAGATCCCACAGGTCCGGCAGATCGCCGTGCATTTCGATGAAATCGCGCAGTTCGGCGTTGGAAAAGCCAAAGGCGCCGCCTTCGTGCAAGGACAGGCGCAGGGTCAGGGCAAGCTCGCCCTGGGTTTCCTCGCGCGCCTCTTCGATCACCTCGCGCAGAAAGCGGGAACGGTTCTCCAGACTGCCACCATATTCGTCGGTGCGGTGATTGGTGGCGCGCGACAGGAAATGTTGCAGGATGCCAAAGCCATGCGCGCCATAAAGGCAGATCAGATCGAACCCCGCCGCCTGAGACCGGCGAAACGCATTGCGAAACCAGCGGCGCAGGTCGCGGATATCTTCACGGTCCATCGTGCGGGCTTGGACAGGGTCTGAGGTAAAGGTCAGGATCGGCCCACCCGTCACCGCCAGCGGCACATCGCGGGAATAGAGGTTCGGCCCGTTGATGCCGGAATAGGCCAGTTGGATGCCCGCCAAAGCACCGTGGGATTTCATCGCCTCGGCCATCGCCGCCAAGGCGGGGATGTCCTTATCCTCCCACAGGTGCTGTTCGATGAAGGGGGTGATCTCGGATGACGGGTGGATTTCCGTCTGTTCGGTGAAGATCACGCCCCAGCCGCCCTCGGCCTTGGTGCGGCGCATCTCGGCGACGGCAGAGGGATCACGGTAGCCGCCGCCGTTGCAATGCGGGACTTGGTAAAAGCGGTTCTTGGCCAGTTTCGGCCCGATGCGGACGGGTTCGAACAGGATGTCATACTGGCTGGGGCGGCTGTCCTTGGGCATCAGGTCACCTTTGGGGCGCGGTAATCGGCAAGCTGGTTCTGGATCAGCGCAGGGTTGGGCGCGCGGTCGATGTCGGCGGTGATCAGCGCAGGGCCGGGACCGGCATAGGCCAGAACCGTGGCATCGGGGGCCACGATGGTGGAGCCACCACAATAGGTGATGTCCCCCTCTGCCCCGGCGTAATTGGCGTAAGCGATGGTCAGGCCGTGGTTGATGGCATGGGCGGGCACGACCAGTTTGCTGACGTGGAGATTGGGTTCCGGGTTCGCGGTGGGGACAAGGATCAGGCGCACGCCCTGCCCTGCCAGATCACGGATCAAGGGCGCGAATTCCACATCATAACAGATCAGGATCGCGGCCTTGATGCCTTCAACGCTAAAGGTGCACAGCGCATCGCCCGGGGCGAAGATGGCTTTTTCGCGCGGGCCGAAAAGCTGGGTCTTGCGGTAATGCGTGACCTCGGCTCCCGTGGCGTCAAAGGCGACGGCAGCGTTGAAGACCGCGTCCCCGTCCCGTTCGGCATAGCCCACAACCAGACCGCAGCCCGTCTCCCGGCACAAAGCAGAAAGCGCATGATGCCAATCGCCGCCCCGCGGTTGGGCCAATTCGGCGATGCGGTCAGAGTTATAACCGGGAAAGAACACCTCTGGGGCCACCAACAGCCGCGCGCCCACCGCTGCCGCACCAGTGGCGGCGGCGGTCAGGTCGGCCAAGGCGGCGGGCGTAGCATCGGTGCGGGCGATACCCTGCCAGATGGCGATGGGGAAAGACATGACTCCTCCGGTCCGGCGGGGTGCCGGGTCTGTTCAGGGGCAACGGGGGCCGGTCACCCGGCCCCGATCACATCACTTTTTCAGGCCAATCACTTTTTCAGGTTCGTCCAGATCGCGTCGTAGAACTTTTGCGTTTCCGCGTCGCAGGCTTGGGCAAAGACCCCCGGCGTGATCCCGGCGGGCGGGTTGTTTTCCGGGCTGTTCTTGATCGCGTCATCCAAGAAAGGCTCTACACCCGTCACGCCCGATGAATAGGCGGCGTAATTGGTCACAGCGGCCGCGTTTTCCGGCACCAGCAGGAAGTTCATGAACTTGATGGCATTTTCGCGGTTCGGCGCGTCCTTCAGAAGGACCATGTTGTCCATCCACAGGACATGGCCTTCCTTGGGATAGGAATATTCGACATTCGCCCCTTCGGCCCGCGCCTTGGCGGAAAAGCCGTTGTAGATCATGCCCGCCGCCGCATCGCCCGACACCAGCACCTCTTTCGCGGTGTCCGATCCGAAAGACGCCCAAGACGGTTTCGCCGCCAGCAGCATATCGTTCAGCGCCTTCAACTGCTCACGATCCGTCGAACATTGCGGGATGCCCAGATACAGCGAGCCGAGGATCAGCACCTCATTCTGGCTGTCCAGCACGTTGATCTTGCCCTTCAACTCTTCCGGCGGGTTGAAGAGGATCGAGAGCGAGGAGATGTCGCCCGGATACACATCCCGGTTCACCGAGAACGAGGTAGAGCCCCACTGATAGGGGATCGACGATTTCCGTCCCTGATCAAACGGCACGTCCAGCCATTGCGGCGCGATATTGCCAAGGTTGGTCATTTCCTCAGGGGTGAAGGTGTCCAGCATGCCTTCGTCGCCCATGATCTTGACCATGAAATCGGCAGGCACAGCCACATCGTATTGGCCCAGCTTTCCGGCCTTCAGCGATGCCAGCATCGACTCGTTGCTGTCATAGGTGTCGATGGTGACTTCGATGCCGGTCTCGGCCTCGAACTTATCGACCAATTCTTGGGGGATGTATTCAAACCAGTGGTAGACCGACAGCTTGCCTTCGGCCTGTGCCGCACCCGCCATCAAGGCAAAGGCGGCGGCGGTCGTGAACAGTCTTTTCATATGAGGACTCCCGGTTGGTTCTGGCGGTTGGTTTACGTGCGGGTCTTTTGCCCGATGCGATTGACGAAGTAGGACAGCGTGACAAAGAGGACTGAGACCGCCAGCATCAGGGTCGATATCGCCATGATATTGGGCTTGATCCCCTGTTTGACCGATCCGAAAATGGCGGTGGGCAGCGTTTCCATCCCCGCGCCTTTGACGAAGTTGGTGATGATGAAGTCATCCAGACTGATGATGAAGGCCAGAAGATACCCCGAAATCACCCCCGGCATCAGCAAGGGCAACAGGATCAGCCAGAACGCCTGCGCGCGGGTGGCGTAAAGGTCGCGCGCGGCCTGTTCGTAGGTCTCTTCGATCCCCGACAACCGCGCTGCAATGGGCAGATAGGCAAAAGGGATGCAAAAGGTGATATGGGCGATCAGGATGGTCAGATAGCCCGTGGTCAGACCGATGGCGGAAAAGAAGATCAGCGTGGCGACGGCGGTGACGATCTCTGGCACCAGAAGCGGCAGGTTGATCAGGGCATAAGTCGCGGATTTGCCCCGGAACCGCCCGCCCCGGATCATCGCCAAAGCCGCAGCCACCGCGATGGCGGTCGAAGCCGTGGCCGCAATCAGCGCGATGGTGATGGAGTTCCACGCCGCAGCGCCAAAGCGTTCGGCCTCTGGCCCCGTAAAGACATCGACATACCAGCGCCACGAAAACCCACCCCATGCGGTGATCGAGTTGGAATCGTTGAAGCTATAGATCGTGACCACGATCAACGGTGCATAGAGCACCACCAGACAGGCGATGGTGATGCCCAGAAAGCCGGGATAGTGACGCACGCCCTTCATTCCCGCGCCCCCTTGGCCGCTGCCCGCGCCTGCAGGAACAGCGCGATCAGCACCAGCGTCATCAAGACCACCGCCACCGCCGCACCGAAAGGCCAGTTGCCTTGGCTGCCCTTGAACTGCTCATCAATCAGGCTGCCGATCATATAGGTCTTGGCACCCCCCAGCAGATCCGGCGCAAGAAACGCCCCCAGCGAGGGCACAAAGACCAAAAGACACCCCGCCACGATGCCGGGTTTCACCACGGGCAAAACCACCTCGCGCAGGATCGTCCAGCGGGGGGCGTAAAGATCGGCGGCGGCTTCCGACAGGGCGAAGTTGTAGCGTTCAACAGCGGCATAGATCGGCAGCACCATGAAGGGCAGGTAGCTGTAAAACAGCCCCAGTTGCACGGCGAGGTTGGTGTTCACCAAGGGCAACGGGTCGGTGATCACGCCCAGACCCATCAGGAATTCGTTCAACGGCCCATTGTCGCGGATCAGGAATTTCAGGCTGACGGTGCGGATCAGCAGGTTGACCCAATAGGGGATGGTGATCAGGAACAGCCAGACCGACCGCTGCGATGGTGGCCGGGTGGCGATGAACCATGCCGTCGGAAAGCCGACCAACAGGCACGCGACCGTGGCCAAGCCTGCCTGCCAGATCGACCGCCAGAAGATGCTGATATAGGTCCACTCGATGACCGGGGGTTCGTCACCGAACAGACCCCGGTTAAAGAAGAACTGGTCATAGGCGGCCAGCGTGAAATCCCAGATCACCCCGCCACGGAATTCCTTGGTCAGGAAGGAATAGACCGCCATCAACAAGACGGGGATCAGCAGGAATACCCCGATCATCGCCCAAGTCGGCAACAGGAGCGGCGTCTTAAGCCTGCTCCAACTGGTGCCGCCGTTGCTTGGGGGAAGCGGTGCGCCTGCCATCAGTCGGCCAAGAGGCGGGCTGCGCCTTCCTCAAGATGCAGGGTGACCGATGCGCCGGGGGCGGGAATGACGATGCGGGCCGAGTTTTGCACCCTGAGCGACAGCGGCACGCCGCCAGGCAGACGGGTCAGAACCTGCACATCGGTGCCCAGATAAACCACCCGTTCCACGGTTGCGGTGATCTCACCCGCATTGGCCAAAGTGATCCTTTCAGGCCGGATCGACAGGTGATGCCGCCCCGGCGTGGTCGCCGCCGCAGGGCAGCGCAGCGCATGGCCACCGGGCAGGATCACATCGGCCATGCCGCCGGATATGGCGGTAACGTCAACCTCCAAAAGGTTCGTCTCACCGATGAAATCGGCGACGAAGCGGTTCACCGGGGCCTCATAGATGTCCCGTGCCGTGCCGATCTGCTGCACCCGGCCTTGCGACATGACCGCGATGCGGTCTGACATGGTCAGTGCCTCTTCCTGGTCGTGGGTGACAAAGACAAAGGTGATGCCGGTCTGTTCTTGCAGGGATTTCAACTCTACCCGCATGGCTTGGCGCAGTTTCAGGTCCAGCGCGGACAGGGGTTCATCCAGCAGCAAGACCTTGGGTTCCGGGGCCAAGGCCCGCGCCAAGGCCACCCGCTGTTGCTGCCCACCTGAAAGCAGTGCGGGCATGCGGTCGGCAAAGGCCGACAGATGCACCATTTCCAGCATCTTGCCCGCCCGCGCCCGCCGCGCCTCTGGCGCCATGCCCTTCATCTTC
>NKIT01000134.1:5231-10416 GCA_002256185.1 Rhodobacteraceae bacterium PARR1 | reverse complement strand
CCCTGTCCTGCGCGGGGCGCAGGCCATTCCCCCTCCCGAGGATATTTGCGCAACGGGGAAGCGGGGGGGGCAGAGAGCGGGGGCGAGATGGATTTTCCGACTTGCAGACGCCGCAGTGATCCCCTAGTAAACCCGTGCTCTCGGCGGGTTGGCGGAGAGGTTACGCAGCGGATTGCAAATCCGTGAAGACCGGTTCGATTCCGGTACCCGCCTCCAGAGCTTTCCTGAAATGTTTCAATGTGTTGCGCTGTCGCGGTGATGTCAGGCCGCGCGGCGGCTTTGGGCCGTGACGTAGAGGGCGGCCACCGCGCATGAGGCGAGGCGCGACATCGGGCTGTCGCTGCGGCTGTTCAGGATCACTGGCACCTTGGCGCCCATCACCACGCCGGCGCTTTCGGCATGGCTGATGAAGGCGAGTTGCTTGACCAGCATGTTGCCAGCGTCGATCCCCGGCACGACAAGGATGTTCGCGCGCCCCGCCACCGGCCCTGTCAGCCCTTTGGCCCGTGCGGCAGCGAGGTTGACGGCATCGTCCATCGCCAAGGGCCCTTCGACGAGCCCCCCCCGGATCTGGCCACGATCCGCCATCTTGGACAGCAAGGCGGCGTCGAGCGAGGATTGGATCTCCGGGTTCACCATTTCCACCGCCGACAGGACGCCGACCCGTGCCTGCATCCCCAAGGACAGCGCAAGGTCGATGGCGTTCTGGCAGATGTCCATCTTGGTGGCGAGGTCGGGCGCGATGTTGATGGCCGCGTCGGTGACCAGCAGCGGTTCGGGCTGGCCGGGCACATCCATCACGAACACATGGGTGAAGCGGCGGCCGATCCTGAGACCCAAGACCTTGTCCAGCATGGGGCGCAGCAGATCGTCGCTGTGCAGGTGGCCCTTCATCACGGCGGCGACGCGGCCTTCATGCACCAAGGCGCAGGCACGCGCTGCGGCGGCCTCATCGCCGGTGATGTCGATCACCTCGATCCCGGACAAGTCTGCCCCGAGGCCCTGCGCCACGGTTCGGATCACCCGCTCATCACCGATAAAGACCGGGGCGATGATGCCCTCTGCCCTGGCCAAAAGCGCGCCTGCCAGGGCGTTTTCATCCTGCGGGCAGACCACGGCAGTGGGCAGCGCAGGCAGCGGGCGGGCGCGGTCCAGCAGCGTTTCAAAGTGGCGGTGGCGCTGAACCACAAGCCCCGGCACATGCACATCCGCAGCATCAAATTTTTCGACCGGGGCAATCACCTCTGCTTCTCCGGTCAGGATCGGGCTGCCATCGGCATGCAGCACTTCGGTCCGAAGCCGCACGAGTCCATCGGCCTTGGACAGGACTGTGGCGCGGGTGACCACCTCTTCGCCCGCAATCGCGCGGCTGCGGAAATCAAGGCTCTGGCGGCGGTAGATGGTCCCCGGCCCCGGAAGCTGGGTTCCCAGCACGGCAGAGATCAACGAGGCGATGAACATCCCCGGTGCCACCCGTTCGTTGTGACCGTCGCCGTCAAGATCGCTGTCTGTCAGGTGCATCGGGTTCGAATTGCCCGAGGCGGCGGCAAAGACGAAGAGATCATCTGTGGTGATCAACCGGCGCAGTTCTGCGGTGTCACCCGCGGTGATTTCGTCGAAGGTCCGGTTCACCATTCGCATGTCAGCCCCCTTGGCGTCCGCAAGGGACGATCTCTGTGATGGCGATGGCAGGGGACGTGGTCAAGCGCAGTGCGGTCTGTGACACGCGTGGGTGTTCTGTGGGCTGGCGCTATTTCGGCCCTGAAGCACGCTTTGGCACGGCCCTTGCCGTAGCAGCGTTGGGGTTTCGGGGTCTTTGGCCGTGATCTGCCCCTTTGCCGCGTGAAAGCCGGTCTGGCGCGTCCAGTCCGGCCTTGACGCATGCCCTCCCCACCCTTGGTCGGTTTTGCCCCGCTGCGTCTGGGGTCTAGGCGTTCGGACGTCTGGACCCGTGCGGTCGCGCCGCGTGCGGCCATGGGGCCCGATTCCCCCTTGAGCAGAGTGCCCCATCCCAAAGTCATGCCGAAAGCCTTGGTTCGCGTCGGATCATTTATATCAATATGACAATATCATTTCTTCGGTTTGCGCTGGATCAAACGATTTCCGAACCGCAGGGACGGGTGGCGCATCCGAAGGTCTGGGATCGTCTAAGCCATAGAGGGATGGCATGGGCCAAGGGTGCGCGCAGGCCATCCCGACGCCGAATGGGGTTTTCCAAACAGCAACGATACGCATGGTTAACGGCCTGGTTGCGGTCGGATGTGTGTCGGATAGCAAGTCATGGATTATCAGTTTTACAGCCTACGCATTCACCCCCGCAAGGCCGCCGCAGCGCTGCATTTAGAGGAAAATAAAGCAGTATCAGATTTTTACGGCGATGCTGCACCTGTTGCTGTGAGTGCACCCTCCTCGTTCGAGGTAGGTCAACAGTCAAAAGTATGGGTTTCGGCCAGCCATGGCGAAACGCAGGTACCCCTCGGTCTGGGACTCTCGGCTGGTTTGGCGACCTTCTGGTCGACCGAACCTCAACCTTCGGAGGTGTGACCATGATTTCGATCCAGACAGGCAGCGCCGCCTATGCCCCCGAGGCAGGCATCTTCGATGCTGACCACTTTGGCTACAACTACACCGGCTTCCGCGCATTTTCGCGATTTGATAATCAACTTGCGGGATCGAAGGTTGGCATGATCACCTGGCCGGGGGGGTCTTTGGCCGAAAACGGCACCAGCAAGTTCGGGTTGGAGTATGACGGGCTGTGGAATGGCCCGGACTCGGCGGGCAATCTGCCAGAGTTGATGGCCTACGCGCGGGACAATGGCGCGACGCTGGCGGTGGTTTTGCCGACGCTGCGCTATGCCGGGCGCTATGACGTGATGCGCGCCGATGTGCGCGGTTTCATGGCCGATCTCTTGGGTGGGGCTTACGGACCCTTGCCCGAGAACATGATCCTTGAAATCGGCAGCGAGTTCTATTCCACCTTCAAGGGCATGCCGAACCCGGCGCAGCTTTATGGCGACATCGCAGATACGATGATCCGTGAAATCCAGTCCTGTCTGGATGATCCCAAGCTCAATGTGCTGGACAATGATCTGGGCATCGCCATCCAAGGCGGGCGCAACATCAACGAAGACGCGATGCTGCGGGGCGAACTCAGCGATGAGACCTTCCGCAGCGTGGATATGGTGATCCACCATCGCTTTGCGGTGATGGCCACGGGCGTTGACAAATCCGCCGACCAGATCGGCGACATCCTTGACGCATGGGAGCACGATTCCGAAGCGGCGGGCGGCGAGCGGCCGGAACTGTTTCTGGGCACCTACAACGTGGCGTCCTACACCCGCGGTGAGGCTTTGGGCGATTACCTGAAGCTTCAGGAGGGGCAGGGCGCGATGACCTATGACCCCGCCGTCGATCTGGCCGGGCGAACCGACGATGACTTTGAAAACTTCTACCAGCACAAGCTGGAACGCTATGACTACGGCGCCGAACATCCCCGCGTGCTGTTGGAGATGATGGCCGAATATGGCGCAGAGGGCATGGGGGCTGCGGGCACCTATGGCAGCGACATGCAGCATGTCGCGCGGCTGACCTATACCGATGTCAACGGCGCGCCGGTGAAGTTTGTCGGTCAGGACATGCTGGACATGATGGCCGAAAGCGTGGACGACACGCATCTGTTGCAGACCAGCCTGACCAATGATGCGCGCGACGATATCTGGGTCTATGGCTATGAGAATGACGACAAGCTGGTGGTGTTCCTGTCCGGCTCGGCCAAGGCGGCGGGCAAGGTCGCGCTGAACATCGGCGGCTTGGGCGACACCTATCATGCCGTCTGGGGCGACAGCCTGACGGCGCAGGTGCCCAGTGACTGGATGACCCGCTTTGGCATCCCGGACAATCCGAACGTGGACGAAACCGCGGAAAGCCGCAGCTTTGCCTTGGGCGTGCGGTCAGCGGTGGTCCCGACGATCGAGGATGGTCAGTTGACCGTCAATCTGGACGACCCGCATGAGGTGATCCGCCTGAGCTTTGCCAAGACAGCCGCGGGGGCCGAAGAAATCGCCGGTTTTGCGCATGGCCCGGCGGTCGATCTGGACGGGGTCCAGCCGATGCTGATGGATGCGCATGGCGATTTTCCTGCGGTGGATTTCCAGCCGCTGGATGACGATGACATGGCCGACGATGCCGACGACCTGAACCAGATGGACGACTCCGGATTTGCCGGGTCGGGCATGGCGATGGGTCTGGCGGCGCTGATCCTGCCGCTGCTTGCGATGGCGGGCGGGATGTAAGGCGGCGTTACCGCCAGCGCGCGGCCATGGCGCGCAGGGCGGCGGTCAGGGCCAGCACGTCGATGCCGACGCCGACAAAGTTCGCGCCTGCGTGCTTGCAAGTCTCGATAAAGTCAGGCTCGGTCGCCAAAACGCCTGCGATCTTGCCCGCCGCACGGATGCGGGTCAGGGCATCGAACACCGCCGCGCGCAGTGCGGGTAGGGCGGTATTGCCCAGATGGCCCATGTCGGCGGCCAGATCGGACGGGCCGATGAACACCCCGTCCACGCCTTCGACCGCCAGAATAGCGTCCAGCGCGGCAAGGCCTGCCCGGCTTTCGACCTGAACCATCAGGCAAATCTGGTCATTGGCCGTCGTCAGGTAATCGGGGATCGACGAAAAGCGCGAGGCGCGGGCAAGGCTGGACCCCACGCCACGAAAGCCCTGCGGCGGATAGCGGGTGGCGCGCACCAGATGGGCGGCCTGTTCGGCGCTGTCCACCATCGGGATCAGAAGCGTCTGCGCGCCGATGTCCAGCGCCTGCTTGATCTTGACCGCATCGCCATCGGGCAGGCGCACCACAGGGAGTGAGCCCGAGGGCACGATCACCGCCAGCTGCGCCGAGATCGAGCGCAGGTCGTTGGGCGCATGTTCGCCATCAATCAGCAGCCAGTCAAACCCCGCCGTCGCGGCCATCTCTGCCGCATAGGGGTCTGCCATGCCCAGCCAGATGCCATGCAGGGTTTCACCTGCAAGAAGGCGGCGTTTGAGGGTGTTTTCAGGGGCGGGCATGGTGGCATCCGGGCTGTTGCAGGCCTGAGGATGCGATTTGCGCGTCAGACCTGCAAGGGGCGCGCCCTCTTGTCTGCCGAAAGAAGCGGGGGGTTTCACACCCCCCGCACCCCACGGTCAG
>NKIT01000134.1:0-5221 GCA_002256185.1 Rhodobacteraceae bacterium PARR1 | reverse complement strand
GCACCCCACTGGCAGAAGCGGGGGGTTTCACACCCCCCGCACCCCCCGTGGGGTATTTGAGCCAAGATGAAGGGCGCAGGTCAGAGTTTGATGTCTGCGACCATGCGAACGGCCTGTGCAGCCTCGGCCCCTTTTTTCACGAAGTGGCTGAAGAAGAAATCGTGGTGGATTTCGGAATCGTGGAAATGATGCGGCGTCAGGCTGACCGAGAAGGTCGGAACGCCGGTGGCCATCTGCGCCTCCATCAATCCGGAAACCACGGCTTGCGCCACGAATTCATGGCGGTAGATGCCACCGTTCACCACCAGTGCGGCGGCGACGATGGCGTCAAAGCGTCCGGTTGCGCCCAGCTTTTTGGCCAGAAGCGGCATCTCGAACGCGCCGGGGACGTCATAGGTGGTAATCTCGCCCGCGCGACCCGCGGCGGCCATGTCTGCTGTGAACCCCTTGAGCGTCTGATCGACGATGTCGGCGTGCCAGCGTGCCTTGATGAAGGCGATCTTCAAAACGTCAGTCATATGGAACCTCCTGTGTCCAGAACGGCCCCAAGGCGATAACGGGCAATACCGGCGCAAAAGCACCGGTCCTGTCCATTCTCTTCCATCCGGACTTTAACCGTCGGCCCCGGAATCACACCGGATCTGCTGACCCCCCGCTTTTGGCAGGGGCGCTCGCGGGCTATACCGCCGGTGGGGAATTTCGCCCCGCCCCGAGAACGGCCAAGGTTTCGCAACTTGTGGCGTCCGACGCAAGGGCGGATCGTGCATCGCCGCGCACCACATGCGCACAGGAGGCGTGCGTGGAAAGGGGGGGCAACAGCCGGAGGATGCCACGCGCGGACGCCGGTTGGACCCCAACCTTTTGGCAGGACATGACCACAAGTTCTGCGCCGTTGCCAACGGTTCAGGCTGGCCATCTGATTGGATGATTGCTGGCCCGGATCGTCAGGTCTACGCTTGCCCATTGTTGCGGGGCCGCATCCGCAGGTTTGGGTTTGGCGGTGAGGCAGGCGCTGACATCTTTCCTTTCCCCCAAGCGCGCACCTGCGCGGGATCACGTGGGGTCGGACGAACGGGGACGCCTTTCATGATCCAAGCCGGGTCTTTCGGACTGCAAGGGCTTATCCATCGCTGCATCCCTGCGCGCATGACGCCCTGCCTTGGGTCGGAAGGCATCACCCGGTCAAAAGATAGCGGCTTACTGGCATCATGGATGTGTTGTTCGGAATGCCCCCCTCTGTCAAACGTCATTGGTATGAATAAAGCAGGAAAAGTGGTCTCGGTCCGGCACTTCTGTGCGCGCCCAGAGGAAGCACGCCCGGGGGAGAGTGAATGCGCGTTCTGATGGCTGATGACCATGCCTTGGTGCGTGAAGCCGTTGCCTCTTATCTGAGCGAGCGCGAGGGTTTTGAGATCCTGCACGCGTCGACCTTGCAAGAGACATTGGATAGCCTGTCGCAGGATGAGGCTGTGGACGTGGTCTTGCTGGATTTGGTCATGCCGGGGATGGATGGAATGACCAGCATCCAGAAGGTTCTGGCTCAATGCGGCAAGGCGCGATTGGTGATTTTCTCGGGCAGCACCAATCACAGTTTCGTCGCGCAGGCCATCGAGTTGGGCGTGCGGGGCTTTGTGCCCAAGACCATGTCGCTGCGATCCATAGGCTCTGCCTTGCGGATGGTGCGCGATGGTGAGGTGTTTGTGCCTTCGGCCATGTTCACCGATACGTTCAATGTTGGTGCGCGCTCTGCCCCCCGCGACGGTGCGCAATTCAGCCCCATTGAGGCGCAGGTGCTGAAATTGGCCGCAGATGGCAAGACCAACAAGGAAATCGCCGTATTGCTGCAAACGACCGAGGTGCTTGTTAAAATGCACATGCGGTCGATCTGCAAAAAGGTCGATGCCCGCAACCGCACCCATGCCGCGATGCGCGCACGCGAATTGGGCCGGTTGTAGCAGGCGATCCTGGCAGGGTTATGGCTTATTTTCCTGCGCGCCCCGCGCGAAATTTGTCTTATAATTTATCATGGGTAGATTAAGCGTTATTCCCATGGGGCGCGAATAGACGAAAGTTCGCATTTTCGCTCTTTTGCGTGACTTGCGGGTCGCTTTCGATGCGAAACTTTGCGCAACCTGTTTTCCATTCATCCATTCGGGACACAACCTGAGCCAGAGACATGGGTCGACTTGTCATGACGTAACGTTAATTCTAGACCATAAGAAAAGAATACGGATGGAAGCATGTTCATGGAACCGGTGCCGAAATCAGCCTTGATCGTTTCGCGTCATCGCCTGATTGCTGAAATGCTGACGGATTATCTGGTGTCGCGCTCGGATATCAAGGCCGAATGGGTGCCCGATCTGGACGCAATCTCTGATCCGAAACGGTATGGGGTGGTGGTTCTGGATATGGACCCTATGCCGACCGCGAACTTTCCCGCCATCCAGCGCGCGAAAGAGTTGGTGATGAGCAGCCCGATCGCTGTCCTGACCGATGCGCAGGATACGGAACTCTTCCTGCGTCTGGTGGCGGCGGGGGCCTCTGGCATCCTGCTGAAGCAACGTCCGCTGAAATCGCTGGTGGCGGTGCTGTTGCTGATGATCGCGGGCGAACATTACGTGCCTGCCGAACTTTGACCTGCCCGCGTGACCGTGGGCGGTGGCTCTCGACAGGGGGCTGTCGCTGACGCAGTGTAGGGGCGTGTTTCGACGAAAGCCCCCCCCCGGTGCCCTGATGACCCGACCAGATGACCTGCAAGTCCTGTTTGACGCCGCCGAAACGGCCGTCGCGCAGAGCCCGCGCGGCAGTGTCGCGGCAAAGGCTGCGGCGGCGCGGGTTTTTGACCGTTTGCGATCCCATGACGGCACGCCGCAGTTTCAGGCCATGGCCCCGGCTGCGTTGCCGGTCTGTGACCATCTTCCGCAGGCCATTGCGTCAGCCTATCCCGTGCGACGCGCCTTGACGACGGCCCTGTCGGCACTGGCCGCACGGCTGACATGGACGCGGCGGCTGTCTGCCCGGCCAGAGGATGGCGCGTTCTGGGACGGGCATGCCAATGTGATGTTGGCCGGTCCCGCTGGGCTTGAGGTGCGGGATGACCTCTGGCTTGGGGCCACGCTCATGGCCCCGGGCGTGACCTATACGGATCACAGCCACCCGCCCGAGGAGACCTATCTGCCGCTGACCCCCGGGGCATGGTGGAACGCTGCGATGGATTGGACCGATCCGGGGGCGGATGGGCTGATCTACAACCCGCCCGGCATCACCCATGCGATGCGGGCGTTGCCAGACCAGCCCTTTCTGGCGCTGTGGTTCCTGCCCGTCTAGCTTATTGCGGGTCGAGCATGTCCCAGTTCTGTTCCACCACCGCCTCCATCGCCACATAGCTGGACGTCGCGTGGATGAAGGGGAGGGCGGAAATCTTTTCGGCCATGATCGCCCGGAAATGCCGCATGTCGCGGGAGCGGACCTTGAGCAGGTAATCAAAGCCGCCCGCGATCATGTAACACTCTTCAACCTCAGGGATCAGGCGGACCCCGGCGTTAAAGCGGTCCAAGGCGCTTTGGCGGGTGTCGGTCATCTTGACCTCGACATAGGTGACATGGGTCAGGCCCAGTTTCAGCGGCGACAGCATGGCGCGGTAGCCGGTGATCAACCCGGCTTCCTCCATCTGGCGGATGCGGGCGGCGACGGGGGTTTTGGACAGGCCGACGCGGGCGGCGACTTCGCTGACGGGCAGGCGCGCGTTGGCCACCAGTTCGGCCAGAATGCGGCGGTTGATGGGATCGTTCGGGTCCATGGTCTGCGGGGCGGTCCATCCTTGGGCGTTTGGCCTGTCAGACTGCCTGCAATGGGCCGCATCGTCTAGCGGATTGCCGCGCTGTCGGGCTTTGCTCCAATCCGCGCCCCAAAAGGAAACGGCGGCAGGTTTCCCCGCCGCCGTCACGCAATCTGAAAGATCGGTCTCAGTTCGCCGCAGCGGGCGAGAGCGAGACGATATAGGCCCAGACGTTCTTGGCGTCTTCTTCCTTGCCCAGCTTGAAGCTCATCTTCGACTTGGCACCCTTGTCGTCCAGCTTGGTTTTCAGGAACTTGGCGGGATCGGCGACATAGGTCACGAAGTCGGCTTCATTCCAGACAAAGCCGGTGGCGCCCAAAGCCACGATCGACTCGCCGTATTTGAAATCCGGATAGGTGCCGGCGACGCGGCCGGGCATGCCATACAGGTTCGGGCCGGTCTTGGCGTTCTTGCCAGCCAGAACTTCGCCTGCTTCATTGGCGACGACGTGGCAGGTCTGGCACTTGGCAAAGACCTTGGCCCCGGCTTCGAGGTCTTGTGCCATCGCGGGTGCGGCGGCCAAGGCGGGCAGCAAGGCAAGGGCCAGTTTCGACAGTTTCATAGTTTCGTCCTCCCGGTGGGGTCTGCATGTTTTGTGCTATTCTGGTGCAGCTTAGCGCAAAGTCAAATGGCTGTCGTTACGCAACAGCGTGAGCAATCGCACACCGCGACCAAAGTGCTGTCAGCGCGGTCACCAAACGGTCGATTTCGGCCTGTCCGTGCAGCGGACCGGGGGTGATGCGCAGCCGCTCGGTACCCTTGGGCACGGTGGGGTAGTTGATCGGTTGCAGGTAGATGCCCCAATCCTCCATAAGGATGTCGCAGATTTGGCGGCACTTCACCGGGTCACCGATGATGACGGGGATGATGTGGCTTTCGTTGGCGATATGGGGGATGCCCGCCCGGTCGAGCGCGGCACGCACCTGCGCCACGGCGGCGGCTTGGGCGTCGCGTTCGCCCTGCGATGCCTTCAGATGCCGGACCGAGGCGGTTGCAGCGGCAGCCACGGCCGGGGGCAGCGCTGTGGTGAAGATGAACCCGCTTGAGAAAGAGCGGATGAAATCCACCAACGCCTTGCTGCCGGTGACATAGCCGCCGACAACGCCAAAGGCCTTGCCAAGCGTGCCCTCGATCAGGTCGATGCGATGGGCCAGACCACGGGCCTCTGACACGCCGCCGCCGCGCGGGCCATACATGCCGACGGCATGGACTTCGTCGATATAGGACAGCGCGCCATGGGCTTCGCAGACCTCGACAATCTCGCGGATGGGGGCGATGTCGCCGTCCATGGAATACACCGACTCAAAGGCCACGATCTTTGGCCGGTCACCCACGGCATGCAGCTTGCGGTCCAGATCGCGCCAGTCGTTGTGCTTCCACATC
>NKIT01000133.1 GCA_002256185.1 Rhodobacteraceae bacterium PARR1 | reverse complement strand
CGCCGCCATAGACGCCGCGCTTTTCGGGTTCCAACTCGTCGATGATTTCCATCGCGCGGACTTTGGGCGCACCTGACACCGTGCCTGCGGGCAAGCCCGCCAGCAGGGCGGACAGGGCATCGTTGCCTTCGGCAATTTCACCCACCACGTTTGAGACGATGTGCATGACGTGGGAGTAGCGTTCGATGATGAATTGTTCAGTCGGGTGGACCGTGCCCACCTTGGCGACCCGGCCCACATCGTTGCGGCCAAGATCCAAGAGCATCAGATGTTCGGCCAATTCCTTCTTGTCGGCCAAGAGGTCCAGTTCCAGCGCGCGATCCTCTTCCGGAGTTGCCCCACGTTTGCGGGTTCCGGCGATGGGGCGGATCGTGACCTCACCATCGCGCAAACGCACAAGGATTTCGGGACTGGCACCGATCACCTGATAGCCGCCGAAGTTGAAGAAGAACAAAAACGGCGACGGGTTGGTGCGCCGCAGCGAACGGTATAGCGCAAAAGACGGCAGTTCAAAGCGCTGCGCCCAGCGTTGGCTGGGGACGACCTGAAAGATGTCGCCCGCGCGGATGTAATCCTTGGCCTTTTCCACGGCGGCTTTGTAGCCGTCATGGGTGAAGTTCGATTTGGCCTCGCCCACCGGGGCAGCCTCGCCCAAATCTCGTTGCGCCGGGGGCGCGCGGTCCAGATCGCGCAGGGCGTCCATCACGCGTTCGGCGGCTTGGGCATAGGCGGCGCGGGCGGAGAGGCCCGAGGTTGCCCAAGCGGGGGCGACCACCGTCACCTCGCCCTTCACGCCGTCCAGCACGGCGACGACAGATGGCCGCATCAGCACGGCATCGGGCAGCCCGATGGGATCGGGGTTCACATTGGGCAGGCTTTCCACCAGACGGATCATGTCATAGCCCAGATACCCAAACAGCCCCGCCGCGATGGGGGGCAGGTCTTCGGGCAGGTCGATCCGGCTTTCGGCGATCAGCGCGCGAAGGGTGTCCAGCGGGTGGCCGTCCAGCGGCTGGAACGCCTGCGCGTCAAAGCGAGCCTCGCGGTTGATCTCGGACTGGACGCCGTGGCAGCGCCAGATCAGATCGGGCTTCATGCCGACCACCGAATAGCGGCCCCTCACCTCTCCGCCTGTCACCGATTCAAGGATGAAGGTGTCAGACCGCGCTTCGGCCAGCTTCAGCATCAATGAGACGGGCGTATCCAGATCGGCGGCAAGGCGGGCGTAGACAAGCTGCGTCTTGCCTGCCGCCCAGCCGCGTTCAAAGGCCTCAAACGAGGGGCTAAGGGTCATGGCCCGGTCCTTACTGCATCTGCGCGTTGACGGCAGAGATCACCTGCTGGTCAAGCCGCACGCCCGCCTCGGACGCCAAGCCTTGCGTGAAGAGGGCTGCGGCATCCTGCGACAGCGCCTGTTCCACCTGCACTGAGATGGCATCGCGCAGCGCGTCGGCATCGACCTTGGGCAAGTCGGCCAGCGGGACGACGCGGTCAAGCTGGACCACGGCGGTAAAGCCGGACGTGTCGATCACTTGAACCGCCCCTGTGGCCATCTTGAACACATCGGCGACCAAGGTCTCGGGCGCATCGGCCACCGTTCCGTCGCGCCCGATTGCGCGGGTGACCGTGACGATGCCTTGCGATCCAAGCGAGGCCCCGGCTTGCACCGCTGCCGCAATCTCGGACGCGCGGGCCGACAGCGCCTTGGCCAGCGCATCGGCGCGCCATGCGGTTTCGACCTGCGCTTTGGCTTCGGCAAAGGGGATCGGGGCGGCGGGGACGATTTCATCCAGACGCAGCGCGAAAAGACCGCCTTCGGTCAGTCCCACAGCCTCGGGGAAGTCGCCATCGGCCACTTTGTCAGCGGCCGCGCGGAAGTCAGGATAGGCGGCGATGCCTTCGGGCGCAGCCGCACCGGGGACATAGTCGATGGTCGCAACCTCCATCCCCGGTTCCTTGGAGAGGTCCTCCAGCGTGGCGCCCCCGGCGAGAAGATCATTGATCTCTTCAAACCGGTCAGAGATGGCACGCTTGGCGGATTCGACTTGGATTTGGGCGGCCAGATCGTCCTTGGCCTGATCAAAGGTGGTTTCCTGCGCGGCCAGCACAGCGTTCATCCGAAACAGGGCCGGGCCAAGGTCGGTGGCCAAGGGGCCGACAACACCGGGTTCGGTCAGCGCAAAGACAGCATCCCCGGCGGCGCCGAGTTCGGATTTGGCCACATCGCCCATATCGACGTCTTCCAGCCGCAGGCCACGGTCAGCGACCAACGTGTCAAAGCTGTCGCCCGCATCCAGCCGCGCCTTGGCGGCATCGGCGGCGGTTTGGTCGGGATAGACCAGACGTTCGACCAGACGCTTTTCCGGGACCATGAATTCGTCGATACGGTCGTCATAGGCTTTTTGCAGCGCGGCCTCATCCACCGGTTGATCGGCGCGGATCGCTTCGGGCAGCAGAGCGGCATAGGTGATGCGCTTTGCCTCTGGATTGATGAAGCTGTCAGGATTGGCGTCATAGAACGCCTGCAAATCGGCGTCCGTCGGGTCTGCCACGGGCGTGGTCAGATCAGCCTCGGTCACGCGCAGCAGCGAAAAGCCGCGCCGTTCCCCGGCCCAGTTGGCCAGCGTATCGGTCAGCGCCTTGGGTGCGGCATAGCCTCCGACAACCGCGCCTTGCAGCAGTCCGCGCGCAAGGTCATCGCGGATGCGCGCTTCAAAGGCGGCTTCGGTCAGGTTGTTCTGTTTCAGCACCGCCGAATAGGTGGTGCGGTCGAACTGGCCTGCCGTGCCCTGAAAGGCGCGCATGTCGGTGATCTGCTGCGCCACCGTCGGGTCGCCGACCGAGATACCGATGCGCGCCGCCTCATTGTCCAAGGCGGCCTGATTGACCAGCGTCTGGATCACCTTTTGATCGACGCCAAGCGCGATGGCGGTGTCCAAGGGCACTTGCGTGCCGAATTGCGCGCCCAAGGCGTCTACCTCTTGGCGCAGGGCGCGGCCATAGTCGCCTGCGTCAATCTCACGCTCGCCCACGGTGCCGATGGCGCTGCGGGTGCCGCCGAAGTTGGTCATCTGATAGCCGCCAAGGCCGGTCACGATCATGGCGAGCAAGACCCAGACCAGCACAGAGCCGGTCTTGCGTTTCTTGCGCGGGGCGTCGTCGTCGGTCTCTTTGGCCATGATCTCTCGCCTTAGGAATGCGGGTTTTGTTCGCCTGTCTAGTGAACTGCCCGCATCGGGGCAAGATGCGAGGGCAGGCGGGACGGAATGGATCGCGCGGGTGTCAGAAGGTCACAGCGGACAGGCGGCGGAAAAGCTCTGCGATGCCGTTCGTGTCGATATTGGCAAAGGCAATCCGCATCTGGCGTTTGCCATCGGCGCTGCCTTCGGGCTGGAACATGGTGCCGGGCAGCATCAGGATCGACGAGGAATGCACCAATCTCTTGGCCACCTGATCCGAGGGCAGGTCGAAGGGGTGTTCGACATAGGCAAAATACGCCCCACAGCCGAGCAGTTTCCAATCGGGCAGGGCGGCGAACCCGTCGACCATCGCGGCCTTGCGGGTCAGAATTTCCGCGCGCTCCCCAGCCACATATTGCGTTAGGTTCCGCATCCCCCACAGCGCGCCGATCTGGCCCAATTGGCTGGGGCAAATGGCGACGGTATCAAGGAATTTCTCAATCTCGGCCAGTCGCGTGGCCGAGGCGACCACAGCCCCCACCCGGTGGCCGGTCAGGCGATAGGCTTTGGAGAAGCTGTAGAGTTGAATGAAGGTGTCAGCCCAATCGGGATCGGTGAACAGGTCATGCGGACGCCCGGTGCGGCTGTCGAAGTCGCGGTAGGTTTCATCCACGATCAGCGCGAGGTTATGGGCGCGGGCCAGATCGCGGAATGCCGCCAGCGTTTCCGCCGGATATTCTGCCCCGCCGGGGTTGTTCGGGCTGACCAGAACGATGGCACGGGTTTTGGGGGTGATCAGCTTTGCCGCCTCTGACGCATCGGGGATCAGCCCTGCGCCTGCGGGCAGGGGAACCGTGGTCACGCCCTGCATATCCAGCCACATCTTGTGATTGAAATACCACGGGGTGGGCAGGATCACCTCATCCCCGGCCCCCGCAAGCGTGGACATCACGGCGCAAAAGGCCTGATTGCAACCTTGGGTGATGGCCACCTGCTCAGGTGTGATCGTGCCGTCATAACTGGCCGACCATTGCGCCGCGATTTCTGCCCGCAGGTCCGGCAGGCCAAGCACGGGGCCGTAAAGATGTGCAGCGGGATCGTTCAGCGCGGCATCGGCCATGGCTTGGCGCAGGGCCATTGGCGGCGGTTCCACCGGGGCGGCTTGGCTGACGTTGATCAGGGGGCGATCCGTCGGGAACACTGCATCCGCCAGCCAACGCCGCGCCTCCATCACCGGGGGGGCAAAGGTTGCGGCCATGGCGGGGTTCAGCGGCAGGGTCATCGTTCTCTCCGTTCGCGGTCTGCGGAAGCGCGTTTTCTGACGCAGAAAACGCCGCGGAATTTGACGCAAATTCCGAGCCATCGGTCCAGTCCGTTTCCTGCGTCAGGAAACGGCCCGAAATCCGCGCCGGATTTCGATTTGGGTCAGTCGTTGCCGCGGAAGGGCTGGACGTATTGCAGCGCCATGTCCCACGGAAAGAAGATCCATGTGTCTTGAGACACCTCGGTGATGTAGCTGTCCACCATCGGCTTGCCCTTGGGCTTGGCATAGACCGTGGCGAAATGGGCCTTGGGATAGAGGCGACGGACGAGTTCCAGAGTTTTGCCCGAATCCACCAGATCATCGACGACCAGAATGCCGGTTCCATCGCCCATCAGGTCATCCTGCGGGGATTTGGTCACCATCGCCTCGGTCTGGGCCTGATGGTTGTAGGACTTCACGCTGATCGTATCGACCACGCGAATATCCAACTCGCGGCTGACGATCATCGCTGGCACAAGCCCGCCGCGGGTGATGCCGACCACGGCTTTCCATGCCCCGCCTTCGCCCGGACCTGTGCCATCCAGCCGCCACGCCAGCGCGCGCGAGTCGCGGTGGATCTGGTCCCAACTGACGTGGAAGCCTTTTTCATGCGGCAGGCGGTCGTTCATGGTGTGCTCCTGTTGGTGCGGCTTTTGGTGCGGAAGCGGGGGCCAGCCCCGTCGTCCATCGATTCTTGAACCGATGGCGAAACCGACGGACGACCCCCGGGATATTTAGGGACAGAAAATGCGGACGGTCATGTCAGGGCGACTTTCAGGCCGAGAAGGCCCAGGACGCCGCCGAAGCAGCGGTCGATCAGGGTTTTCAGGTTGAGGTATGCGGCGCGGGTGCGGTCAAAGGAGAAAAGCCGTGCGACGATGACGTTCCAGGTGAAGTCGGTGGAGAACACCACGCAAAGCAGCGCGCCCTTGATCCACAGGGGCGTGTCGGGCGGCACCATTCCGGCAAAGACCGCGCCGAAGAAGACGACGGGTTTGGGGTTGGCGAGTTGCGTGGTGATCCCTTTCCACAATGCGGCGGGGCCGGATTGGGGCAGGGTGCTGTCGCCGCTGTCGGTAGAAAGCGGTTCCTTGGCATGCCGCCACATCTGTATGGCGATCCAGACAAGGTAGGCACCGCCGACGATCTTGAGCACCGTCAGTGCGGCGGGGGCCACCTTGAACAGCACGGCCAGCCCGAACAGCGCTGCCACCGCCCAGAACACAGCGCCAAAGCCGATGCCTGCTGCCATCCACACGCCCATGCGCAACCCTTGGGTCACGCCGGTGCGGGCGGTCATCAGCACGGCAGGGCCGGGGCTGATGGCTGCCATCAACTGCACCGAAGCCAGCGCGAGGAAGGCGGCGAGGGTCATTTGGGCGTCATTCCTTGCCGTTCCGGCCCGTCACGGCGTCGATGTCGGGGGCGTCCACGGCCTTCATCCCCACCACATGATAGCCCGCATCGACATGCAGGTTTTCGCCCGTGGTGCCGGACCCGAGGTCCGAGAGCAGGTATAGCGAGGCCTTGCCCACCTCTTCTTGCGTGACGTTGCGGCGCAGGGGCGAGTTCAACTCGTTCCATTTCATGATGTAGCGGAAGTCGCCGATGCCGCTGGCGGCCAGCGTCTTGATCGGCCCGGCGCTGATCGCATTGACGCGGATGCCGTCCTTGCCGAGGTCTTCGGCAAGGTACTTCACCGATGCCTCAAGCGCGGCCTTGGCCAGACCCATCACATTGTAATGCGGCATCACCTTTTCCGCACCGTAATAGGTCAGTGTCAGCAGACTGCCGCCATCGGGCATCATCGCGGCGGCGCGCTGGCAGACTGCGGTGAAGGAATAGACCGAAATATCCATGGTCATCAGGAAGTTGGCGCGCGACGTGTCCACGTAGCGGCCCCGCAATTCGTTCTTGTCGGAAAAGCCGATGGCATGGACGAGGAAATCGAGCTTGCCCCATTCCGCCTGCAATGCTGCGAACATCGCATCCATCGACGGCTCATTCGTCACATCGCATTCAAAGAGTTTCGGCGTGCCGAGGGACGCCGCCAAGGGTTCGACGCGTTTCTTCAACGCTTCCCCCTGATACGAGAACGCCAGTTCCGCGCCTTGGTCCCCCAAGGCCTTGGCAATGCCCCAGGCGATGGATTTGTCGTTGGCAAGCCCCATGATGAGCCCGCGCTTGCCTGCCATAAGTCCGGTTGACATTACCTGTCCCTCGCCCAGTTTTGTGTCGCCGTGGTGTAGGGCAATCGTGTCCCTGCATCAAGTGCGGGACCGCCACGCTTTGGCGCAGCAAAGGATGCAATGAACATGGATGACGCAAGTGACCGCACCGGCATCTTCGCGGGGGACGACCCTTTTGCCATCGCGCGGGGGTGGTTGGCCGAGGCAGAGCCAAAAGAGATCAATGATCCGAATGCCATCGCCCTTGCGACGGTCGATGCGACCGGCATGCCGAATGCCCGCATGGTGCTGCTGAAGGAGATCGAAGCGCAGGCTTTCGTATTCTACACCAACTACGGCAGCCGAAAGGGACAGGAGATCGCCTCTTCCGGCAAGGCGGCCTTCGTGCTGCACTGGAAATCGCTGCGGCGTCAAATCCGCGTGCGCGGGATGACCGAGCGGGAGGACGGGCCGCAGGCGGATGAGTATTATGCCAGCAGAAGCCTGAAAAGCAGGCTTGGCGCATGGGCATCCAAGCAGTCCGAACCTTTGTCCTCGCGGGGGGCACTGGTCGCTGAAGTGGCGAAAATGACGGCGCTGCAAGGCCCTAACCCGAAGCGGCCACCGTTCTGGGGCGGTATCCGCATCCTGCCACTGGAGATTGAATTCTGGGCCGATGGACCGTTCAGGTTGCATGACAGGTTTCGGTGGTCGCGCAATGGTTTAGACGATCCGTGGCACATCTCGCGGCTCAATCCATGAATTTCGCGAAGCGCGAGTGGTGGAAACCCGCTTTCGTTAAGAAATGCCCCTTGAAACGGAACGACTAATGGCGTCATGACTTGAGCAGTGGGCTAACTCTGGGGAAACGGCTCTCGACATGGATGACGAAGAAAAGGTCACGCAGACACTGCATGGCCGCGTGAAATGGTTCGATCCCGGCAAGGGGTTCGGTTTCATCGTGGGTGACGAGGGCGGGTCTGACATCCTGTTGCACGCGAATGTGCTGCGCAACTACGGACAGAACTCGGTTGCTGATGGTGCCGGTATTTCGGTGAAGGTGCAGATGACCCAACGTGGGGTCCAGGCGGTTGAGGTGTTGGACATCGAACCGCCTGTTGGTGGGAGTTTTCCGCTGATGGATGAGAATGCACCGTCAACCCCGGAAGACATCGCTGCCCTGCCGCTGGAACCCGCACGGGTCAAATGGTTCGACAAGGGCAAGGGCTTCGGCTTTGCCAATGTCTTTGGCCGTCCTGAGGATGTGTTCATTCACATCGAAGTGTTGCGTGTGTCCGGCTTTGCCGATCTACAAGCAGGCGAGGCGGTCTGCCTTCGCATCATAGATGGCAAGCGCGGACGCATGGCAATGCAGGTGGCATCATGGGAAGCGGCGGTTCGGCATCACGCGGGCTGACAACAGCGGCGGCGCTGCTGTTTGCAGCCTGTCACATCGTTTGGGCAGCGCAGGCACAGGCGGCTTGCGCGCCCGAAACACTTGACCTGCGCGGGGCGGGCAGCGTCGCGCGGTTTCATGTTGAAATCGCGGACACCGTGGCAGAGCGCAATCGCGGGCTGATGTTTCGCGACACCCTGGCGTCATCCGCCGGGATGCTGTTCGTATACGACGAACCGCAGGATGTTTCCTTTTGGATGAAGAACACACTGATTCCCCTCGACATGATCTTTGCCGATGCGACGGGGCAGGTGCGGCGCGTTCACGAAGGTGCCGTGCCCGGTGATCTGACCCCGATTCCGGGCGGGGCTGACATCCAGTTCGTGCTGGAAATCAACGCCGGGATGGCAAAGCGGTTGGGCATTGCCGAAGGCGCGGAAATGCGCCACCCGGCCATCCCGGCAGAAAAGGCTGTCTGGCCCTGCGAGTAGCGGCTTTCCTTCCGCCGCAATCTTGGTTAGGACAGCCGCAGTCGGGGCGTAGCGCAGCCTGGTAGCGCGACGGTTTTGGGTACCGTAGGTCGAGAGTTCGAATCCCTCCGCCCCGACCATCTTTCTGTATGGACAGGCCCGTTTGGGCGATTTGACCCGATTGGGCCGCAGTTTTGCACTGTACCGAAGGATAGGCTGCGGTTGACAGCGCCTGTCGCCTTGGATCACCTGTCGCGATCAAAGAAAGGTCTGACATGTCCTTTATGCGTGCGATGGCGGTTTTTGTGCAGGCTTTGGCCATTGGCTGGGGATGTTCTGCGGTGGCTGAACCATTGCCGAAGCCGACCGACACAGTGATTCTTTCGGTGGCCGGGTCCATCGCGGCAACCACCGGGAGCGGCGTGGCAGAGTTTGACCTTGCCGGATTTGAGTCGTTGGGGACCAAAACCATCCTGACCACCACGATCTGGACCGAAGGCGAGGTGAGCTTTCGTGGCGTGCCGCTGAAGACCTTGCTGGATCGGTTGGGGGCCAAAGGCAGCATCCTGCGGGTCTGGGCGCTGAACGACTACACCGTGGACGTGCCTTTTGGTGATGCCGTCGAAAATGGTCCGATTCTGGCCATTGAGGCAGATGGCAAACCGCTGTCGGTGCGCGACAAGGGTCCGATCTGGTTGCTTTACCCCTTTGACGACGATGCGCAGTATCAGACCGAAGTGATCTATGCCCGCTCCATCTGGCAGATCGAGCGGATGGAAGTGCTGGAGTGATCCTTCGCCACGCTTGCCCTGTGTGACGGGCCGGCCCATATCGGGATGATCCCGATGTGAAGGTCCAGCCGATGCCCAGCCTGATCCCGTTTGACAACAGCTATGCCCGCGATTTGCCGGGCACCTATCTGCCGGTGCAGCCTGCGGCGCCGACGTCGCCCGCTTTGGTGTTCTTCAACGATGGGCTTGCCGGTGATCTGGGGCTGGCTGCGGGTGCCTTGCGTGATTCGGCGGCAGAGTTGTTGTCAGGCGCGCGCTTGCCCGATGGCGCTGAACCCATCGCGCAGGCCTATGCCGGACATCAGTTCGGCGGGTTTTCCGCACAACTGGGCGATGGGCGCGCCATCCTGCTGGGTGAAGTGACCACACCCGCCGGGACACGCCGCGACATCCAGCTCAAAGGGTCGGGCCGGACGCCGTTCTCGCGCGGGGGGGATGGCAAGGCGGCACTGGGACCGATGCTGCGCGAGGTGCTGGTGGGCGAGTCGTTGCATGCGCTTGGCATCCCCACCACCCGCGCGCTGGCCGTCGTCGCGACGGGCGATCCGGTCTGGCGCGAAACCGACTTGCCGGGGGCCGTGCTGACCCGGGTTGCCGCCAGTCATATCCGGGTGGGCACGTTTCAGTTCTTCGCCGCCCGCCAAGATCAGGCGCGGGTGCGCGCGTTGGCCGATTACACCATCGCCCGGCATTATCCAGAGCTGGCCGATGACCCGGCACCTTACCTTGCGTTGTTCGATGCGGTGATCGGTGCTCAGGCGCGGTTGATTGCGGCTTGGATGGGGGTCGGCTTTATCCACGGCGTGATGAACACCGACAATATGACGCTGTCGGGTGAAAGCATCGACTTCGGCCCCTGCGCCTTTATGGAAAGCTATGCGCCGGGGACGGTGTTTTCGTCCATCGACCATACCGGGCGTTATGCCTATGCGAACCAGCCGCTGATCCTTGGCTGGAATCTTGCCCGTTTGGCCGAAGCCTTGGTGCCGCTGTTTGACGCGGATCAGGACCGCGCGGTGGATCTGGCCAATGCGCGGCTTGAGGGAATCGCCAGCCGGTACCATCAAGAGTGGGTGGCCGTGATGGCGCAGAAACTGGCGCTGTCGGGGGCGGAGGATGGCGATGCCGCCTTGGCCGAGGCGTTTCTGGCGGCGATGGAGGGGCAGGGCGCCGATTGGACCCGCAGCTTTTTCTGTCTGACCGATGCGGCAGCGGGGGACGCACAGGCCTTGCGCGCGCAATTTGACGATCCTGCCGCGCTGGATGACTGGCTGCCGCGCTGGCGGGCGCGGCTGGCAGCGGACGCCCCGGCCCGCCTGCGCGCCGCCAATCCCCGCATCATCCCGCGCAACCACGAGGTCGAGGCCGCGCTGACCGCCGCCACCGAAGGGAACCTCGCGCCGTTCGAGGCGCTTTTGGCCGCGATCCGCCAACCCTATTCCAACGATCCCGCGCTGGAACGGTTCAGCCTGCCCGCCCCACAAGGCTTTGGCCGCTACGTCACCTATTGCGGCACCTGAACCGCCCCTGTTCGGGCGGTGATCCGACGGCGTGCGAAAGGCCGCAGCCTTTCGCACAAGGTCTTGCGCCACGCCGCCGCCTTC
>NKIT01000284.1 GCA_002256185.1 Rhodobacteraceae bacterium PARR1 | reverse complement strand
CGAGGCGGGAGTGGAAGGGCTTCTCGACCTGCCGCGCTCGGGGCGGCCGCCGCGGCTGAACGCTGTGCATCTGGCCGAGCTTGCGCGGCTGGTCGAAGAAGGCCCGGATATTGCGGTGCACGGCGTGGTGCGCTGGCGCTGCGTCGATCTCCAGGCCGAGATCAAGGCGCGCTTCGATGTCGATCTCTCGGAGCGCCAGGTCGGCCGGATTCTCGGACAGCTTGAGTTCACGCGTCTGTCGGTGCGGCCACGCCATCCGCAGACCGATGAGGCGGCCCAGCAGGCGTTTAAAAAAACTTCGCGAGCCTGGTGAAAGAAGCACTTCCCGCCACCGCCAACGGCAAGCCGATAGAGGTCTGGTTCCAGGACGAAGCGCGGATCGGCCAAAAGGGCACCCTGACACGCATATGGGCTCGCATCGGCTCGCGGCCTCGTGCCCCGCGCGATACCCGCTACGAGTGGGCCTACCTGTTCGGGGCCGTCTGCCCCGAGCGCGCCGTCGGCGCCGCCCTGGTGATGCCCTATGCCGATAGCGAAGCCATGAACCTCCATCTCCAGGAGATCGGCCGCGCGGTGACCCCCGGATCCCATGCCGTCCTCGTGCTCGACGGCGCCGGATGGCACACCAGCCACACTCTGGATCCGCCAGACAACGTCACGCTTCTCTGC
>NKIT01000283.1 GCA_002256185.1 Rhodobacteraceae bacterium PARR1 | reverse complement strand
GCGCGCAATTGCTCCCCCTTAAGCTTGCGGCCGATGATCACGCCAAACTGCGCGCCCATCACACCACCCACGATCAAGAGCCCCGACAGGACCAAGTCGAGGCTACCATTGGCGGCAGACTGCAAGAAGGTGGTGGCCGAGGCTGTGATCAAGACTTGTAAGGTCGACGTCCCGACAACCAAATTGGGAGGCATGTGGATGATGTAGACCAAAGCCGGGATCAGAATGAACCCGCCGCCGACGCCCATGATGGCCGACAAAATCCCGACGCCAATGCCGATCGCTAAGGGTGGAATGACGCTGATCACCAGCTTGGACCGCGGAAACCTGACCTTGAATGGCAAGCGATGGGCGAAATCATTGGTGGATCTGCGGAAATTGGGTGGTGGGCCACCCGCCCGGGTTTTGGCAATCGCGCGCAAGCTTTCCCACACAAGGCTGGTGCCGAGAGACCCCAGAAGGATTGTATAGGCAATTCGGACCGTTGCCTCTGCCGCACCTTGCGACTTCAACCAACTAAACAGAAGCGAGCCTATGCCCACGCCAATGATCCCGCCAATGGAGATCACAAGGCCCATGCGCAAATCGACGCCGCGCCGCTCAAACTGGCCCAATACGGACGACATGGATGAGGCTGCGGCTAAATTGGCACCGGCAGCAACGGCAACGGGAG
>NKIT01000132.1 GCA_002256185.1 Rhodobacteraceae bacterium PARR1 | reverse complement strand
TTCCGGCCGACGACTTGACCGACCCCGCCCCGGCCACCTCGTTTGCGCACCTTGACGCGACCACGGTGTTGTCGCGTGCGATTTCGGAACTGGGCATCTACCCGGCGGTTGACCCGCTCGACTCGACCTCGCGTCTTCTGGACCCGTCGGTCATCGGGGATGAGCATTATCAGGTTGCACGTTCGGTGCAGGGTATCCTTCAGCGCTACAAGTCGCTGCAGGACATCATCGCCATCCTTGGCATGGACGAACTGAGCGAAGAGGACAAGCTGACCGTGGCCCGCGCCCGGAAAATCCAGCGCTTCCTGTCGCAGCCTTTCGACGTGGCAAAGGTCTTTACCGGGTCGGACGGCGTGCAGGTTCCGCTGGAAAAGACCATCGCGTCGTTCAAGGCAGTCGTCGAAGGCAAGTATGACCACCTGCCGGAAGCCGCCTTCTACATGGTTGGCGACATCGACGAAGTGATCGCGAAAGCGCAGCGTCTCGCCGCGCAAGCCGCATAAGGGGGCCTGATCCATGGCTGCCACGCTGCAATTCGACCTCGTGTCGCCGGAACGGAAGCTTGCTTCCGTCTCTGCGACCGAGGTGCAGATCCCCGGCACGGACGGCGACCTGACGGCGATGGCTGGCCATGCGGCCACCATCACCACCTTGCGTCCCGGCGTGCTGAAGGCCATCGGTGCTGACGGCACGAAATCCTTTGTCGTGACCGGCGGCTTTGCCGAAATCACGGCTGCGGGTGTGTCGGTTCTGGCCGAACGCGCTGTCCCGGTCGAAGAGGCCAACGCCGCCGTCTTTGAAACCCTGCTTGCCGATGTGAAGGCCACAGCGGCGGGTCTGGACAAGGACGCGGGCGATAAGCTGGTGGGTGACCTGATGGCTGCTAAGGCGGCAATCGGCGCCTGACCTTTCGCACAGCTTGAAGTTGTTGAGGGCTCTGGCTAAGGTCAGGGCCCTTTTCATTGGTTCGCCCCGTATGGGCAAAGTAGGCACGCATGAAAGCCAAAGTGATGAAGCGCATCGTCAACGGTCAGGTTGGCATCCAGCAAGGCACGCGCATCCTGTTTTCCGATTTCGCCACCGGCGGCCCGATGTGGACCGGGCAGGGGGATCGCGCCATCCGGGAACGGGTCACCTTTGCAGACGGTTTCCGCGAAGCGCCTGCCGTGATGTTGGGCATCTCGCTTTGGGATATGGACCACAGAACCAACATGCGCGCCGATCTGGGGTCCGAGAATGTGACCAAGGACGGCTTTGATCTGGTGTTCCACACATGGGGCGACACCCGCATCGCCCGGATACGGGTGGACTGGACCGCCATTGGCGCGATGAAGGATGATGACGACTGGGACGTCGCCTGACCGGTCACTGCGTCCTGTCGGGCAGGTAGCGCGATGCACCAAAGGCGCAGAGCGCGAAAATCGCCAAGCCGCCCAGCACATCCACCACATTGTGTCCGCCATGCGACAGGATTGCTGGCAGCATCGCCAGACCCAGCACCAGACTCAGCAGAAACGCCGGGGTTTGGCGCGTGTACCAGATGACCATGCACATCATGACCGTGTGATAGGACGGCAAGGCAACCACGCCCACCACGGTGTCGCTGTTGATGACGGCGGGCCCGACCTCGACCAGATGGCGCAGCAACGCCCCTGCTTCGGCCGAAAAGACCAGATTGATGGACTGTGCAACGTCGTCGGGCACGGTCTGATACGCCGATGGCCCAATGGACGGAAAGAACCACCAGAACGCAACCGCAGCGATCAAGGAGACCAACCCGACCAGAAGCATGCGATGCAGTGCCTCAACCCGGCCCATGATCCCCAGAAGAATGACCACGGCCAACAGCATTGGCACGGCGGAATTATAGACCAAAGCCAAGGCTTGCCCCAGCAAGGGATAGTCTGCCAGCGCGATCACAAAACTTGCCCAATGGTAGCCAAAGCGCGCATCGACTGCGATCAGCCAAGGGTCGATGACCGGGTTGTGCAGCGGGAACAGCGAAAAGATCAGCACCGTCAGCAGGGTGGAAAAACCCATGAAGAGGCCCGCCCCCACGGCCGCCACCGCCAGCCGCAGTGCCCGCACGCGGTGGCGCGCATAAAGCCCCAAGCCCATCAGCGCGAGGCACAAGAAAACGCCGGGCAAGAAGTCACCCCAATCGACCATACGGCCAAGTGCGTGGGGGAGTGTGAAGGTGGCAGCGGCCAAGCAGGCCAACAGCCCGATCAACGCCGGCTCACCAGCCACAAGGCCAAACGTCAGGCTGCGCCTCTCTGTCCCGACACTCGGTCCCGCAATGTCCGCCATGAAAAAACCCCGCAACCGTCAATCCACGATTGCAGAGCTAAAGCGCGATTCGTGCGGATTTAGGGCAAGAACCGCGCCGATTTCCGGCATCACCCCCGCTGATACATGCCTTCATAGATCGGGACGAGTGTATCGGTCTCAAACAGCGACGACACCGAGGTGCCGTTCCAGATGTTCAGGATTGCTTGGGCGAACATCGGGGCGGTGGGGACGATGCGGATGTTCTTGCAGGCCTTCACCGCCTCAGTCGGTTCGATGGAGTCGGTGATGACCAGTGATTTCATCACCGATTTCGACACACGTTCGACCGCCGGGCCGGACAACACGCCGTGGGTGATGTAGCTGTGCACCTCAAGCGCGCCGTTTTCGATCAGCACTTCGGCAGCTTTGCACAGCGTGCCTGCCGTGTCGCAGATGTCGTCGACGATGATGCACTTCTTGCCCGCAACATTGCCAATCACGGTCATTTCCGCGATTTCACCGGCCTTTTCGCGGCGCTTATCCACGATCGACAGCGGCGCATTGATCCGCTTGGCCAGTTCGCGCGCGCGGGCCACACCGCCCACGTCGGGCGAGACGATCATCAGATCGTCCATCTGGCCCTTGAAGTGATGCTCAATATCCAGCGCAAAGACCGGGCTGGCGTAAAGGTTATCCACCGGGATGTCGAAAAAGCCTTGGATCTGGGCGGCATGCAGGTCCAGCGTCAGCACGCGGTCAATACCGGCGCGGGTCAAGAGGTTCGCCACCAGTTTGGCGCTGATCGGCGTGCGGGCCTTGGCGCGGCGGTCCTGACGGGCATAGCCGAAATACGGGATCACGGCGGTGATGCGATCCGCCGAGGACCGGCGCAGGGCGTCTGCGATGATCAGCAATTCCATCAGGTTGTCGTTCGCGGGGTTTGAGGTGGGCTGGATGACATACATATCCTCGCCCCGGACGTTCTCGTACACCTCGACGAAGATTTCCTGATCGTTGAAGCGTTCCACCCGCGCATCGACCAGATTGACCGACATGCCGCGATGCATCGACATGCGGCGGGCGATGGATTTTGCAAGCGTCAGGTTCGCATTGCCGGAAATGAGCTTCGGCTCAGTGATGGCGGGCATGTGTGTCTCCGGGGCCTTCGGATTCGGGTTGGTTGTGCCTTAGCACCGCGCTACGGTCTTGGGAATGTCGTGTAGGTCAGGAGCAGACAAATGGTGCAGGTCGATTACTACTTGGCGCTGCAGTCGCCCTACGTCTATCTGGCTGGACGCCGACCGGCAGAGATTGCCGCAAAGCATGGGGCGACCTTGGTCTATCGCCCGCTGGATGCGATGGCGCTGTTTCCTCGGACGGGCGGCAAGGTGCGGGCAGACCGGCATCCGTCGCGCAACGCCTATGCCGCGCAGGATCGGATGCGGACGGCCAAGAGGTTGGGGCTACCGCTGGACCCAGAGCCGATGTTTCGCAGCGCCAATCCCGCGCCCGCCGCCTATGCGCTGATTGCCGCGCAGGCGGCAGGGGGTGGGGATGTGACGGGCTTTGCCGTTGCCATCGCGCGGGCGATGTGGGCCGAGGGTAAGGACATTTCCGACGATGAGGTGATTGGTGCCGCCCTGACCGCGCAAGGGTTTGATCCCAAAGTGGCGGATCGGGGCATGCTGATGGCGGCAGAAACCTACGCTGCCAATCTGGAAGAGGCGGTCAGCAAGGGCGTCTTCGGCGTGCCGTTCTTTGTGGCGGGGGATCAGTTGTTCTGGGGTCAGGACCGGTTGGATGATCTGGACCTGTTCCTGTCGGGTGCGCTTTAGCCGCGCAGCGCCGACAGGAAGCTGTCCACATCCTCTGCCGTGGTGGACCAAGAGGCCACCAGTCGCGCGGTTTCGCGGCCATCGGGCAGGGGGCGCAGGTCATAATACATCGCCCCCGCCGCTTGCAGGCGCGCATGCCCACCCTGCGACCAGTTGGCAAAGATCATGTTGGCTTGGCATGGATGGGTCAGCGCCACGCCGGGGATGGTCAAAAGCCCCTGCGCCAGTCGCGCGCCCATGTCGTTGGCATGGGTGGCAAGGCGCAGCCACAGGTCGTCCTGCAAGTACGCCTCCATCTGCGCCGACAGGAAGCGGTGTTTGGAAAAGAGGTGCCCGCCGCGCTTGCGCCGTAACTCGAACTCCCACGCTTTGGCGGGATCGAAGAACACCACCGCCTCAACCCCCAAAAGCCCGTTTTTGGTGCCGCCGAAAGAGACGGCATCAATGCCCGCTTTCCATGTCATCTCTGCCGGGGTGGCCCCGGTGGCGACCAGCGCATTGGCAAAGCGCGCGCCGTCCAGATGGCAGGGCAGGCCATAAGCCTTGGCCACTGCGGTCAAAGCGGCAATCTCAGCGGGGGTGTAAACGGTCCCCGCCTCGGTCACATTGGTCAGCGACAGCGCCCCACGCTGCACGCCATGCACGCCAGAGGCACCCGTGGTGGCCAACGCCTCGGTCAGCGCAGCGGGGGTGATCTTGCCATGTGCACCGTCAATCAGCGCCAATTTCGCGCCGTTAGAATAAAACTCCGGCGCTCCGCATTCATCCTCGGCGATATGGGCGTGACGATGGCAGAAGACCGCGCCCCACGGCGGGGTCAGCGTGGCCAAGGCCAACGCATTCGCCGCCGTGCCGGTGGCCACAAGATGAACCGACGCATCAGGGGCCTCAAACACCGCACGCAGGCGGTCGCGCACCCGCACCATGATCTCATCCCCGCCATAGCCACGGGCATAGCCGTCATTCGCGCGGGTCAGGGCGGCAAGGATTTCGGCAGGCACACCCGAGGTGTTATCCGAGGCGAAGAACATCAAGAGTCCCCTTGGATGATGTAATCGTCCCAATCATCCTCATCGACCTCATATTCCGGGATGGTCCGGCCGCGCACGGATTTTCCGGCCTTGTGGGTGCTTTCGGGATCGCCGGTCACCAACGGGTGCCAATCGAACAGCGGCTTACCCTCCCACAGCAGTTTGTAGGCGCAGGTGGCGGGCATCCAATAGGCGATCTTGGGCAGGGTCTTGGGCGAGAGCACCACGCAATCGGGCACGAATTGATGCCGGATCGGATACTGCGTGCATTTACAACTGGTGCCGTCCAGCAGACGACAGGCGACGCGGGTGTATTCCACCTCGCCCGTATCCTCATACTCGATCTTGTTCAGGCAGCATTTGCCGCAACCATCACAAAGCGCCTCCCATTCGGGGGCGGTCATTTCGGTCAGCGGGATGGTTTCCCAAAAGCGGGGGCGCAGTTTGTCGGTCATGATGGCGGAAGGTGCGCGTTCCCCGTGCGAAAGGGAAGCGGGGGCGACGATTTTTCTGCGAAAAATCTGGGGTGCGGGCCTGTAAGTTTTCGCGGAAAACTCGAGCGCGTCAGAGCGCCGTCAGAATCTCTCGCGCGCGGCGGCAGTCGGCGTCCATTTGATCAATCAGCGCTTGCAGCCCGTCGAACTTCATTTCGGGGCGCAGGTAGTCGACAAAGCCGATCGACAGGTGTTGGCCGTAAAGATCGCCAGCAAAATCGAAGAGATGGGTTTCCAGATTCGGCACGTTTTCCCCGAACATCGGTCGGACGCCAAGACTGGCCGCGCCGATGTGGCTGCCTGCCTGCGGGCCGGTCAGGATGTCGACCTTGACCGCATAGACGCCAAGGCGGGGCAGGTGCAGGCCATCGACTGACATGTTCGCCGTGGGATAGCCCAATTGCCGCCCGCGCTTTTCGCCATGGATCACCTCGCCCTCAATCCGGTGCCAGTGGCCCAGCATGGCGGCGGCGTCGCGGGGGCGGCCTTCGGTCAGGGCGACGCGGATCGCGCTGGAGGACACTTCGATCCCGTCCACCGCCAGCAGCGGCGCGATGGTCACGCCAAAGCCGTAGCGTTCGCCCAATGACTGCAAATCCTGCGCCGTACCGCTGCGGCCTTTGCCAAAGCAGAAATCCGCGCCGACGACGACATGAGTAATCCCAAGTCCTGCCGCCAGCACATCGGCGGCAAAGGCTTCGGGCTTGAGGCCCGCCAAAGTTGCGTCAAAGGGCAGTTCATAAAGGTCCGACACGCCCAGTTTGGCCAAGCGGCTCGCCCGTGATTCGGGGTTCATCAGGCGGAAGGTTGGGGAGGAGGGCGCAAAGAACTGGCGCGGGTGCGGTTCAAAGGTCACTACCCCCAAGCGGCCCTGCGCGCGGGCAAGGTCGATCACCGACCGATGGCCCAGATGAACGCCATCAAAATTGCCCATGGCGACAGACGCGCCGCGCGCGCCCGCCGTCAAACCCTGCCAGTGATGATGATGCTGCATCTTACCCCGGGGGCGGGGCCAATGCCCCGTCAGTCGAACTTGCGGCTTGGTGCCAGAACCAGCGCCTCGCCCTTCAGGACGACCGTATTACCCACGGCGCAGTGGGTTTCAAGGGTCACGCGCCGCTTGGCGTGGTCAATCGCGGTCACTTTCACCTCGGCCCGCACTGTATCGCCGGGGCGGACGGGGGCCATGAACTTCAGGCTTTGGCCCAGATAGACCGTGCCGTGACCGGGAAGCTGTTCACCGATCACCGCCGAAATCAGCCCGGCGGTCAGCATGCCATGCGCGATGCGGCCCTGAAAGATGGTGTCTTGCGCGTAGGATTCGTCCAGATGCACGGGATTGCGGTCCGTGGACACCTCGGCAAACATTTCGATGTCGCGGTCGGTCACCGTCTTGAACAGGTGGCGGGTCATCCCGACCTCGATCTCTTCGATGCAGATCGTGCCGCGCGGTTGGTTGTCGATGGCTCTGGCGAACATGGCCGAATCCCTTGGTTACTTGGCCAGACCATAGCCTCTGCCGCAGCGCGGCGCAATTCATACACGCAACAAATATTCGCTAGTGCATCATAAAGCGTAACTTTGTTGCTTTCGTATCTCAGGCCAGCAAGCCGATGGCATGGCTCGGCGACAGGGCGCGCGCATCCAGCCATGCTGACAGCAGCGCCGGATCAGGATGGGCGATGTCGGGGCCGAACTCTGCCGCCGCGATGCCGCCGGTCACGAAAAGCGCATCCAACCCTTCGGCAACAGCGCCCTGGATATCGGTGCCGATGCCGTCTCCGATGCAGAGGATGCGGTGATCGTCCGTGCCGGTCAGCTCCGCCAGTTTGCGGCGGGCGAGGTCATAGATCGGCGGATGGGGCTTGCCGAAATACATCGTTTTGCCATTCAGCTTTTCATACTCTGCCGCCAAGGTGCCTGCGCAGTAAAGCCGCGTTTCGCCAAGGTCGACGATCAGATCGGGATTGGCGCAGAGCATGGTCAGGCCCAGCGTCTTGCCCAGCAGCAGTTTGCCCCGGTAATCGCCCGGCGTTTCCACCGTGTCATCGGCGAGGCCGGTGCACAGGATGCCGTCGGCCTGATCCATCGGCACGCGGGTGATGGCCTGCATCTGTGCGGCAATCTCAGCGGGGTAGTCGGTGAAAAACGACTCGTCCTTGGCTGCGCCAATGTGGTGGACGCGGGGGCCGATGGCGCTTTGGGCGAGGGCAATCTGCGTGGCGTCACCGGACGAGACGATCTCATCCCACGCATCGCGCGGCACGCCGATCCGGTCCAGTTGCGCGATGACCGAGGGTTTCGGGCGCGGCGAGTTGGTCAGCAGCAAGACCGTGCCGCCCTGCGCCTTGAACGCCCTCAGCGCGGCGACGGCCGCGGCAAAAGGTTCCTTGCCGTTGTGCAGGCACCCCCAGAGGTCACAGAACACCGCCGTATAGCGCGGGGCGATCTCGGCAAGGCGAGTGATGATCTGGGTCATGGGGGCTCCGGGTGATGGCTGGGGCAGCGATACGCGATTTGGGGCGGGGGGTGAACGCAAAAGAGGGGCCATTGATCCAGACGCGTTCTAAGTCGTGCGGGGCACGTGACCCGCGCGTATCGGGACGACCGGATCATGCCCGCCCGTGCGCCCAACGCACGGGCCGCGACCGCCCTGCGGGGGGCGGGCGCGCAAAAAGCGCACCCGCCGGGCGGTCACGACCCGTGCCTGAAACCTTAGAACTGCTGAATACCCCTTGCAGCTTCGTTGCCTCAGCCGCAATCGGACCGGCATAACGCGCCACAGGCGCGTTCCGCGTCGGTCCTTGGGTCCCAAACCACAGCGCGCGCAGCCATCGCCGCGCGCGTTGACTCTCACATGATCTGAAAGATTACAGCTTCAGCGCCGGGATGATCTGCTTCTTGCGGCTCATGATGCCCGGCAACACGACCGTATCGCCGGTGACTTTGCAACCAAACGACGCCTCGGCCATTTGTTTCACCAGATCGTTCGGCACCAAGAGCGTCGCTTCCTCGCGGATGATGTCCACCACGAACAGCAGCACCTGATCCGCGCCATCCTCTTTCGCCACATCCACCATCGAGGCCATCAGGCTGTCCTTGCGGTCCAGCACGACCTTGGGCGCGGTGGTTTCCAGCACGGATACCCGCAGTTCCTTGCCCGCGACGTTGTATTCCTTGGAATCCATCCGCAAAAGCGCGGCATCCGAGAACGCGGACACATCCGACTTCGCCTCAAACATCGCAGTCGCCAGTTCGTTGATGTTCACGCCCAGATCAGCGGCCAGCGATTCCGCCACAGCGCGGTCATGTGCGGTGGTGGTCGGCGACCGGAATTCCAGCGTGTCGGACAGGATACAGGACAGCATCGCGCCCTTGATCCCCTTGGGTGCCTTGGCCACATCGGCACCCATCAGGTCGTGCATGATGGTCGCGGTGCAGGCCAGCGGGCGGATGGTGATGTCGATCGGGGTCTTGGTCTTGATGCCGCCCACCAGCATGTGGTGGTCGATGATGCCGCTGATCTTGGCGTCATTGATCGACGGCGGCAGTTCAGCCGGGTTGTTGGTGTCCACGATCACGACAGTATCGTCAGCGGTGACGTCCGCGATGATCGCGGGCTTCTCAAGACCCCAGTGGCGCAGCACGAAGGCCGCTTCGGTGTTCGGCTCTCCCAGCAGGACCGGGGTGGCAGGGGTGCCCTTCACCTCGGACAGATACCACGCCCAGATGATGGGCGAGCCGGTGGAATCGGTGTCGGGAGATTTATGGCCGAAAACCTTGATGGTCATGGGTTGCGCCTTTGAATGCTGGAAATTTGCGCGCTGTATAGGTCAGCAGCGGACGCTTGTCACGCCCGCTGCCGCAGGATGCACGGGGCAATGCTGCGTTGCGGCAACAGGCTGTGTCCCACATGGACTTGGGCCGCCTGTGACAATCACGCGAAAGCGCGGGCACAGGTGTTGACACGCGCCGAAGTCATGCCTACCTATCGCCTCGTTAGCACTCACTTGATGCGAGTGCTAAGATATTTTCACTGGAAACCTAGGGAGTGTTACCAGATGGCATTCAAACCGCTTCACGACCGCGTGCTGGTCAAGCGCGTACAGGGCGAAGAAAAGACCAAGGGCGGTCTGATCATTCCGGACAACGCCAAGGAAAAACCGGCTGAGGGCGAAATCATCGCCGTCGGCGAAGGCGCGCGGAAGGATTCGGGCGAGCTGATCGCACCGTCGGTCAAAGTCGGCGACCGTATCCTGTTCGGCAAGTGGTCGGGCACCGAAGTGAGCCTCGAAGGTCAGGATCTGCTGATCATGAAAGAAAGCGACATCCTCGGCATCATCGCCTGAGGCCGCGGTGTGCGCCCCGGTGAAACGGTCTGGCGCGCGCTCATGATCGACGCAAACAGAAATTAAAGGAGTCTCTCCATGGCTGCTAAAGAAGTACGTTTTGACACCGATGCCCGCGACCGCATGCTGCGCGGCGTGAACATCCTTGCCGATGCCGTGAAAGTCACGCTGGGCCCGAAAGGCCGCAACGTGGTGATCGAAAAGTCCTTCGGCTCGCCCCGCATCACCAAGGACGGTGTGTCGGTCGCCAAGGAAATCGAACTGTCGGACAAGTTCGAAAACATGGGCGCCCAGATGGTGAAGGAAGTCGCTTCCCGCACCAATGACGAAGCAGGCGACGGCACCACCACCGCCACCGTTCTGGCCCAAGCGATCATCAAAGAAGGCATGAAGGCCGTCGCGGCCGGCATGAACCCGATGGACCTGAAGCGCGGGATCGACATCGCGACCTCCAAGGTCGTCGCGGCGATCAAGGCGGCTGCCCGTCCGGTCAAGGACTCGGACGAAGTCGCTCAGGTTGGCACCATCTCCGCCAACGGCGAAGCCCAGATCGGCCGTTTCATCGCTGATGCGATGCAGCGCGTCGGCAACGAGGGTGTGATCACCGTCGAAGAAAACAAGGGCATGGAAACCGAAGTCGAAGTCGTCGAGGGCATGCAGTTCGACCGCGGCTACCTGTCGCCCTACTTCGTGACCAACGCCGACAAGATGATCGCCGAACTGGAAGACGCGTTCATCCTGCTGCACGAGAAAAAACTCTCGTCGCTGCAGCCGCTGGTCCCGCTGCTGGAAGCCGTGATCCCGTCGCAGCGCCCGCTGGTCATCGTGGCCGAAGACGTCGAAGGCGAAGCGCTGGCGACCCTCGTGGTCAACAAGCTGCGCGGCGGCTTGAAGATCGCTGCCGTCAAGGCACCGGGCTTTGGCGATCGTCGCAAGGCGATGCTGCAAGACCTTGCCATCCTGACCGGCGGTCAGGTGATCTCGGACGATCTGGGCATGAAGCTTGAGAATGTCACCATCGACATGCTGGGCCGTGCCAAGAAAATCTCGATCAACAAGGACAACACCACCATCGTCGACGGCAATGGTGACAAGGCCGAGATCGAAGCGCGCGTCAGCCAGATCCGCACCCAGATCGAAGAAACCACCTCGGACTACGACCGCGAAAAGCTGCAAGAGCGTGTGGCCAAACTGGCGGGCGGCGTTGCCGTCATCCGCGTTGGCGGCATGACCGAAGT
>NKIT01000131.1 GCA_002256185.1 Rhodobacteraceae bacterium PARR1 | reverse complement strand
TATTCAGCGCCTGCTTAAGCGCGCGGTCCATCGGGCGATTGATAAGGTCGATCTTTCCGGCACCAGTGCGTTGATGCTGGAGAGTATGACCAAAAACGATCGTCATCAGGTGCTGCTGGATACGCTGATCGCACAGTTGATCGCCCTTCTCCAGCGCGATAAATCGCGCAAGTTTATCGCCCAGCAAATTGTTCGCTGGCTGGAGAGCGAGCATCCACTGAAAGCCAAAATTCTCCCCACCGAATGGTTGGGCGAACATAGCGCGGAGTTGGTTTCTGACGCGGTGAATTCTTTGCTTGATGATATTAGTCGCGATCGTGCGCATCAGATCCGCCATGCGTTTGATCGCGCCACCTTCGCCCTGATCGACAAGACCGCGACCGAGGCGTTCGGCGACAACCGCCCGCTGTTGATCTGTGAGCCGGGCCGCGCGCTGTGTGGTGATGCCTTCACGTTGGCTGCGCGGATCAAGTCGATCCGCGATGACGCGCATGTGTTCCTGAACGACGGCGTCTATGGCTCGATGGTGGAACTGCCGATGATCGGCATGATCGACCGGATCGAGGTGATGGACATGGACGGGCACAAGCGCACGGGCGACATCCAGCCGCGCATCGTCTTTGGCCCAACCTGCGATTCGGTGGACCGTCTGCCGGGCGAAGTGCCGCTGCCGTCGGACATCGAAGAAGGCGACTTCGTCATTGTTCATGGCATGGGCTCTTACTCGGTGGTCACCAACTCGCGCTTCAACGGCTTTGGCGCGCTGGAACTGGCGACGGTGCTGTCGCTGAAAATCTGACACACCAATCCGCAAAAGAAAAACCCCGGCAGGCCAACGCCTGACCGGGGTTTTTCTTTGCCCGCGCGCCCCGTCTTCTCTGCTCAAATATCCCGCAGGGGGTCCGGGGGCTGCGAAGCCCCCGGCGGCGGCCGCAAGCGCAACGCCGAAAACCTGACGCCCCACAAAGCAAAAGGCGGCCCCGAAGGACCGCCTTTGCCATTCCTGCGCAAAGCCTCAGCGTTGCGCTATGTCGATGTAGTCGCGCTTGGTCGCGCCGACATAAAGCTGACGCGGGCGGCCGATCTTCTGGTTCTTTTCGCCGATCATCTCTTTCCACTGGGAAATCCAGCCCACGGTGCGCGAAATCGCGAAAATCGGGGTGAACATGGATGTCGGGAAACCCATCGCCTCAAGGATGATGCCCGAATAGAAGTCGACGTTGGGATAAAGCTTCTTCGAGATGAAGTAGTCATCCGACAGCGCGATCCGCTCCAACTCCTTGGCGACCTGCAACAACGGGTTGTTGTGCACACCCAGAAGATCCAGCACCTCATCGGCGCTTTCCTTCATCACCGTCGCGCGCGGGTCGAAGTTCTTGTAGACGCGGTGGCCAAAGCCCATCAGGCGGAAGCCCGAATTCTTGTCCTTGGCCTTGGCGACATATTCCGGGATGCGGTCGACGCTGCCGATTTCCTTCAGCATCTCAAGGCAGGCCTGGTTCGCCCCGCCATGCGCCGGACCCCACAGGCAGGCAATCCCAGCGGCCACGCAGGCAAAGGGGTTCGCCCCCGAAGACCCCGCCAGACGGACGGTCGAGGTCGAGGCGTTCTGTTCATGGTCGGCATGCAGCATCATGATCCGGTCCATCGCTTTTTCGAGGATCGGATTGACCACATAATCCTCGGCCGGGACGGCAAAGCACATGTGCAGGAAGTTGCCCGCGTAGGAATGGCTGTTCTTTGGGTAGACGAAGGGCTGACCCACCGAATACTTGTAGGCCATCGCCGCAATCGTCGGCAGTTTGGCGACCATGCGGATCGCGGCCACTTCGCGCTGCCACGGGTCGTTGATGTCAAGGCTGTCGTGATAGAAGGCCGACATCGCGCCGACCACACCCACCATCGTCGCCATCGGGTGGCTGTCGCGGCGGAAACCCCGGAAGAAGTTGTGCATCTGTTCATGCACCATCGTGTGGCGCGTCACGCGGCCCTTGAAATCGGCCAATTGCGCTTCGGTCGGCAATTCGCCGTAAAGCAGCAGATAGCACACCTCAAGATAGGTGGATTTCTTGGCAAGTTGGTCGATCGGATAGCCACGGTGCAGCAACTCGCCTGCATCGCCATCGATAAAGGTGATCGCCGACTCACAAGCGGCGGTGGAGGTGAAGCCGGGGTCAAAGGTGAACACATCCGCCTCGCCATACAGCTTGCGGATGTCCAGAACGTCGGGGCCGACGGTCGGGGAAAGGACCGGCAGATCATAAGTCTTGCCATCCAGTGTCAGCGTCGCGGATCTTTTGGTATCGGCCATCTCTCAACGTCCCTTTATCGTGCCGCCCGGCCCTGGCAGGGGCGGGTCGGCGGAAGCTGCTCTGCGGGGCCGAAGAAGGATGGGGCCGGGTCAGCCCGCGGCATCCTCCAGCCGCGCAATCGTTTCGTCCCGACCGATGATAAGCATCATGTCGTAAACGCTTGGTGTCGCGCTCCGCCCGGCAAGGGCGGTCCGCAAAGGTGCGGCCAGTTTGCCGAATCCGATGCCGTGGGCCTCGGCTGTTTCTGTCAGGATCGGCTCCAGTGCGTCCTTGGTCCAGTTAACAGTTTGCAGGCGCGGCGTCAACGATTTCAGTATACCACGGGATACCGTATCGAGCGCCTTGGCACTCGCCTCATCGGCGACAACGGGGCGCGAGATCAGTGCGAAGTGAGCCTTTTCAAGCAGTTCCGGAAAGGTCTTTGCGCGGTCCTTCACGCAGTACAGCGACCGCGACAGCAGGTCACGCTGCATGTCTGTCAGCGTGGGACGTTCAGCCGCCACCAGATACGCCTGCAATTCATGCAGCAGTGCGGCATCCTCTGTCGCTGCAATGTGCTGGCCGCAGAGATTCTCAAGTTTCTTGAAATCGAGTCGTGCGGGGCTGCGGCCGATTCCGTCCAGATCGAACCACTCCATCGCCTGTGCGCTGGTGAAGAATTCCGCATCGCCACGGGCCCATCCCAGACGGGTCAGGTAATTGCGCATCCCCGCCGCCGGATAGCCCTGCACCTGATAATCGCCCACCGCCGTCGCGCCATGGCGTTTGGACAGTTTCTTGCCATCCGGCCCATGGATCAGCGGGATATGCGCCCAGACCGGAATCTCCCACCCCATCGCGTCATAGACCATCTGCTGCCGCGCGGCGTTGTTCAGGTGGTCATCGCCCCGGATCACATGGGTCACCCCCATATCATGGTCATCCACCACCACCGCCAGCATATAGGTGGGCGTCCCGTCCGAGCGCAGGACGATCATGTCATCCAGCGTCTCATTCTTGATCACCACCCGGCCCTGCACCTGATCGTCGATCACGGTTTCCCCGTCACGCGGGGCTTTCATGCGGATCACATAGGGCGCGTCGGGATAGGTGGAGGGATCAGCATCGCGCCACGGGCTGAGGAACACGGCATAGCTGACGCCTGCGGCTTCCTGCGCGGCACGGAAGGCGGCGATTTCGTCTTGGGTCGAGAAACACTTATAGGCCGTGCCACGGTCCAGCATCTGATGCGCAACCTCGGCATGGCGGTCTTTCTGGTCGAACTGGCTGACGGCATCCCCGTCCCAATCCAGACCCAACCAACGCAGCCCTTGCAGGATGGCGGCGGTTGCTTCGGGTGTAGAGCGTTCGCGATCCGTATCCTCAATCCGCAGCAGGAATTTCCCACCGCGCCCGCGTGCATAGAGCCAGTTGAACAGCGCCGTCCGCCCGCCGCCGATGTGCAGATATCCGGTGGGCGAAGGCGCAAAGCGGGTCACAACGGGGCGAGTTTGGGCAGCGGACATGGCGGGTTAACCTTTCGGAAACCAGAAGGAAGCTAGGATCGTCGCCTGTCTAGGCAAACACGGGGCGGGAAACAAGGTGCGCGTCCTGAATGGCCTTGGGCGATGGCTGACAACGGGCCTCGCGGATGCGCGCGGGCATCTTTTCCCTTTTGTCCCGGTGCTGATCGGCATCGGGATCGGCACTTGGTTCGCCCTGCCGTGGGAGCCGGGGATTGCCGTCTACGCCGTGCTGGCCGTTGCGGCAGCCGGTCTTGCCCTTTCGGCGGCGCGATGGGGGGGCGCTGCGCGCCCGCTGCTGATTGGCCTGACCTGCCTGCTGCTCGGCCCCTTGGCCGGGGGCTTTCGCGCCCATAGCGTGGCGGCACCCATGCTGGATTTCCGCTACTTCGGCCCGGTTCAGGGCCGGATCATCGAGATTGACCGCTCGCAAACCGATGCTCTGCGCCTGACGCTGGACCGTGTGGTGCTGGAACGCACCGACCCCGCCCGCACGCCCGCCACCGTGCGCGTGTCCTTGCGCGGAGAGCAGCGCTGGCTATCCCCCGCGCCGGGGCAGACCGTGCTGATGACCGCGCATCTGGCCGCGCCAGAGGGTCCGGTGGAGCCGGGGGGCTTTGATTTCCGCCGCATGGCATTCTTTGACCGGCTGGGGGCGGTGGGCTATACCACGACGCCAGTTGTCCTGTGGGCCGAACCGGGGCCGCGTGACCAGATCATCGCCCGCATCCGGACCCATCTGACGGCTGGCATCATGGCGGCGATTCCGGGTGATCCGGGCGCCTTTGCAGCGGGGGTGATGACGGGGGATCGGTCAGGGCTGTCCTTGCAGGCGGTGCAAGATTTGCGGGATTCGTCGCTGGCGCATCTTCTGGCGATTTCGGGGATGAATCTGGCGTTCCTGATCAGCTTCACCTTTGCCGCGCTGCGCGGGGGGCTGGCGCTAATCCCGCCTGTGGCGCTGCGGGTGAATGGCAAAAAGCTGGCGGCGGCGATTTCCCTGCCGATTGCAGGGTTTTATCTGCTGCTGTCGGGGTCGAACGTGGCGACAGAGCGCGCCTTCGTCATGGTCGCCGTCATGCTGGGGGCGGTGCTTCTGGACCGCGCCGCAATCACCCTACGGTCCGTTGCCATCGCGGCGCTGGTTTTGCTGCTGTGGCAGCCAGAGGCGCTGTTGGAACCGGGGTTTCAGATGTCCTTTGCCGCCACCATCGCGCTGGTTGCGGGGTTTGAGGCCTTGGCGAAACGGGTGGAACGGAAGCGTCTCTGGCGCGGGGTGCCGGTGGTGATGACCTTGGTGCTGTCTTCGGTCATCGGCGGCTTTGCGACGGCCCCCTACGCGGCGGCGCATTTCAACCGCTTCACCGATTACGGTTTGCTCGCCAACCTCTTGACCGTGCCGGTGATGGGGGCGGTGGTTATGCCCGCTGGTGCCGTGGCGGCGATCTTGGCGCCCTTTGGGCTGGCCTATCCGGCGCTGTGGGTCATGGGGCAGGGGGCGGCGTGGATTCTGTGGGTGGCCGCCAAGATTGCCGCGTTGGAAGGTGCCGTCACCCCGATCCCGATGCCGTCGGATACGGTCTTGCCGATGATCACACTGGGGGCGCTATGGCTGATCCTGTGGCCGTTTCGCGCGCGGTGGGTGGGGGTGGTGCCGGTGGTTGCCGCTTTCTGGCTGTGGTCACAGCACGAACGTCCGTTGCTGTTGATTGATGCCGAGGCGCGGGTGCTGGGCGTCATGGGGTCCGACGGGCGGGCCATCAACCGCGAAAAGGGCGGCGGGTTTACTGTGCAGAACTGGATGGAGAATGATGGCGATCTGTCAGATCAGGCGGCGGGATTTGCGCGGCCGGGCTTTGTGAAAACCGATGCCGGGCTGCGCTTTGCCTTGCGGCCTTGGCGGGGGTTGGTGCTGGTCAAGGGCCAAAGGCCGGACTGCGCCGGGGCGGATGTGGTGATAATTCCCGCCGCTGTTGAGGAGGATTTGGGGGAAGCACCAGAGCTACGGTGCCGAGTCATCGGGCATGAGGTGTTACAGGCCACAGGCCCTTTGGCGATTCTGTCCGATGGCAGTCTGCGCCCGACGTTCCTTGCCCAACGACTATGGACGCCGCAAGGGGCGGGGGGGATACTGCCCCCACCGCTTCAATAGGTGCGGATCAGGCCGACCAGACGACCCTGCACCTTGACCGCCGTGTCAGGGAAAACACGGGTTTCATAGGCGGGATTTGCCGCCTCAAGCGCGATCATGCTGCCTTTGCGGCGAAAGCGTTTCAGCGTGGCTTCCTCATCCGCGATCAGGGCGACGACAATATCGCCATTGTCGGCGGTGTTCTGTTCGCGGATCACCACGATATCGCCATCGTTGATCCCGGCTTCGATCATCGAGTCGCCCTTTACCTCAAGCGCGTAGTGCTGACCGCGACCCGACAGCATCGACCCCGGCACCGCGACGTGATGCGAGACGGATTGGATCGCCTCAATCGGGACACCGGCAGCGATGCGGCCCATGACCGGGATTTCCAGCGCGTGGACAGCCTCAACAGGCATGGCGGCACGCGGCGGTTCCGGTTGCACAACCGGTTCCGGTTTCGATCCGGCAATGACACGCGGTTTGAAGCCGGGTTTTTCCATCGCTTCGGGCAGTTTCACAATCTCAAGCGCCCGCGCCCGATGCGCCAGACGGCGGATGAAGCCGCGTTCTTCCAAAGCGGTGATCAGACGGTGGATGCCCGATTTCGACCGCAGATCAAGCGCCTCTTTCATCTCATCGAACGAGGGGGGGACACCGTCCACATCCATCCGGGTCTTGATGAAGTCGAGGAGTTCAAGCTGTTTCCGCGTGAGCATGGGCCGACCCTGACAAGGAATGTTGATGCTATGTTCTGCCCATGTTCCCGCTTTGTGTCAAGCATCTCTGCGCAAAGATGGTTAAAGCGGCAGATACGCAACCTCTGCGCCCGCCAGCATCGGCCCCTCGGCCACGGGCCGGATCAGCAGCGCGTCGGCCTCGGTCAGGATGGTGATCAGGGCGCTGTCCTGCCGGTCAAAGGGGGTGATGCGGGGCAGGTCGCCGCCCGATGAAAGGCGCGCGCGCATGTAGTGGGCGCGCGGGCCATTGGCGGGCAGGTCCATCGCCAGCGTCGCGCGCAAGGTGCGGGGTTCTGGCGCCGGATCGCCCAGCATCGCACGCAACATCGGTAACATGAACAGATGAGCGCAAACGATAGAGGATACAGGATTACCCGGCAACCCGAGCATGGGCACACCGCGCAACCGGCCTGCCATCAGCGGCTTTCCGGGGCGCATGGCAATCTTGTAGAACGCCCGCTCCATCCCCAGCCCTTCGGCCACCTGTGCCACGATGTCATGATCGCCCACACTCGCCCCGCCGATGGTTACGATCAGGTCGGTCCCATCGGCCAATGCCATCACAGCGGCGAGTTCGGCGGGCGTGTCCTTGGCGATGGGCAGCATTCGCGCCTCCCCCCCGGCCCGTTCGACCAAAGCCGCAAGGGTAAAGGCGTTCGACGCGATGATCTGGTCGTCGCGCGGCACTTCGCCGGGCATCACCAACTCGTCCCCGGTGGCGATGATGGCGACCACGGGCTTGCGGGTGACCTGCACGGTCGGAATGTTCATCGCGGCCAGAAGGCAAAGGTCATTGGGTCTGAGGAGACGCGGCGAAAGGCTTGCGCCTGCGCGGAAATCCTGCCCAAGCGGGCGGATGTTGGTGCCCGCATCCAGTCCTGGTTTGACCGTGATCCGGTTGCCGTCACGGGTGACATCCTCTTGGATCACCACATGCTCTGCACCCGCAGGCACTGGCGCGCCGGTGAAAATCCGCACGGCTTGGCCGGGGCCGACTGTGCCAGTGAAAGCATGGCCTGCGCCGGCCTCACCCACCACGGTGAAGCTGTCGCCGGGTTGCACGCCTGCGGCCACGGCATAGCCATCCATGGCAGATGCCGCAAAGGGCGGCTGATCGCGGGTCGCGACGGCGGGGGCGGCCATCCAGCGGCCATCAGCGCGGCGCAGTGGCACCGCTTCCGCAGGCAGGGCAGACACCAGCGCAAGGCAGCGCGCCAAGGCATCCGCGACGGTTATCATGTGTCGGCCTCGTAACGCCCCGACTTGCCGCCGTCTTTAAGAACCAGCCGTATCCCTTCGATCCGCATGGATTTTTCGACAGCCTTGACCATGTCGTAGATCGTGAGGCAGGCGACAGAAACCGCCGTCAGCGCCTCCATCTCAACGCCCGTCTGACCACCGGTTTTCACCGTCGCCTCTACCATGATCCCCGGCAGGGATGGGTCCGGCGTCAATTCCAGCGCCACTTTGGTGATCGGCAGAGGGTGGCACAGAGGGATCAGATCGGCGGTTTTCTTGGCCCCCATGATCCCGGCCAGACGCGCCACGCCCAGCACATCGCCCTTTTTCGCGCGGCCTTCGGTGACCAGTGCCAAAGTGTCAGCACTCATCACCACATGGCCCCGCGCCACGGCGATGCGGTCGGTCACGGGCTTGGCCGAGACATCGACCATATGCGCCTGACCGTTTTCGTCGAAATGCGACAGGCTCATGCGCCACCCTGCGCGGTCAAGGGCTTGGCAAGGATCGCCTGCGTCGCTGCCGTCACATCGTCCTGCCGCATCAGGCTTTCGCCGATCAGGAAGCAGCGCGCGCCATACCGGGCCAGATCGGCCAGATCCGCAGGCGTATAAAGCCCGCTTTCCGAGATGATCAAGCGGTCTTCGGGCACGCGGCGGGCCAGATCGCGGGTGGTGTCGAGTGTGACTTCAAACGTGTGCAGATTGCGGTTATTGATCCCGATCAGCGGCGATTTCAGCCGCGCGGCGCGGTCCAACTCTTCGCGGTCATGCACCTCGATCAGCACATCCATGCCCCATTCAAAAGCCGCCGCTTCCAGTTCCGCCGCCTGCGCATCCGAAAGCGAGGCCATGATGATCAGGATGCAATCGGCATTCAGCGCCCGCGCCTCGGCCACCTGATAGGTGTCGTAAAGGAAATCCTTACGCAGGCAGGGCAGGGTCACGGCGGCATGGGCGACGACCAGAAATTCATCCGCGCCCTGGAAAGACGGGGTGTCGGTCAGGACCGAAAGGCAGGTGGCCCCCCCGGCCTCATAGGCGCGGGCAAGGGCGGGCGGGTCAAAATCGGCGCGGATCAAACCCTTGGAGGGGCTGGCCTTCTTGATCTCGGCAATCAAGCCATAGCCCGTGGTGCTGGCCTGTTGCAGGGCGCGGGCAAATCGACGCGGGTCAGCGGCATTGCGGGCGGCATCTTCCACATCGGCCAAGGGGCGCTGCGCTTTGCGGGCGGCGACTTCTTCCAGCTTATAGGCCTTGATGCGGTCAAGAATGGTGCTCATCGTGGGTCTTTCTGTAGGTCTGCAAGGGGCTTAGCCCGCCTGCGTGATCCGTGCCAAGGCGGCGACTTTGGCTTTGGCGGCACCAGAGTCGATGGCGGCGCGGGCCATCGCAACCCCATCGGTCAGGCTGCCCACCTTTTCGGCAACGACCAAGGCGGCGGCAGAGTTCAACAGGACAGCATCGCGATACGCGCCCGTCGCGCCATCCAGCAGCGCACGGAATTCGGCGGCATTTTCGGCAGGCGTTCCGCCAAGGATCGCTTCAAACGGATGGTAAGGCAGGCCTGCATCTTCGGGGCCGATCTGGAATTCCTTGATGAAACCGCCTTCGACCGCGCAAACATGGGTTTTCGCGGCGATGGAGATTTCATCCGTCCCATCCCCACCATGCACCAGCCATGCTTTTTCCGACCCCAAGGTCAGCAGGGTTTCGGCCATCGGGCGGATCATCCGTGTGGAAAACGCGCCGGTCAGTTGGCGTTTTACGCCTGCGGGATTGGTCAGCGGGCCGAGGATGTTGAAGATCGTCCTTGTGCCCAACTCCATCCGCACCGGCCCGACATGGCGCATCGCGGGATGGTGCATCGGGGCCATCATGAAGCCGATCCCGGCCTCGGTCAGGCATTTTTCGACCACATCGGGGCCGATCATCACGTTCAGGCCCATTTCCGTCAGCGCATCGGCGGACCCGGATTTGGAAGACAGGTTCCGGTTGCCATGCTTGGCCACGCAGACGCCAGCGCCTGCCACGACAAAGGCGGTCGCGGTTGAGATGTTCAGCGTGCCTTTGCCATCGCCCCCGGTGCCCACGATGTCCATGGCACCCGCAGGGGCCGACACGGGATTGCACTTCGACCGCATCACGGATGCGGCGGCGGCGTATTCATCAACCGTCTCACCGCGCGTCCGCAGCGCCATCAGGAACCCGCCAACCTGCGCGGGGGTGGCGGCCCCTTCGAACAGGGCGCCGAAAGCCGCCTCAGCCTCAATGCGCGTCAAGGGGCGTTCGGCGGCGATGCCGATCAGGGGGCGAAGGATGTCGCTCATGCCGCCACCTTTGCGGCCGCCGCTTCTTGCAGGAAATTACGCAGCAGTTGGTGCCCGTGTTCGGATGCGATGCTTTCGGGGTGGAACTGCACGCCTTCGATCAAACGCTCCTTGTGGCGCAGGCCCATGATGGTGCCATCCTCAAGCCAAGCCGTCACTTCAAGGCAGTCAGGCAGGGTGGCGCGGTCCACGATCAGCGAATGATAGCGCGTGGCAAGAAAGGGCGAGGGCAGGCCACGGAACATGCCCTGACCGGCATGGTGCATCGTGCCCATCTTGCCATGGACGATCTCATGGCAGCGCACGACTTTGCCGCCGAACGCCTCACCAATCGTCTGATGGCCAAGGCAAACGCCCAGCAGGGGTATCCGCGCCTCTGCCGCCGCCGTGGTCAGGGGCAGGCAGATGCCCGCCTGTGCAGGATCGCAAGGGCCGGGCGACAGCACGATGCAATCAGGGCGCATGGCCAAAACCGCCTGCACATCCAGCGCGTCATTGCGCCGGACCACGACATCCGCGCCCAATTCGCCCAAGTAATGCACGAGATTATAGGTGAAACTGTCGTAGTTATCGATCAGAAGCAGCATCTTGCAGGGCCCGTGGCGATAGGGGATGAAGACCTTTACGGGTCGGGCTATACATGGTCAGGTCCGCCAAGGGGCGTCAAGGGAAACCGCGCGGTTTTGGCGCGCCGGGATGCGTCGAAAAAGCCCGGAGCCAATCCGGGAAGGGACGGCAAGGAGGCAGGTTTGCTGCGTAGGTTCGTGGCAGGGCTGGTTTGGGGCGGCGGGGTCGCCGGTTTGGGGCTTGCGGTGGTCTCGCAGGTTGCCCCGCGCCCGGTTTTGCCCGGTGAAGCCGTGGCAGAGGGGGCCGCGCCAGAGGCAGAGCCGATGCTGCCCGCCGGTGCGGACAGCGCAGCGGCCAAAACGCCGGTTGACGCGGCCGAGACGGCCATGCCGGACGTCGCACAGGATGCGGCAGACGGCACCACGGGGGCGGAAGCCGACCCCCCCCCGACAGAGGAAGCCGAAACGA
>NKIT01000130.1 GCA_002256185.1 Rhodobacteraceae bacterium PARR1 | reverse complement strand
AACGGCTCGCTCTCGAACCACAACGGCGTGCGGCGCGAATTGAAGCGTCTGGGCATGACGTTTGAGACCGAAAACGATACCGAGGTGGGCGCGGCCTTCATCAGCCACAAGCTGCAAAGCGGCGAGACGCTGGGCAATGCGCTTGAGGCGACGCTGACCGATCTGGACGGGTTCTTCACCTTTGTCGTCGGCACCAAGAACGGCTTTGGCGTGGTGCGTGATCCCATCGCCTGCAAACCGGCTGTCATGGCCGAAACTGATCAATATGTGGCGTTTGGGTCGGAATACCGCGCGCTCGTCAACCTGCCGGGGATCGAAACCGCGCGGGTCTGGGAGCCGGAGCCTGCCACCGTCTACTTCTGGGAGCGTTGAGAGAATGGAAATCTACGATCTGGCCGCTGACGGGCTGCGGGGGCTGAACGCTTCGCTGCATGCCCTGAAAGGCACGACCAACCAGACCGCTTGGCAGGTGAAGAACCCCAAGGGCGCGCATGCCATCGCCGCAGGGATTGACGCGCCCATTGATGTGACCGTGCTGGGATCGACCGGCTATTATTGCGCGGGCATGAACAAGCAGGCTACCGTCCGCATCAAGGGCAGCGCCGGGCCGGGCGTGGCCGAAAACATGATGTCGGGCACTGTCATCATCGACGGTGACGCCAGCCAATATGCCGGGGCCACCGGGCGCGGCGGGCTTTTGGTCATCAAGGGCAATGCCAGTTCGCGTTGCGGGATTTCGATGAAGGGCATCGAGATCGTGGTGCATGGCAACATCGGCCATATGTCCGCCTTCATGGCGCAATCGGGCAGTCTGGTCGTGCTGGGCGATGCTGGCGAAGCGCTGGGTGACAGCCTTTATGAGGCGCGTCTCTTTGTGCGCGGGTCCGTCAAATCGCTGGGTGCAGATTGCATCGAAAAAGAGATGCGGCCCGAACACATCGCGCTCTTGGCCGACCTTTTGAAGCGTGGCGAGGCGGACCATCTGGCGCGTCCCGAAGAGTTCCGCCGCTATGGGTCTGCCCGCAAGCTCTATACCTTCAACATCGACAACGCCGCCGCGTATTGAGAGAGAAATGACCGATTTCCCCCGCCCCCCCCCGCGCTATTCGGCGACCTTCACCCCGGCGGTCAATGCCGAAATCCGCCGCGCCGCTGCGACCGGCATCTATGACATCCGCGGTGGCGGCACCAAACGGCACTTGCCGCATTTTGACGACCTGCTGTTCCTTGGGGCTTCGATCAGCCGCTATCCGCTGGAAGGCTACCGCGAGAAATGCGCGACCGATGTCTGGCTGGGCACCCGCTTTGCCAAAAAGCCGATCCATTTGGAGATTCCGATCACCATTGCGGGCATGTCCTTTGGCGCGCTCTCTGGCCCGGCCAAAGAGGCGTTGGGACGTGGCGCGTCGGCGGCGGGCACATCGACCACCACCGGCGATGGCGGCATGACCGAAGAGGAACGCGGCCATTCCAAAACGCTGGTCTATCAATATCTGCCTAGCCGCTATGGCATGAACCCCGACGACCTGCGCCGCGCCGATGCGATTGAAATCGTGGTGGGTCAGGGCGCGAAACCGGGCGGCGGCGGCATGCTGCTGGGTCAGAAGATTTCCGACCGCGTGGCCAATATGCGCAACCTGCCCAAGGGGATTGACCAGCGTTCCGCCTGCCGTCACCCGGATTGGACAGGGCCGGATGATCTGGAAATCAAGATCATGGAACTGCGCGAGATCACCGATTGGGAAAAGCCGATCTACGTCAAGATCGGCGGCGCGCGGCCCTATTATGACACGGCGCTGGCGGTGAAGGCAGGGGCGGATGTGGTGGTGCTGGACGGCATGCAGGGTGGCACGGCGGCGACGCAGGATGTGTTCATCGAACATGTCGGCATGCCGATCCTTGCCTGTATCCCGCAGGCGGTGAAGGCGCTGCAAGACCTTGGCATGCATCGCAAGGTGCAACTGATCGTGTCGGGCGGCATTCGCAGCGGGGCCGATGTGGCCAAAGCCATGGCCTTGGGTGCGGATGCGGTGGCCATCGGGACGGCGGCGTTGATTGCCTTGGGCGACAACGACCCGAAATGGGAAGAAGAATACCAAAAGCTGGGCACCACCGCCGATGCCTATGACGATTGGCACGAAGGCCGCGATCCGGCGGGCATCACGACCCAAGACCCGGAACTTTCGGCCCGCTTTGACCCCGTGCTGGGCGGGCGGCGGCTGAAAAACTACCTCAAGGTCATGACGCTTGAGGCACAGACCATCGCGCGCGCCTGCGGCAAAAACCATCTGCACAATCTTGAACCCGAGGACCTGTGCTCTCTGACCATCGAAGCGGCAGCGATGGCAGGGGTTCCGCTGGCGGGCACCAACTGGATACCGGGACGGAATGGCGGCTTTTAAGCCGCCATTTCCTTTTCCAACGACAAAAACGACAGGGAGTTAACGATGGCGAAAGATCTTGCCAAATGGGCCACGGACAGGGGCGTCCGGTATTTCATGGTCTCTTACACCGACCTGTTCGGCGGCCAGCGGGCAAAGCTGGTTCCGACGGCGGCGATCAATGACATGGCGGTGGATGGGGCGGGTTTCGCCGGGTTTGCGACATGGCTCGACCTGACCCCCGCCCATCCCGACATGATGGCGGTCCCCGATCCTGAAGCAGCGATCCAATTGCCGTGGAAGAAAGAGGTGGCGTGGGTCGCTTCGAACTGCGTGATGGAAGAGCAGCCGTTGAAGCAGGCCCCGCGCAACGTGCTGCGCAACCTGATCGACGAGGCGGCGAAAGAAGGCTTGCGCGTCAAGACCGGGGTAGAGCCGGAATTCTTTTTGCTGACACCCGAAGGCGACCGCGTGGCCGACCCCTATGACACCGCCGAAAAGCCCTGCTACGACCAGCAGGCGGTGATGCGGCAATACGACTGCATCTCGGAAGTCTGCGACTACATGCTTGAGATGGGCTGGGAGGCCTATCAGAACGACCACGAAGACGCGACCGGCCAGTTCGAGATGAACTGGAAATATGATGACGTGCTGGCCACTGCCGACAAGCACAGCTTTTTCAAGTTCATGATGAAGTCGGTGGCGGAAAAGCACGGTCTGCGCGCGACCTTCATGCCCAAACCGTTCAAGGGGCTGACGGGGTCTGGCTGCCATGCCCATATCTCGGTCTGGGATCTGGACGGCAAGACCAATGCCTTTGCCGACAAGACCAAGGAATTGGGCCTGTCGGACCAAGGGCGGCACTTCCTTGGCGGCATCATGAAACATGCCAGCGCTTTGGCGGCGATCTGCAATCCGACGGTCAACAGCTACAAGCGCATCAACGCGCCGCGCACATCGTCGGGGGCGACATGGGCGCCCAATACCGTGACATGGACCGGCAACAACCGCACCCATATGGTGCGCGTGCCGGGTCCGGGGCGGTTTGAACTGCGCCTGCCCGATGGCGCGGCGAACCCCTATCTGATGCAGGCGGTGATCCTTGCCGCCGGGCTGGACGGTGTGCGGACCAAGGCCGATCCGGGGCCGCGCCATGACATCGACATGTATCAGATGGGCCATACTGTGACGGATGCGCCCAAGCTGCCGCTGAACCTGTTGGATGCGCTGCGCGACTATGACCGCGACACCACGCTGAAGGCGATGATGGGCGAAGAGTTTTCCTCGGCCTATCTGAAGCTGAAGCATCAGGAATGGAACAGCTACGCCTCGCACTTCTCGAAATGGGAAACAGAGAACACGCTGGACATCTGATCACGCGCCTTAAGCGGCCCTTGCGATGACCCTGAAACGCCCGTGGCCCCGGCTGCGGGCGTTTTTCGTTTTTCATGCTAGGAATAAGATTTGACACACGCGGAACTGCGGTTCTAGCATCCCAGCCAAAGGCAGCGCGCAAAACGACTGTGCGACAACGACTGCCAAGACCAATTACGCGGAGGTGTCCATGAACAAAAGAGTTGCCGTCATCGGGGCGGGGCCGTCCGGCCTTGCCCAATTGCGCGCGTTCCAGTCAGCACAGGCCAAAGGGGCCGAAATCCCCGAGGTGGTCTGTTTCGAAAAGCAGGCGAACTGGGGCGGTTTGTGGAACTACACGTGGCGCACGGGGCTGGATGCGAACGGGGAACCGGTGCATGGCAGTATGTATCGCTATCTGTGGTCGAATGGCCCGAAGGAAGGGTTGGAATTCGCCGACTATTCGTTTGAAGAGCATTTCGGCAAGCAGATCGCCAGCTATCCGCCGCGCGCGGTGCTGTTTGACTATATCGAAGGCCGGGTGAAAAAGGCGGGCGTGCGGGACTGGATTCGCTTTGAAACCACGGTGCGGATGGTGCGTCATGACGCGGCGACGGGGATGTTCACGCTGACGGCGCATGACCTGAAAGCCGACCGCATGTATGATGAGGTGTTTGATCACGTCATCATCGCCTCTGGGCATTTCTCGGTGCCGAATGTGCCGGAATATCCGGGCTTTGACAAATTCAACGGCCGCGTTCTGCATGCCCATGACTTCCGCGACGCGCGGGAGTTTTCGGGCAAGGATCTGCTGATCTTGGGCTCCAGCTATTCGGCCGAAGATATTGGGTCGCAGTGCTGGAAGTATGGCGCGAAGTCCATCGCCGTCGCCTATCGCAACGCGCCGATGGGCTACAACTGGCCCGACAACTGGAAAGAGGTGCCAAAGCTGGAACGGGTGGATGAGGACACCGCCTATTTCATCGACGGCACGTCAAAGCGGGTGGATGCGATCATCCTGTGCACCGGCTACAAGCACCACTTCCCGTTCCTGCCCGACGATCTGCGGCTGAAAACCGCGAACCGTTTGGCGACGGCGGACCTGTATAAGGGGGTGGCTTGGGTCCATAACCCGAAGCTCTTTTATCTGGGCATGCAGGACCAGTGGTTCACCTTCAACATGTTCGACGCGCAGGCATGGTGGGTGCGCGATGCGATCATGGGGCGGATTGCCATCCCGACCGACAAGGCGGCGCTGCTGCAAGACGTGACGGATCGTGTGGCGGGTGAGGATGCGGGGCAGGACGCCCATGACGCCATCCATTATCAGGCCGACTACGTGAAAGAACTGGTCGCGGAAACCGATTATCCGAACTTTGACATCGAAGGGGCTTGTGAGGCGTTCTTTGAGTGGAAGGACCACAAGAAGGACGACATCATGGGCTTTCGCAACCACGCCTATCGGTCGGTCATCACCGGCACGATGGCCCCGGTCCACCACACCCCGTGGAAAGATGCGCTGGAAGATTCGATGGAAAGCTACCTTCGGAACTGACGAAAGGATGGCTGACAAAAGCCCTCCGAAAGGCCCCTGGTGCTCGCCGGGGGTCTTTTGCATTGGAAACAGGCAGTTTTCCGGCCTGTCGAACCAGTAGGAAACTTATTTTCGTCCAGATGAATTTTTTCTCGCATTGACGGTTCCGCCGTGCTTTGCTTGCGGCATCGGGCCGCAGGCGCATGACTGCGGCGGACCGACGCAAGGGGCACGACGAGACAAGGGACAACCAACAGCCGGATCGGCCTCTGGCGAGACAACGACTGCAAGCGCGGAGGGGGCGGCCCTGCCGTCAAACCTCTGCCGATCAACGGGAAGGCGAGGGAATGTCAAAAGACGTGGGATCGGGCCAAATGGTCCGCGCGCTCGACTGGAAGGGCGCGTTTTGGGTGGCAGCGGGGGTTCCGCCGCTGGTGCTGTTTTCGATTGGCGGGATTGCGGGGACGACGGGCAAACTTGCCTTTGCCGTCTGGATGATCTCGATGGTCATGGGGTTTCTGCAAAGCTTCACCTATGCCGAAATGGCGGGCATGTTCGGCAACAAGTCGGGCGGCACGTCGGTTTACGGCGCAACGGCTTGGCTGCGCTATTCCAAGCTGATCGCGCCGCTGTCGGTGTGGTGCAACTGGTTTGCGTGGTCGCCCGTGCTGTCGCTGGGGTGCGCCATCGCTGCGGGCTATATCCTGAACGCGCTGTTCCCCATTCCGCTGGCTGACAGCCAGCCGGTGCTGGACTGGGTGGCCGCCAATCTGGCCAGCTACACCGCCGAAACCCAATCGGTGATGGATTACATCGCCGCGAATTCGGGTGTGGGCGTTGAAGATGCGATCAAGGCGGTTGCCACGGCAGATGGCGTTGCCGCGCTGACCCCGGCCTTCCGTGTGTTCGAAGCTTTCAACATCGCGATTCCCGGTCTGGGGACGCTGCACTTCAACTCGACCTTCATCATCGGCGTCATCCTGATGCTGATCATCCTGAGCATCCAGCATCGCGGCATCGCCTCGACCGCCAGTGCGCAGAAGGTGCTTGCGATCGTGGTTCTGGTGCCGCTGCTGCTGGTGGGTCTGGTGCCGATCTTTACCGGCGCGATCAATACGATGAACGTCACCAACCTGTTGCCGCCCACCGCCGCCTATTCGGGCGTGGATGGCGATTGGTCCATCGGCGGCTGGACGCTGTTCCTCGGTGGGCTTTATATCGCGGCCTGGTCCACATATGGCTTTGAAACCGCGGTCTGCTATACGGCAGAACTGAAAGACCCCAAGCGCGACACCTTCCGCGCCATCTTTTATTCGGGTCTGCTCTGTGCGGTGTTCTTCTTCCTGATCCCCTTTTCGTTCCAAGGGGTTCTGGGCATGGAAGGCATGTTGTCCACGGGAATCGTCGATGGCACCGGCGTGGGCGAGGCTTTGGGCAACATGATGGGCGGCGGGCCGGTCATCACCCAGATATTCGTGATCCTGATGATCCTTGCGCTGTTCATGGCGATCATGACTGCCTTGGCCGGATCGTCGCGGACGCTTTATCAGGGGTCCAAGGACGGCTGGCTGCCGCGCTATCTGTCCACGGTCAACGAAAAGGGCGTGCCCTCCAAGGCGATGTGGACCGACTTCTGCTTTAACGTCGTGCTCTTGGCGCTGGCGTCGGATGTGGGCGGCTACTTCTACGTTCTGGCCATCTCGAACGTGGGCTACATCCTGTTCAACTTCCTGAACCTGAACGCAGGGTGGATCCACCGCATCGATTCGGCCCATATCGAACGCCCGTGGAAAGCGCCCGCCGTGCTGATCGGGATCAATACCGTTCTGGCCTTTGTCAACGCGCTGTTCCTTGGCGCGGGTGCCAAGGTCTGGGGTTATGAGAATGCGCTTTGGTCGGGGCTGATCTTCGCCGCGATGATCATTCCGGTGTTCTGGTATCGCCACTACCTGCAAGACGGCGGGCGATTCCCGAAGGAAGCCTATGATGATCTGGGCCTTGCCGAAGGCGACTTGGGGGAACGCAAGGCGGGCGTGCTGCCCTATCTGGCGCTTGTCGCCGGGGCGGTCGTCGTTTTGTGGGCGAACTGGTTCTTTGTCTTGCCGGCATGACACTGGTCATGTGCTGAACGCAGAAAAGGGGCCCCGGCGAGGGCCCCTTTTTTCTGGAAGAATGTTTTCTACAGAGAAAGAAAATTGACTTTCATTATTGATTTTCGCGGGGAGTCCCCACAGACTTCTTGAAAACAACGCTTGGTTCAGGGGGACCACAGATGACGAATTCCTGGCGCTTTTCGGCCTTGGGCGACCGCCACCGCGCGCTCGGCTCTGATCTTGAGGATTGGTCCGGCATGGGCACCGCATGGTCCTATTCCAAGGGGGACCCGGATGCCGAATACATGGCGATCCGCACCAAGGCGGGGCTGATGGATGTGTCGGGCCTGAAAAAGGTGCACCTGACCGGGCCTGCCGCTTCGCATGTGATCGAACGCGCCACGACGCGGAACATGGAAAAGCTGATGCCCGGCCGCGCGGTCTATGCCTGCATGCTGAACGACGCGGGCAAGTTCATTGACGACTGCGTGATCTACCGCATGGGGCCGAACAGCTTTACCGTGGTGCACGGGTCGGGGCAGGGGCATGAGCAACTGACGATGGCCGCCACGGGCCGCGATGTGTCGCTGCGCTTTGACGACAACCTGCATGACCTGTCGTTGCAGGGGCCGATGGCGGTGGACTATCTGGAAAAGCACATTCCGGGCATCCGCGCGCTTCCCTATTTCAGCCACATGCCGACCAGCCTGTTCGGCAAGCCGATCACCATCAGCCGCACCGGATACACGGGTGAGCGCGGCTATGAGATTTTCTGCCGTGGGCAGGATGCCGGGGTGATCTGGGACCGCATCCTTGAAGAAGGTGCTGCGATGGGGATCATCCCCTGCCGCTTTACCACGCTGGATATGTTGCGGACGGAAAGCTACCTGCTGTTCTTCCCCTTCGATAACTCTGAGATGTATCCCTTTGAAAACGAAGGTCCGGGCGACACGCTGTGGGAACTTGGCCTCGATTTCACCGTCTCGCCCGGCAAGGTGGGCTTCCGCGGGGCCGAGGAACACTACCGTCTGAAAGGGCGTGAGCGGTTCAAGATCTGGGGGCTGAAACTGGCGGGCAAGAATGTCCCCGGCAACGGCGCGCCGGTGTTCCGCGATGGGGCCAAGGTGGGTGTGGTGACGCAGGCGATGTATTCGCCGCTGAACGACTGGACCGTGGCGATTGCGCGGCTGCCGGTCGATTGCGCGACCAATGGCGTGGGTCTTGAGGTGCGTTGTGGCACGCATGGCCCGATTGCCGCAGAGACCCATTCGCTGCCCTTCTACGACATCGACAAAAAGCGCCGCTCGGCCCAAGGCTGAGCCTTTGCCTGCCGCAAGGTCCGCCCGTGCGGATGGGGGCCTTGCGGCAGGCACATCTCATCGGATTTCATGGCTTTCAGCATGACACAGACGCCCTTTCCGCCCTCGATCATCAGCCGTCCTGTCTACGCGCCACTTGTGCCGCGTCCGGGGGCGTTTCACCTGATCGTCGCCGATGGTGAAGGTGCGGATGCCGTGGCGGCGATGATCGCCAAGGCGCCGGATGCGCCGGTGATGCTGGCGCGGTGCCATGTGCTTTATACCGCCGGGCCGAACGGCACGAACCAATGGGACGTGATCGCGGGTTTGGGCGCGCGGCAGGCGCAACAGGCGGCTTCGGTGCCGACACTGTTGTTCCGGCTGGCGCGGGTGTTGCTGGATTTGCCGATGGGCACGCAGGTCTATCTGGCCGGGACCGAGGGGCTGATGGGGCAGGCCGAACGCGATGTGATGGCGACGGGTTTTCCGCATGGCGACATCCAAAAGGAACATCGCGGTTCCACTGTGCGGCGGGTGCAATGCGTGCATTGCAAGGGGATCACCGAAAACGTCCGCACCGATCCGTTCCAGTGCAGCCATTGCGGGCTGCATCTTTTCGTGCGCGACCACTACTCGCGCCGGATCGCTGCCTTTCAGGGCGTGAACATTGATGCGGAAGACAAGGGCCTGATCCCTGCGGCGGTGGAGCGCTTCAAATGAGCGGCGGAGCGAAACTGAATGTGCGGGTGGCCGAGGTTGTCCGCGTCAACGACCTGATCACGCGCTTTCGCTTTGTCGCGCGGGATGGCGGCGATCTGCCGGCCTTTTCCGGCGGGGCGCATACCGTGATCGAAATGGACGATCATGGCACGCGCCGCCTGAACCCCTATTCCTTGATGTCCGACCCCGAAGATCGTTCGGGCTACGAAATCTCGGTCCGGCGGGATGATCAGGGGCGGGGCGGGTCGATGTTCATGCACACCCATGTCAGGCCGGGGATGGAGATGGTGCTGAGCCATCCCGTAAACCTGTTCCCGCTGGACAATCGCGCGCGCAAGCATCTGTTTCTTGCAGGCGGGATCGGGATCACGCCCTTTGTCGCGATGATGCACCAACTGGCGCGGTTCGGTGGGCGGTTCGAGTTGCACTATGCCGCGCGCAACCCTGCGCTGGCTGCCTATGCCGATGATCTGCGCGGGCGCTATGGTGATCGGGTGAACCTGTATTACGACGATGCGGGGCAGGCTATGCCGCTGGTAGACCTTTTGGCGCGGCAACCCATCGGCACGCATCTTTACTGCTGCGGACCCAAGGGCATGCTGGCTTGGGTGCGGGCGACGGCGGCGGCGGCAGGACTGCCAGCCCATGCCGTGCATTTCGAAGAATTCACCGCCCCCGCCACGGGTGCGCCCTTTGCGGTTGAGCTTGCGGCATCGGGCAAGACCATCACTGTCGGGCCGACCCAATCCCTGCTTGAGGCGATGGAGGCGGCGGGCGTCGATGCGCCTTACCTGTGCCGGGGCGGGGCCTGCGGGCAATGCGAGACGCAGGTGCTGCGCTGCGACGGCCAGATCGACCACCGCGATCACTGGCTGACAGAGGCAGAACAGGCCACCGGAACCAAAATCATGCCCTGCGTCAGCCGCTTTACCGGGCAGACGCTGGTCCTTGACCGATAGGAGAGACCCCATGAGCCTCGATTTCAAATACGGCTTCGATGACTTTTTCCGGGATGAGACATTCACGGGGATTTCACCTATCGCAATTCTCCGGCGGCGATCCGGCGCTTTCCCTTTCCGTTTGACCGGGACGAATACATGTATTCGGTCAATATCGAACCGCATGTGCCGGGGCGCAAAGGATCGGTCTTTGAAAAGACCTTTGATGTCGATGAACATTACCTGAGCGAGATGCGCGACCGCGCGCGCGTGCTGGCAAAAGACCCGTTGCGCTGCCAGTCCTTGCCGCACATGACGCTGGCGGGGTGGGATTTGCTGGAACTGATCATGGAAACCAAGGCGCGGGACTATCCGCAGTGGTTTTCCCTGTCCAAGGACGGCAACCGCTGGCATTGGATCAACCGCCCGCTCGGGATTGACCAGACCTTCACCTTTCTGGACGAGTCGACCCTGCCCTATGGCCCGATGGAATATATCACGCGCCAGACGCAGGGCGATTTCACCTTGCAGGATGAACGTGACGGCACGCTCTGGGTGGATGCGGGGATGGTCACGACGCAGGCTGACTGGTCGCTGGATTTCGACATCGGCATGAATTTCCACGAATGGCACGCGCCGGTGCCACTGGCGCATGAAAAGGGCATCTTTGACCGGGCGCTGAAATTCCTGCTGAAATTGCAGCACGGCGCACCGGTGCGGCGGTTCAATTGGACGATGACGATCAATCCGCTGCTCGATACCGCGCCCGAGACCTATCCTGAATGGGGCCATATGCGCACGCAACTGACGCCGGACAATGTCGGGCCTATGATGCATCTGCGGGTCGAATTGCAGTCGCTTTATCGTTTGCCGCGGTCCAATGCGATTGCCTTTGATATCCGCGCCTATCTGGCCAAGTTCGAAGAGTTGGTGACCGTGCCGAAATGGGGCCGCCGCCTGCACCGCGTGGTGCGCGACATCCATCCCGATCTGGCCGCCTACAAGGGCTTTTTGCGCAATCGTGACACCATGGCACAGTGGTTGGCGCAGTATGATGACGGGGCGCCCACCTCGCCCGGTTGGTGGCCCGAGGATTGAGATGACGACGACCGGCCCCCTGACACTGGGTTTTCTGATG
>NKIT01000282.1 GCA_002256185.1 Rhodobacteraceae bacterium PARR1 | reverse complement strand
AAACTTCGGCGCTGAGGCAGCTGTTGCTGACGTCGGCACCGTTTTGTCCGTTGGTGACGGTATCGCCCGGGTCTATGGCCTCGACAGCGTCCAAGCGGGCGAAATGGTTGAGTTCCCAGGCGGGATCAAAGGCATGGCCTTGAACCTGGAGCGCGACAATGTCGGCGTCGTGATCTTCGGTGAAGACCGTGGGATCAAAGAAGGCGACACCGTAAAGCGCCTCGGTGAAATCGTGTCTGTTCCTGTCGGCAAAGGTTTGCTCGGTCGCGTGCTGAACCCACTGGGTGAGCCCATCGACGGCAAAGGCCCTCTGGTTGATATCGAAGCCGAGCGTAAGCAGGTGGACGTTAAGGCCCCCGGCATTATCCCTCGTAAGTCGGTGCATGAGCCCATGCAGACCGGGATTAAGTCCATTGACGCGCTGATCCCAATCGGCCGCGGCCAACGCGAATTGATCATCGGCGACCGTCAAACCGGTAAGACCGCCATCGCCATCGACGCGATCCTGTATCAGCGCGAAGCCCATGACACTAACGCGCCAGAAAGCCAAAAGCTTTACTGCGTGTACGTCGTGATCGGCCAAAAGCGTTCGACCGTTGCTCAGTTGGTGAAAACCCTCGAAGAAGCCGGCGCTCTAAAGTACTCGATCATCGTGGCCGCAACCGCTTCTGAGCCTGCACCTCTGCAGTTCTTGGC
>NKIT01000281.1 GCA_002256185.1 Rhodobacteraceae bacterium PARR1 | reverse complement strand
GCCAACGATGGCGATGGGCTGGCGATTGTAGAGGAACTTCACGCCTTCTTCCTTAGCGTTCTTCACCTCTTTGCGCGAACCAGGCATGTTCTCTTCGTCACGGCGGTAGGCGCAGGTCACGGCCTTGGCGCCTTGGCGGATCGAGGTGCGGTTGCAGTCCATGGCGGTATCGCCACCACCGAGGACCACGACCTTCTTGCCCTTCATGTCGATAAAGTCTTCAGCCGACTTCTCGAAACCAAGGTTGCGATTGACGTTGGCGATGAGGAAATCCAGGGCGTCATACACGCCTGGCAGGTCTTCACCCGGGAAGCCGCCCTTCATGTAGGTATAAGTACCCATACCCATAAACACGGCATCGTACTCAGCCAGCAGCTGGTCGATGGTCACGTCCTTGCCGATTTCGGTGTTCAGACGGAACTCGATGCCCATGCCGGTGAACACTTCACGGCGGTTGCTGAGCACGGTTTTTTCCAGCTTGAACTCGGGAATACCGAAGGTCAGCAGACCGCCGATTTCCGGGTTCTTGTCGAAGACCACCGGGGTCACGCCGTTACGCACCAGTACGTCAGCACAACCAAGGCCAGCAGGGCCGGCGCCGATGATCGCAACGCGCTTGCCGGTCGACTTGACCTTGGACATGTCTGGGCGCCAGCCCATGGCAAAGGCAGTGTCGGTAATGTACTTCTCGACCGAACC
>NKIT01000129.1 GCA_002256185.1 Rhodobacteraceae bacterium PARR1 | reverse complement strand
GCGCGGAAAACCATGTGCTGCATGAGGCGCATCTGGTGCCGAAATGGGTCAAGGTTTCGCCCTTTGTCGCGATGGTCTTGGGCTTCCTGATGGCGTTCCAGTTCTACATCCGCCGCCCCGACCTGCCGGGCAAACTGGCGGAAAGCCAGCGGCCACTGTACCTGTTCCTCTTGAACAAATGGTACTTTGACGAGCTTTACGATGTGATCTTCGTCCGCTCTGCCAAATGGCTGGGCCGCTTCCTGTGGAAGCGCGGCGATGGCGATATCATCGACGGGTCGATCAACGGCATCGCGATGGGGATCATCCCCTTCTTCACCCGCCTCGCTGCGCGCGCGCAGTCGGGCTACCTGTTCCACTACGCCTTTGCCATGGTTCTGGGCATCGCTGCCCTGATCACCTGGATGACGCTCTCGGGGGGCGCGCACTGATGGATAACCTCCTCTCGATCATCACCTTCATCCCGGCGGTTGCGGCGGGTATCCTTGCGCTCTTTGGGCGCGGGCAGGATGCGGCGGCGCAGCGCAACGCCAAATGGCTGGCGCTGTTTGCCACATCGGCCACGTTCCTTGTGTCGCTGTTCCTGCTGGCGGGGTTCGATCCGGACAACACCGGCTTCCAGTTCGTCGAGGAATACGACTGGATCATGGGCCTGAACTACAAGATGGGCGTGGACGGGATTTCCGTTCTGTTCGTCATGCTGACCACCTTCCTGATGCCCTTGGTCATCGCGAGCGCGTGGCACGTCGAAACCCGCGTCAAGGAATACATGATCGCGTTCCTGCTGCTGGAATCGCTGATGATCGGTGTGTTCTGCGCGCTGGATCTGATGCTGTTCTATGTGTTCTTTGAGGCGGGCCTGATCCCGATGTTCCTGATCATCGGCATCTGGGGCGGCAAAGAGCGGATCTACGCCTCGTTCAAGTTCTTCCTCTACACCTTCCTCGGCTCGGTCCTGATGCTGGTGGCGATGATCGTCATGTATATGCTGGCGGGCACCACCGACATTCCGACGCTGATGGCCTTTGACTTCCCGCATGCAGACATGAGCCTGCTTGGCCTGCACATTGCGGGTGGGGTGCAGACGCTGCTGTTCCTTGCCTTCTTCGCGTCTTTCGCGGTGAAGATGCCGATGTGGCCGGTGCATACGTGGTTGCCCGATGCCCACGTTCAGGCCCCGACGGCGGGGTCGGTTGTGCTGGCGGCAATCCTGCTGAAGATGGGCGGCTACGGCTTCCTGCGCTTCAGCCTGCCGATGTTCCCGGTGGCGTCCGATATCCTGTCACCCTTGGTGTTCTGGATGTCGGCGATTGCCATCGTCTATACCTCGCTGGTCGCACTGGCGCAGTCGGATATGAAAAAGCTGATCGCCTATTCGTCGGTGGCCCATATGGGGTACGTCACGATGGGCATCTTTACCGCCAACCAACAGGGCATCGACGGCGCGATCTTCCAGATGCTGAGCCATGGCTTCATCTCTGGCGCGTTGTTCCTGTGCGTGGGCGTGATCTATGACCGCATCCATACGCGTGAGATTGACGCTTACGGCGGCCTTGTGAACCGGATGCCCGCCTATGCGCTGGTGTTCATGTTCTTCACGATGGCCAACGTCGGCCTGCCGGGCACAAGCGGCTTTGTCGGCGAATTTCTGACGTTGATGGGCATCTTCCAGGTCAACACCTGGGTCGCTGCTGTAGCGACCTCGGGCGTGATCCTGTCTGCGGCCTATGCGCTGTGGCTCTACCGCCGCGTGGTGATGGGTGAGTTGGTGAAAGAGGCCCTGCGGTCGATCACCGACATGTCGCGGCGGGAGCGGGCGATTTTCGCCCCCCTGATCGCGGCGACGCTGATCCTTGGCGTCTATCCGTCGCTTGTTACCGATATAATCGGGCCTTCGGTGAAGGCCTTGGTCACTGACTATCACGCGGCGCTTCCCGCCGCCGATGCCACGCAAGTGGCCCTGAACTGAGGGACGACCCGAGATGACTTCCGCAGATTTCTCACTTGTCCTGCCCGAGGTGGTTCTGGCGCTTTATGCCATGGCCGCGTTGATGTTCGGGGTTTATGGCAGCAAGGACAAACTCGCCCCTGTGATCTCATGGGCCACGGCGGGGCTGTTCGTCGCCATGGCGCTGTGGATCGGCATGGGGTCGGGCGAGGGCGGCGCTGCCTTTGGCGGCCTGTTCGTCGATGACAGCTTTGCGCGCTTTGCCAAGGTCACCATCCTTCTGTCCGCCGCCGCCGTGCTGGTCATGGGTCTGGACTACATGCAGCGTGGCGACATGCTGCGCTTTGAATACCCGGTTCTGGTGACGCTGGCCGTCATCGGCATGATGATCATGGTGTCAGCCGGGGATCTGATGACGCTGTATCTGGGGCTGGAGCTGCAATCCTTGGCGCTTTACGTCGTCGCCGCCATCCGCCGCGACAGCGTGAAATCGACCGAGGCCGGTTTGAAATACTTCGTCCTTGGCGCGTTGTCGTCGGGCCTGCTGCTTTACGGTGCCTCGCTGACCTATGGCTTTGCCGGGACCACGCAATTTGCCGGCATCCTGTCCACGCTGGATCACGGCGCACCTTTGGGCCTGCTGTTCGGTCTGGTGTTCTTGCTGTCGGGTCTGGCGTTCAAAATCTCGGCCGCACCCTTCCACATGTGGACGCCCGACGTCTATGAGGGTGCACCGACCCCGGTGACCGCCTTCTTTGCCACCGCGCCGAAGGTGGCCGCGATGGCGCTGATGGCGCGGGTGACGCATGACGCCTTTGGCGGCATCATCAGCGATTGGTCGCAGGTGCTGGCCGCTTTGGCGGTGATCTCGATGTTCCTTGGCGCGGTTGCCGCCATCGGGCAGCGCGACATCAAGCGCCTGATGGCCTATTCGTCGATTGCCCATATGGGCTATGCGCTGGTGGGCCTCGCCTCTGGCACGGCTGAGGGTGTGCAGGCCATGCTGGTCTACATGGCGATCTACGTCACGATGAACATCGGCACCTTCGCCTTCATCCTGTCGATGGAGCGGGATGGCCGCCCCGTCTCGGATATCTCGGCGCTGAATATGTTGTCCAAGCGTGAGCCGTTGAAAGCGCTGGCCGTGCTGGTTTTGATGTTCAGCTTGGCCGGTGTGCCGCCGATGCTGGGCTTTTTCGGCAAGCTCTACGTTCTGCGCGCCGCCGTTGATGCCGGGATGACATGGCTTGCCGTGGCGGGGGCTGTCGCGTCGGTCATCGGGGCCTTTTACTACTTGCGGATCGTGTTCTACATGTATTTCGGCAAGGAAACCGAAGGTGTGGAAATCCGCATGGCCCCGGTGCAATGGACCCTGTTGGTCGGCGTGGCCTTGGTGATGGTGGTGGGGATCGCCAACTTCTTCGGCATCGAACCCGCCGCCGCTGCCGCCGCCCTGTCCCTTGTCAACTGAGGCGATGACAGGCTGGCCTGCCGGGGTGGGGCGCGTTGTCCTGCCCTCTGTTGACAGCACCAATGCTGAAGCTGCCCGATTGGCCCCGCAAGTTGCGGGGCCTGTCTGGGTTTTGGGGCTAGAGCAGACCGCAGGCCGGGGACGCCGCGCGCGGGCCTGGTCCAGCCCGCAGGGGAATTTCTACGGCACATTGCTGATGTTTCCCCGTGAAGACCCGGGCACCGTCGCCCTGCGCAGCTTTGCCGCCGCCTTGGCGCTGCGCGATGCTTTTGTCGCGCTGACGGGCTTGCCGGGGGCATTCGCGCTGAAATGGCCCAATGATGTGTTGCTGAACGGCGGCAAGGTGGCGGGGATCCTGCTAGAGAGCGCATCAGGCGCGGGGGGGATCGCGCATCTGTCCATCGGGATTGGCGTCAATCTGATCTCTGCCCCCGATCCGTCCTTGGTCGAGCCGGGGGCCGTGCCGCCCGTCTCGCTGCTATCCGAAACCGGGGTGCGGGTGACGCCTGAGGCTTTCCTGAACGCCCTCGCCCCCGCCTATGCCCGGTGGGAGGACACGTTCACCACCCAAGGTTTCGCCCCCCTGCGCGCGGAATGGCTGTCCCATGCCGCCCGCTTGGGCCAAGTGATCCGCGCCCGCACCGGGACGGCGGAACGCTCTGGCATCTTCGACACCATCGACGCCACAGGCGCGCTGATCTTGCGCGACGGGCAGGGCACGGTCGCCATCCCGGCGGCTGAGGTCTTTTTCTAAAGGGGATGCCCATGCTTCTGGCCATCGACTGCGGCAATACCAACACCGTGTTTTCCATCTGGGACGGGGAACGCTTCATCGCGACATGGCGCATCGCCACCGATCACAAACGCACGGCGGATGAATATTTCGTCTGGCTGTCGTCGCTGATGATGATGCGCAAGGTTGAGGCGACGATCACCGATGCCATCATTTCTAGCACCGTGCCGCGCGTGGTGTTTAACCTGCGGGTGCTGTGCAACCGTTACTTCGAATGCCGCCCCTTGGTGGTGGGCAAACCCGAATGCGCGCTGCCTGTGCTGCCGCGCGTGGATCAGGGCACGACCGTCGGCCCGGACCGTCTGGTCAATACCGTGGGCGCGCATGACCGCCACGGCGGCGATCTGGTGGTGGTGGATTTCGGCACCGCGACGACCTTTGATGTGGTCGACAGCGACGGCGCCTATATCGGCGGGGTGATCGCGCCGGGGGTGAACCTGAGCCTTGAGGCGCTGCATATGGCTGCGGCCGCCCTGCCGCACGTCGATATCAGCCGCCCGGCCCGCGCGATCGGCACGAATACGGTGGCCTGCATGCAGTCGGGCGTGTATTGGGGCTATATCGGTCTTGTCGAAGGCATTGTCCGTGAAGTCCGGCGCGAACGTGACCGCCCGATGAAGGTGATTGCGACGGGGGGCCTCGCGTCCCTTTTCGCGCAGGATACGGAACTATTTTATAGCGTCGAGGATGACCTGACCATGCATGGTCTGGTCCTTATTCATCGTCACAACAAGGAACTGGAAAGCGCATGAGTTCGAACCGGCTGGTCTATCTTCCCCTCGGCGGCGCCGGGGAGATCGGCATGAACTGTTACGTCTATGGCTATGGTCCCGCTGGCAAAGAGCGGTTCATCATCGTCGATCTGGGCGTGACCTTCCCCGACATGGACACGACGCCCGGCGTCGATCTGATCCTGCCCGATATCTCGTGGCTGGCCGACAAGCTGGACCGGGTCGAGGCGATCTTCATCACCCACGCGCATGAGGATCACATCGGTGCCTTGGGGCATCTGTGGCCCAAGCTGAAAAAGCCGATCTATGCCCGCCGTTTCACCGCCACCTTGGGGCGACTGAAGTTCGAAGAGCATGGATTGCCGGTGGACATGATCCGCACCGTGGCTGCGCGGCCTGAGACGGTCGAAGCTGGGCCGTTCAAGGTGCAATTCGTCCCCGTCAGCCATTCCATCCCGGAAAGTGCTGCGCTTGTGATCGACACACCTGCGGGCCGCGTCGTGCACACCGGCGACTTCAAGCTGGACCACGCGCCGGGAGTGGGCGAGCCGTGGGATGACGCGCATTTCACCGCCGTTGCGGCGGAACGCCCGGTCAAGGCGCTGATGTGCGATTCGACCAACGTGTTCTCATTGCATGCGGGCCGGTCCGAGGCGTCGATCAAGGAACCGATCCGTGAGCTGGTTTCCAAGGCCAGCGGCATGGTCGTCGCGACCACCTTTGCGTCGAACGTTGCGCGCCTGAAAACGTTGGCCGAGGCTGCGCGGGCGGCGGATCGTTCGGTCTGCCTGCTCGGTCGCGCCATGCGGCGAATGGTGGCAGCGGCGCAGGAATCGGGCGTGCTGACCAATTTCCCGCCGACCGTCAGCCCTGAAGACGCGTTGGAACTGCCGCGCCAGAACCTGATGCTGTTGGTCACCGGCAGCCAAGGTGAACGCCGGGCGGCCAGCGCACAACTGGCACGCGGCAAGTATCTGGGGCTTGAGGTGAAGGCAGGCGATCTGTTCCTGTTCTCGTCCAAGACCATTCCGGGCAATGAGCGTGAGGTGCTGCGCATCGTCAACGCGCTGTCGGAAAAAGATGTGACTGTGCAAGACGATGCTGGTGGTCTTTACCACGTCTCGGGCCATGCCAACCGCCCCGATCTGGAACATGTTCACCGCCTGCTGCTGCCCGACATGCTGATCCCGATGCATGGCGAACACCGCCATCTGCGCGAACATGCCCGCATCGGGCGCGAGGCAGGGATTATCTCCAGCATCGTCACCAATGGCACGATGGTTGATCTGACCGGCGAAGCGCCTGTCGTGGTGGACCGGATCGAGACTGGCCGCGTTTACCTCGATGGCACCTCGCTCGTCGGTGCGATGGATGGCGTGATCCGTGACCGTATCCGCATGGCGCTGAATGGCCATGTTATGGTGACGGTGATCTTGGACGAAGAAAACGACACGCTGGGCGATGCTTGGGTGGAAATCTCTGGCCTTGCCGAAACCGGACGCACTGGCGCGCTGGCTGAAGTGTTGGAGACCGACCTGAACGAATTCCTTGCTGCGGCTCCTGCCAAACTGCTGCGCGATGATGACAAACTCGACGAGGCGATGCGCCGGATCGTGCGTCAGGTCGCGATGGAAGAGATCGGCAAGAAGCCAGAGGTGACCGTGGTGGTCAGCCGGTTGATGTCGGAATAATCCGCCACGTCTTTGGAAATGCAAAAGGCCGGAAGCGATGCTTCCGGCCTTTGTCGTTTATCGTTCTGCGATCACGCGTCGGCAGAGTTCAGGACGCTGTCATCTTCATGCTCTTCGACCTTGGCTTCTGGCAATTTGAAGCTGCGCAAGATGAAGTCCGGCACATGGTCGCCCATGCCGACAACCGGCGTGTCGCGGCGGTCATCGCGGCCATAGCGACGGTCGTCACGCGGACGGTCGTCACGGGGACGATCCTCACGCGGGCGCTCATCGCGGGACCGGTCACGGCGGTCTTCGCTGCGCGGACGCTCTTCGCGGCGGTCATTGGTGTTGCGCTCGGCTTGGCGGTCTTCGCGCGGCCGATCTTCACGCACACGCTCTTCCCGGACGGGGCGGGGGGCTTCGGCAACCTCAGCCACCTCAACGGCGACAGCCTCAACCGCCACAGGTTCCTTGTCCTCGCGCCGGGGGCGATTTTCGTCGCGGCGGTCGCGGCCAGAGGACCGACCCCGATCCCGACCCGACTCGCGCCCGGAATCACGACCCGATTTCGACCCACGCTCGCCTTGCGGACGGTCCGAGCCTTCGGCGGCCAAATCCAAACCTTCCGGAACAGTCCCGCGCGGAATGGCCTGTTTCACAAGGCTTTCGATCTGGGTGATGTATTTGTCATCCGACGGCACGGCCAGCGTATAGGCCTTGCCCAGACGCCCCGCACGACCCGTGCGACCGATGCGGTGGACGTAATCTTCGGGGTGGGTGGGCACGTCAAAGTTGAACACATGGCTGACCGCCGGAATGTCCAATCCGCGCGCCGCCACGTCAGACGCGACCAAGAGATGCAACGACCCGTCGCGGAAGCCGTCCAGCGTCTTGGTCCGCACCGACTGTTCCAGATCGCCATGGATCGGGGCCGCGTTGAAACCATGCGATTTCAGCGACTTTGCCACCACATCCACATCCATCTTGCGATTGCAGAAGATGATGGCGTTGGTGCAGCCTTCGCCTTCGGACCGGATCAGCGCCCGCAACAAAGCGCGCTTTTCGGTAAAGCTGCGGTCCTTGCGCGACGGCGTGAACTGGACCAACTGCTGTTCGATGGTGGCAGAGGTCGAATTCTGCCGCGCCACTTCGATCTTGGCCGGGTTGGTCAGGAAGGTCGAAGTGATGCGCTCAATCTCTGGCGCCATCGTGGCGCTGTAGAACATCGTCTGGCGGCTGAACGGCGTCAGTTGGAAGATGCGTTCGATATCGGGGATGAACCCCATGTCGAGCATGCGGTCGGCTTCGTCCACCACCATGATCTGCACGCCAGTCAGCAACAGCTTGCCGCGTTCGAAATGGTCCAGCAAGCGGCCCGGCGTGGCGATCAGCACGTCAACGCCACGGTCGATCAGCTTGTCCTGTTCGCCAAAGGACACGCCGCCAATCAGCAGCGCCTTCGTCAGCTTGGTATGTTTGGCGTAAATGTCGAAATTCTCGGCCACTTGGGCGGCGAGTTCGCGGGTCGGTGCCAGCACCAGACTGCGCGGCATCCGCGCCCGTGCGCGGCCTTGGCCCAGCAGGGTGATCATCGGCAGGGTAAAGCTGGCGGTCTTGCCGGTGCCGGTCTGGGCGATGCCCAGCACGTCACGGCCTTTCAGAGCCTCAGGGATGGCCTGTTCTTGAATCGGGGTCGGTGTTTCATAGCCCGCCTCAGCGATGGCCTGAAGTACGCGCGGATCGAGCGCGAGATCGGAAAACTTGGTCATGAGCGTCCTTGAACACTGCGGGATCGGCCCGCAAGGGGGTTTGGGACGCGATGTTTCCGGGCGCCCCGGCGTCAGATGCCCACGCACAAAGGCGCAAACAACGCCTTGGCGGTTATCGCAAAACGGCGGCCGGGTCAAGGTCGGGCTGCGGCGCGCGCCAAGTTCCTTTGCGTTGACAGCAAAGGAAAGCGCGCGTTACCCAAGAGACGTTGGGTGTTTTTGGTTTCCTGTTCATGAATGGTATCGTGCCCGTTGCCAGTATTGCCGAGGGTCCGGGGGACGTCGCCTCTCCTTCGGTCACAGATGTGCCGCATGTGCCGCGCAGCGCCGACCGGGACGAGAAGGCAAGCCAAACGCCACCGCCCGTGCCTGACCCATCTGCGGGTGTGCCGTCGGCACCTGTGACGCACAGTGCAAACGCGGCACCTGCACTTGACCCCGTGGCAGTGGCGGCGATGTCTGCACATGCCATGGCAGACACGCCCGCTGCAGGCCCTGCGCCCACCGCGTCGGGGCAGGCTGGGCCGGGGCTTTTGTATTACGCGGTCTATCTGCCCACGCCCTCGGGTGCGCCGGGTGGTTTGCCGCTGTTTTTGCCCGCCGGGGGGATCGTCGGCGCGCCGCTGCCAACTGGCACCCCGTCCGGGGTCTACGCGCCCCCGCCCTATTCCCCGCCGCCCCCCACGGCCGCGCCGCCAAGCCCGCCCTCTGCCACCGCCGCGCAGGCGCACAACCAGAAACTGCTGGTGACCGGCATCATCGCGGCGGTGTTCGTCGTGCACTTGCCGTGGCTGGTCTATCTTTTTGCCGTGCATGCCTGCTGGGGCACCTTCCTTGAAAGCTGCTACAGCGTCGCAAGCGTCAGTGCCGAAGACCTTGCCGATCCCTTTGCCGAAGCGTCCGGCGCGCCGATGCTCTTTGCCCGCGTGGTGTTCCTGATGCTGCGGGTGCAGGCAGTGCTGGCGGGCGATTGGGGGCAGTTCAGTCAGGCGATGCAAGTGTCCACCGGGGCGGGGTCGTTCATTCTGACCCGCATCGTTGCGGCCAATGGTCTGGTGGCCGAAGGGCGTCTGCGGGTCTGGCTGCTGGCGGCAAGCTGCGCCTTTGCCTTCGGGCTGCTGTTCTGGGCCGAACTGCATCTTTTGGGCGATCAGGTCTATCCCGAACTCGGGGCGCAGACTGTGCTGGGCTACATCGACCAGAACCTGCCCGTAGATTTCCTTGCCTATTCAACGGTCGAATCCAGCCTGAAGGGCTATCTGCAATTCCTGCGGCTGGCCGATGCCCTGATCCTTGGCGCGGCGCTTGCCATGCCGACCACAAGAAAGAGTGCCTGATGCTGTCTGTGTATTGCCGTGCCTTTTGCCTTGCCCTTGGTCTGTTGGCCCTGCCCTTGCAGGCCGGGGCAGATGTGACCCTGCGCCTGTCCATGGGGTATGTGGACAGTGCGGCGGGCGCAGTGGCGACCGCGCCCACGATCACCGTCACCGACCTGCTGGGCGATCAGCCCTTGCAAGCCAGCGTCGCCCCGGATGCGGCGGACGCGGCCCGTCAGGTGGCGACGGTCACGCTGCCGGAAAGCCTGTTCTCTGGCCCCTATGCCCGGTTGCGGGTGGCGGTGGCCGATCTGCGCCTGCCCCCCGGTGACAGCCAAAGCGCCGAGGATATCCGCTTTGCCTTTGAACTGGTGCTGCGCCGTGACCTGCTGCCCGAGGTGATTGATCTGGCGCTGCCGGTCGTCACCTCGTCGCGCAAGGGCGCGATGAAGCCCTATATGGACCTGCCCCAGATTGCCGAGGAGTTGCCTGCGCGCTTTTTCCTCGCCCAGCAATGGATGTCGCTTTATCAGGCCGATCCGGGCAGCGTTGCGGCCTCACCGCAAAGTTTCGCGCTGCAACGGCTGATTTCGCGGGCGATTGCCGATTTTGCCATCCGCATGGCCGATCTGGACCCCGGTGCCGTGCTGATCCTTCCGGCGCAGGAATTGCGCGACACGCTGGCGCTCTATTGGGATGGAATGCCCGATGGGCGCGAAATTCACCTGCGCGCCTATGCCGATGCGCGCACGATCCTGTGGCTTGATCTTGGCCGGACCGAGGATCTGCTCAGCACCGCGCGGCGCGGCGGCACACCAGCCCCCGCCGCCTGTGCCGAGGCGCGGGCGCTCTTGGCCTTTTTCGACACCCACCGCCCTGATGAGGCCGAGGCCGCCAAGGTCGACAGCATGTTCCCCAACCCCGGCACGTTGACAGGCTACCTGTCAGGCCGCCGCACCGACCTGACGGTCAGTTGCGCGCGGTTCAGTTTGTGATGGTCTACCAGTTCGGGCGGTCTTGATCCGCTGCCAGCAATGGTTGCCAGCCCGCTGCCATGACCTGCACCAAGGGGGCGGGCGTCAGCACGGTGACTTGGGCATCCGGGCGGGGCAGGGCGGGGCCGTAGCCATGTGGCGTGTAAGGCCAAAGGTCTGCATCTCGCAGCAGGTGGGGTGTGCCATCCCACAAGATAAAGCAGCCTGCCGGCAGGGTGGCCGCATCTGCCTGATGTCGACGGGGTTGGCGTGTGGCAGGGTCAAACCGGGCGGCATGCAGGATGGCGTCCATCGCTTCGGCACTGGCCTGCGTGCCAAAGGCCCGCGCCCACGCCGCGCGGAAATCGTTGTAAACCGCGCGGCGGCATTCGGCGCAGGGGCGGTGACCAGCGGCGCGGGCGACCGCTTCGTCGTGGAAAAACAACGGGGTGTAGCGTCCGGGCCGGTCTTGCGGCACTGCCCCGCGCCCCGGTTTTTCGCGCAAGGTGCAGGTGATCCAGAGCTTGCCCTGATGCCTGCGCCGGATCACGCCCGCCGCATCATGCAGGCACCCCCGATTGCCCATGAAGGCCCCGCGTGCGGGTCCGGGCAGGAACGTCCCGTCCGGCTGCACGCGGTTGGCGCGCATCACACCATCATTTCCTTCGTCGCGGTCAGCTTCAACTCGGGGTGGTCGCGTTCGATCCGGTCGATGTCCCATTTCAGGCGGGTGAGGTAGACCAGATCGCCGTCACTGTCATAGGCGATGTGGCCCTTGTTGATGTTCACAAAGGCCTCGACCGCCGCTTTGGCCCCGTTCACCCAACGGGCGGAGGTGAAGTGGGACGGCTCGAACCGCACGGGCAGGGAATATTCCTGCTCGATCCGGCTGGCCAGCACTTCAAATTGCAGCGCGCCCACGACGCCGACGATGTAGCCCGATCCGATCATCGGCTTGAACACCTTGGCGGAACCCTCATCGGCGAATTGGGTCAGGGCCTTATCCAGATGCTAGACCTTCCTC
>NKIT01000128.1 GCA_002256185.1 Rhodobacteraceae bacterium PARR1 | reverse complement strand
TGGGTGTCCAGTTTTGAGGCGATGATCAGGCGCAGTTCTTCAGGCGATTTGCCCGAGGCTTTGATCCGTCCGGCGTAGGGGATGAAGATCATCCCCTGACCGTCGACCTGAATTTCGTTCAACTGCGATTGGCGTTGGCCTGACGCGCCCAAAAGCGGTTCGTCAGTGACGTTTTCATAGACGGTGATCGACAGGATGTCGCCCGCTGCGATCACATCCGATCCGATCACGCCTGCATTGGTAAAGCCCGGCCCAAAGCCATAGGCGGGCATCACCGAGGTTGCCCGCGTCACGCGTGGATTGACAGAGACGATGAAGGCATCGCCCCCACGCAAGACGGAGCCTTTGAAAATCTCGGATTTGCTAGGGCCGCTGCGCGGCAATCCGCACGCGGAAACCGACGCCATAAGCGCAACAAGGGCCAAGGTCTTGGCCCCTTTCGATACTGACATTGCCACTGCCCGGGCTCCTTGAAATGGAGTTGCCTCAAGTTTTGTGGTCAAACCTACAGGAATCTTGGCAAAACGCCAATAGTCCTTGGCGGGTTCACTTCACGAGGCGCAACTGTTGCCGTGGTGCCGCGTTTCCCGATTGCAGGGCATCATATGGGTCTTCGGGCGACAGCATCATATCCACCACCTGCCGCAACAGTTCCCGCCTGCCCTTGGCCGAATAAAAGCCGCCCGCGATCTGGCTGGTTTCCAGCAGATAGCGGCGATAGTCGCGGTAGGCCCGGCTGTCGGGACGGCTGGGCTGGGCAAAGAAATCGGGCAGCGGTTGGGTCGAGACGAATTCCGGCTTGGCATAGACCGCTGCACCAAAGGTCCGTGTCGGCAGGCCACGCCACAGTGCCTGTTGCGCGGCGGTGGAGTTTACCGTCACCACACTGCGGGCATGGTTCAGAAGTTGCGCCAGCTTGCCGCCACGGACGAAATGCACGCGCTTTTCGATGCCATGCGCGCGGGCCTGTCGGGTGATCTCACGCGCCAAGGGGGCGCGACCGTCCTCCAAAGGGTGGGCCTTGAATACCAGATGGTGGTGCGGGGCGGCCCCTTTGGCAAAGCCGTTCATCACGGTAGCGACGAAATCGGTCATGCTGGCAAAGGGCGAATGGGCGCGAAAGCTGGCGTCATGTTCCAGTTGCAACAGCACAAGGTGATAAGGAAAACCGCCATGCCGGATGCGGAATGTGGCGGCCATCCGCTGCCAACGGTGCACGGGTTGCAGCACAAGGCGTTTGCAGTGGAGCAGGAACTCCTGCCAGACGGTCAATTCCCGATGCGGGCGATAGTTGCGGAAGTCAAAGAACCCGCCCGACCAGACGAACCAGTGATACAGCGCGCCCCAGAAGATGTGCTGGCGCATGTCACCCCAACGCGCCGGGGCATCGGGTTGATCGGTGTCGGTATTGGCCAATGCGCTCTGCATTTCGGCCACGCTCAGGTCCATCAGGCGGGAATGGCCGTTTGATCCGCCACGTTCATAGGTGATCCAATACGGGCGCAGGTAGCCTTCTTCGAACACATGCACGGTCAGACCGCGTGCACGCGCTGCGGCAACGGCGGTGGCATGAACCTGACGCGTGTCGCCATAAAGCACGATGTCGGTGATGGCGTGTTCGGTCACCAGCGCTTCCAGCGCCTGCGGCCAATCCTGCAAATGCCCCCGATAGGGAATAAAGGTCGCATCATCGGTCCAGAAGGCCCGATCACCACGGTTGAACCCGACGCGGCGCACCTTGGCCCCCGACGATTGCAGCATTGCGCCCAACCGTTGGAAGAAGGGCCCGTGTGGGCCTTGCAGGAACAAAAACGTGCGGCCTTCGCCAGATACTCGCATTACCGGTCACTTTCCGGGGACATTCCGACGTAAGCTCCCCCTAACTCGCATGCTTGTTTCAGACAAGCACGGCAAAACTGCGGCGCATTTTAAGCAGCCTTGGTTTCGCGCGGCAAAGATGGCACGGCAGAACTTGCCCTTGCCCTTGCAGGGGGCGGGGGGCAGGGCTAGGTCTGTCGCGTGGCCGAAGCGCCAGACCAGCACCGGAGGGAAGCATGTTCACAGGGATTGTCACCGACATCGGCAAGGTGCTGGAAACAGAACGCCGGGGGGATTTGCGCGCGCGGATCGGCACATCCTATGATGTGGACCGCATCGACATCGGGGCCTCTATCGCCTGTGACGGGGTCTGTCTGACGGTCATCGCCTTGGGCCGGACGCCGCAGAATTGGTTCGACGTGGAAATCTCGGCCGAGTCGCTGTCCAAGACCACGATTGGCGGCTGGGTTCCCGGCAAGCGGCTGAACCTTGAACGCGCGTTGAAGGTGGGCGACGAACTTGGTGGTCATATTGTGTCGGGCCATGTCGATGGGCTGGCCGAGGTGGTGGCTGTCCGCCCCGAAGGCGACAGCCTGCGCGTGACCTTCCGCGCACCGCATCATCTGGCAGGCTTCATCGCGCCGAAAGGGTCGGTGGCGCTGAACGGCACATCCTTGACGGTGAATGAGGTGGATGGAACCGATTTCGGCATCAACTTCATTCCCCACACCCAAAAAGCCACGACGTGGGATGAGGTGGCCTCGGGCGACAAGGTGAACCTTGAGGTGGACACCATGGCGCGTTACGTGGCACGCCTGCGGGACTGGGGCGCGTGAACAGTTTAGGAAAATTCACACCCTTTGGGGGATATCCAAAATGACCGATGCGCTTGTTCTGCCGCTGTTCGACAAGCCCGTGAAACTGCTGTTCTCTGTCGCGCGTGACCACGATTGCGCCGACCTTCTTTCCGGTGCGCTGGCGCAAGCCGCCGCTGCGGGCGCAGAGGTCGAGGTGATCGAACTGCCCCGCGCTTTGGAACTGCCCGCTTTGGTGGCGATGGCCGAACGGCAGGCGCGGTTTGACGGGCATGTGGTGATCGGCCAATCGGATACTGCGGCAGAGATTGGCCGCACATTGGCGCTGATTGGTCTGCAAGGGGCATCTGTCGGCAATGCCGTTGTCGCAGGTCCGGAACAGGCGACTGAGGCAGCGGGACGCGATGCCTGCCTTGCGGCCTTGCATCTCATCGCCATTTCGCGCAAGTGGGCGGGCCAGACAAAGGGGATCGGATTCCGGCCATGACCAGCACTGCCGAAAAGCGCCAGATGAAATCCGCAGCCCGGCTTTATGCCGTGCAGGCGCTGTTCCAGATGGAAAGCTCCGGCCAGACAGTGCAGGCGATCACCCGCGAGTTTGAGTCGCATCGCTTTGGGGCCACCTATGACGAGGGTGAGTTTGTCGAAGGCGATGTGGATCACTTCCGGGCCATCGTCGCTTCGGCGGTGAACTGGCAGGCCAAGATCGACCAGTTGACCGACCGTGCCTTGGTGGCGAAATGGCCCATCGACCGCATCGACCCGGTGCTGCGCGCGCTGTTCCGCGCGGCGGGGGCGGAATTTGTGGACATGGACACGCCGCCAAAGGTGGCGATCAACGAATATGTCGATGTCGCCAAGGCGTTCTTCCCCGAGGGCAAGGAATCGAAATTCGTCAACGCGGTGCTGGATCACATGGCACGCGAGGCGAAACCTGCGGCATTCTGACAGGGCCTAGGCGGAATCAGGCCAGCGCGCCGCTGTTTTTGCCGATTGTCCGAATTTTGGGCTGGTGCCGTGCAGGAAAGGGACTAACTTCATCTGCAAGGGATCAGGAGGAAGGCCATGCCAAAACTCGTCAAACTCTACGTGACCAGCGTGGCCATTGGCTTTGCCTTGGGGGCGGTGTTCGTAGCCATGTTGCTGTGGTTCGACGTGGCGGGTCTGGGTCGGCTTGTGCTTGCGTCGCCGTCGGGCTGGATTGCCGGGCTGATGCTCTGGGCGTTTAACGGGATTGTCTTTGGCGGTGTGCAATTCGGGATTGCCGTGATGCGCTTGGGTCAGGACGATGACCACACGCCGCGCGGTGGGCGTTTGATCCCGATCCGGGTGCCCGTGGTGGCAAGATCGAAACCGGGTGCACCGCGCCGTCGCTGATATCGACAGAATACCAGATGACAGGGCGGGTTCTCCCGCCCTTTTTCATGTCGATCTGGCGGTAAAGGGTGGCGGGCCCGCAGCAACCGTGGATGGCATGGTTTTCCCGAGAGCCAGAGGTCTCAGGTGGGCGCCAGATAACAGGACCAGGATCCTGCCAGAGCCAGCCCCCGTTCGGTTGCTTATCGGCCACTGGAAAAGAGCCTCTCACGTGAGGAGCAGCACCCGCCACCGCAACAGATAGGCATTGCCGGGTCGGATAGCAAGCACCCGCTTCGGCTGGACTTGCGGGTTGTTCATCTTTCGTTCATGTTTGCGGCATGGACCAGCCGATTGACCCCACCTTGCCCGTCCTGCCCGGCCAGCGCCTTGCGCGGGGGGTGTGCCGCGCCCTGCGCGCCATGGATTTTGTCACGGTCGAGGAATTGGTGCCCACCCCCGGCCTGCGCGTCGATGTGATGGCGCTGGGTCCGAAGGGAGAGCTTTGGGTGATCGAATGCAAATCCGGTCGTGCCGATTATATGGCCGACCGCAAATGGCAGGGCTATCTGGAGTGGTGCGACCGCTTTTTCTGGGCGGTGGACGCCGATTTCCCGACCGATCTGTTGCCACCCGAAACCGGGCTGATCCTTGCCGATTCCTATGACGCCGAACTGGTTCGGATGGCGCCGGAACACCCTCTTGCCCCCGCGCGGCGTAAAGTGATGGTGCAGAAATTCGCCCGCCATGCCGCGCTGCGCTTGCAGGCGCTGCGCGATCCGGGAATGGGTTGGGGGCCTTAGCGGCCCTTTTTGCCCTTGGGCGCAGGGGCAGCGCCCATGCTGCGGGCAGCCTCGGCGGCGGCACGCAGTTCTTCGGCGATCTCTTCGGCCTCATCCGGGTCGAAGTCCAAGGGCAGTTCGACGCCGCCCTCTGCCTCGACATAGATGCGGACCATCCCCGCCGAGGTGGGGCCGATCTGCAGATTCGCGGCGATGTCGCTTTCCTTGTCGATGCCCATGGCAGCCTCCGTTTCTTGTCTCTTCGGCCTAACGCGCGCGGGCCGGTTCCGCAAGGGCGGCCCGATCCACGCCCATTTCACGCCCGATCCGCGCCCGATCCGCGCCAGTCCGCATTCGGCCAAACGCTGCTCGATGTCTGGCCGCGAAAACCTGCCTTTCATGCGCGGACGGCCCCTTGCAATCCGGCCAAACCGGGGGTAAACGGCGCAACAGTGCAGCTTTAGCTCAGTTGGTTAGAGCACCAGATTGTGGATCTGGGGGTCCCCCGTTCGAGCCGGGGAAGCTGTACCATCCTTACCCAGCAGCATCGTAGTTACCCGCGCGGGATACCGCGCAGGCCGTCGATCAGGCGCGACACACCGGGGACCAGCGGGATCAGATCTGCCTGTACCGCGTGATAGATGTCGGGTTTGCCAAGGAATTGGCGCGCGTCAGGCTGGCCCTCCTCGTCAATCTCCGGAAACCAGCCGCCATGCTGCGCGTCGATGAAATGCGCACGGGCAAAGTCCCACAGGCGGGCATACCAATCGGCATCCTGTTGCTGTGGGTCGATCTTCATCAGCGCGGACAGCGCGCCGATCGCCTCGGTCACCGGCCACCAATAGCGGTCGCGCCGGGCAATCGCGCCGGTGGCGGGGTTCAGCGTATAGGCGATGCCGCCCTTGTCCTGCCGCCAGCCATCACGCAGCGCGGCCTCGATCAGCGCGCGGGCGCGGGTGGGGGCGGTGGCATCCGCCCGTCCGGTCAAATCCCAATGCTGGATCAGCAGGCGCCCCAGTTCGAACGAATGGCCGGGGGTTGATCCGGCGGGTCGGAACATCGGGTTGCCCTCGTATCCTGCGTCGATCTGCCAGTCCTGATCGTAATGTTCCGGAATGCGCCAGTCATGCGCCGGGGCAATGCGGCGGGTGAAGAAGTCAAGGATGCGCCCGGCCTGATCCAGATAGCGCCGGGTTCCCGTCGCTTCAAACGCGGCAAGCAGCGCCTCGACCCCGTGCATGTTGGCGTTCATGCCGCGATAGGTGGAAAACGGCGTCCAGTCGCGGTTGTATTCGTCGCGCAAGAGGCCATGGGCATCGTCCCAATAGCGGGCCTCGATCACCTCGGTCGCGGCGTCGATCAGGCGTTTGCCGTCCGGGTGCCCCACCAGATGCGCGCTTGACCCAGCCAGCAGGACGAAGACATGGCCATAAGCCAGCTTCACCCCATCCGCCACGCCCGCCGCGTCAAAGGACCAGACCCAACCGCCATGCTGTGCGTCGTGGTGCTGCCCGAACAGGCAGGCCATCCCGGCGTCGATGATGGCGTCACCCCCGGCTTCGCCCGCAGCCTTGGCCAAGGCGTAGGAATGCACCAGCCGCGTCGTGGTGTGCAATTCCTGCGGGCCATCGGGCAGGGGGCTGCCATCGGCGGCCAGAACCGCAAAGGTGCCATCCGCCTTCAGGCTGGGGCGAAAGAAATCCACCTGCCGCCGTGCATCCTGCCACAAAAAGGCGCGGTGGGCGGCGTCAGTCAGTGGGGCGGTGGGCATCAGACCTCTCCTTGGTGGCGGGCCTGCGCGGTAAGTTGGGCAGGTCTGTAATCGTTTCCAGCCTTAGCCTAGCGGGTCTTTGCCGCTGAAAGAAGCACCCTCACCATAACGATGGCCCGAATTTTGCACCGCTGTCGCGGGCAGGCGCAAGGCGGGGCAAGGTTTGATGCGGATCGTGAGTATCGGTGAGGGGATGATCGAGATGGATCAGGCGCGAGCGGAGTCCCCCGCCAGCCCCGCCCCCACTGGTTTCGCCGGAGAGGCGCTGGCCACCGCATGGTATCTGCGCCGTCTGGTGCCAGAAGATTGGCGCATCGCCTTTTTGACCCGACTTGGCATGGACGAAGGCTCTGCCGCTTTGGCTGCATACCTCGCGCGGTCGGGGCTGGACTGCCCGCCTGTGCCGCCCGATCCGCGCCGGGGCGTCGGGCAATATCTGCTGGCGCGGGACGAAGGGCAGCGCAGGTTCTGCCATTGGCTGGGCGACAGTGCCGCCCACGGGCTGATGCGCGAACCCGCTGCCGTGCGTCAGGCGCTGGACGGGGCCGATCTGGTGATCCTTGGCGGCGACATGCTGGCAGTCCTGCCGCCCGCACATCGCTATGCGCTTCTGGCCCTGCTGGCCGAGATGAAACGCCCACTGGCGCTGATCCCCGCCTCGCGCCTTGGGCTATGGCCGGATGCCTCTACTGCGCGGTCGGTGATTGGCGTGGCGGCGGCCTTGGCGCGGATCGTGCTGACCACGGCGCGGGCAGAGGCTGCGATTTTCCATGATGCAAGCCCGCTGGCATCGGCGGCGCGATATGCCAAGATGGGGGCGGGACAAGTGGTGGTCTTGCAATCCGAAGGACGGGCGGTCTTGGCACTGGATGGACAAATGACAACGCGCCCGGCAGAGGCCGCCGTATCAGCCCCCGAAGGCTTCAACGCAGGCTATCTCGCCGCCGTGTTGCAAGGGGCCAGCCCGCAGGATGCCTGTGCCTTGGGCGAACAGGTGGCCAGTCGCGCCATCGCACGGCGGCGCGCGGCGTGACCCTGTCGCCACAGGCCCTGCTGCGGGCGTTGTTTGACCGCGCCGTTGCGGTCGCTGATCCCATGCGCGCCATTCCCCAAGCCCTGCCGCCGCGCCCCAAGGGCCGGGTGGTGGTGGTCGGCGCGGGCAAAGCCAGCGCCCGCATGGCCGAGGCGGTGGAATCCGTCTGGGGCCCGTGCGAGGGGATCGTCATCACCCGTTACGGCCATGCCCGCCCCTGTCAGGGGGTTGAGGTTGTCGAGGCCGCGCATCCCGTGCCCGACGCTGCCGGGGCAGGGGCAACGGCGCGGATGCTGGACATGCTGGCAGGGCTGGAAGACGGGGATTTCGTGCTGGCGCTGATCTCGGGCGGGGCTTCGGCGCTGTTGGTGGCCCCGGTGGCGGGGATCACGCTGGACGACAAGCGCGCGGTCAATGCGGCGCTTCTGGCCAGCGGTGCGCCGATTGACCGGATGAACACGGTGCGCAAACACCTCAGCCGGGTAAAGGGCGGGCAATTGGCTGCCGCCGCCTATCCCGCGCAGATGCTGGCCCTGATGATTTCGGACGTGCCGGGGGATGATCCCGCCTTCATCGGCTCGGGCCCCACGGTGGGCGATGCCTCCACCCCGGCTGAGGCGCTGTCGGTGCTGGCGCGGTGGTCAGTGGCGGTGCCGGCATCTGTCCGGGCGGCGCTGACATGGGGGTCTGGTGTGGTGCCGCCGGGGGATGTGCGGCTGTCGCGGGTCAAGAACCGCGTGATCGCGGCCCCAGCGCAATCCTTGGCGGCGGCAGCGGACAGGGCACAGCTGGCGGGATGTGAGGTTCTGATGCTGGGCGACCGGGTCGAGGGTGAGGCCCGCGATATCGCCCGCACCCATGCCGCCTTGGCGCGCGAACAGGCGGCCCGTCGCGCCACAGGGGCCGCGCCCTTGGTGCTGCTGTCTGGTGGGGAATTGACAGTGACACGGCGGGGCGACGGCATCGGCGGGCCGAATGCCGAATATGCGCTGGCGCTGGCCTTGGCCTTGCAGGGGGCGGCGGGCATCCATGCCATCGCCTGCGACACCGACGGCGTTGATGGCGCGGCAGAGGTGGCAGGGGCGGTCATCGGCCCGGACACTCTGTCCCGCGCCAAGGCCTTGGGTCTGGACCCTGTCGCGCATCTGACCCGCAACGACGCCCACAGCTTTTTCGCCGCGCTGAACGATCAGGTTGTGACGGGGCCGACGCTGACCAACGTCAATGACTTCCGCGCGATTGTGATCTGGTAGGTGTCGCCTGACCAAAGGCATGGCCATACGGAAACGCCGGTCATGCTGGGTGCAATCCCCTCTCCCCTGCCGGGGGAAAGGGTGAGGGGGCCGCTCTTGCACCCCTACTGCAAAGCGCCCATCAAGGTCGCCGCCACATCGGCATCCGACTTGCCCGAGGCGCTGGCGATCTCGGCCAGCGATTGGCCCTCAGCCACGGTGAAGCCCGCTGACGTCAGGGCACCTGCCAAGGTCGCGGCATCCGCCCCCAACGCCGGGGCGACGCGCTCCAACGGTTGATCCATCACGCGGTTGAACAGTTGAAACTGCGGCGGTCCGCCTGCCGTGGCGGTCCCGGTGGGGATCAGAAACGCCCCCGCCGCCAGCGCGGACAGAACCAGCGCAATCACCATCGGCGCGCGGCGGAAATAGCCCATCATGGGCCGCCAGTTCTTCCACAGGTGCAGGCCGAAGGGCAGGATCAGCACAAGGCTCAGGATTTCATGCATTCCATGAAAGCCCGCAGGCCCGACATGGAAAAACAGCGCAAGGCCAGAGAACAACGACACAAGAAACAGCCCCGTGATCAGGGGCGTGGCGTAACGATGGAACAACTGGGACATGGGTTGGCCTTTGGCGACAGGGGTTATTCGGGTTCTACGCCGCCCCCTGCGCTTTCCGTCGCTGCAATCGTGACGGGCCGCCCCTTGGCCCCACCCGCGACGGTTGCTATGGTCGCAATCCGCCTTGCCCGTGCTCTGCCTCGTCTTTTCATTGCCACCCTGTGACTTGACCCAAGAAGGACCGCCCGATGTCTGACGCCGCCCTCCGCCGCATTCCGCATGTGATCGCTGCCGAAATCGGGGCCGCTGTGGGCCAAGTCACCTCGGCCATCACCCTGCTGGATGAGGGCGCAACCGTCCCCTTCATCGCACGCTACCGCAAAGAGGTGACGGGGGGATTGGATGACACCCAGTTGCGCAATCTGGCGGAACGCCTGTCCTACCTGCGCGAGATGGAGGCGCGGCGCGCGGCCATCATCGCCTCGATCACCGAACAGGGGAAAATGACCGATGCGCTGTCAGCCAGTCTGACCAAGGCGGCGACGAAGGCAGAGCTTGAGGATATCTATCTGCCCTACAAACCCAAGCGCCGCACCAAGGCGATGATCGCGCGCGAGAATGGCTTGCAACCCCTGCATGACGCCATCCTTGCCGACCGCCGCGCTGATCCGGCATCCTTGGCAGCGGGGTATGTGACCGAGGCTGTGCCGGATGTGAAAGCCGCGCTTGAAGGCGCGCGCGACATCCTTGCCGAAGGTTTGGCCGAAAACGCCGATCTGCTGGGCCGCTTGCGGGGCCACATGCGGCAGGCGGGGCGGCTGTCGGCCAAGGTGGTGGCGGGGAAAGAGGCCGAGGGGGCCAAATTCTCGGACTACTTCCTGCATGAAGAGGCATGGTCCACTGCGCCCTCGCACCGCGTGCTGGCAATGCTGCGCGGGCGCAACGAAGGCTTCCTGTCCTTGGACCTTGAGGTGGACGCCGACGCCCCGCGCGGCGAAAGCCCGGCGGAACGCGCTGCTGCCGCGATGCTGTCGGCCAGTGGGGCAGGGGCGGCAGACAAATGGCTGCGCGAGGCCGCAAGTTGGGCGTGGCGGGTAAAGATCAAAACCTCGCTCAGCCTCGATCTGATGGCCGAGTTGCGCGAGAAGGCCGAGGAAGAGGCGATCCGCGTCTTTGCCCGCAACCTGAAAGACTTGCTACTGGCCGCCCCAGCAGGGGGCAAGGCCACGATGGGTCTGGACCCGGGCATCCGCACCGGCGTGAAGGTCGCGGTGATTGATGCCACGGGCAAGGTTTTGGGGACCGATACCGTCTATCCCTTCCAGCCCAAGAACGACCTGCGCGGCGCGCAAGTGGCGCTGGCGCAACTGATCACCAAGCACCGCGTGGCGCTGATCGCCATCGGCAACGGCACCGCCAGCCGTGAGACGGAAAAGATGGTGGGCGATCTGCTGGCGCATTTGCCGGGCAGCGAAAAGCCGGTCAAGGTGATCGTGTCCGAAGCCGGGGCATCGGTCTATTCGGCATCCGAACTCGCGGCCCGCGAATTCCCCGATCTGGATGTGTCCCTGCGCGGGGCGGTGTCCATCGCGCGGCGGCTGCAAGACCCCTTGGCGGAACTGGTGAAGATCGAACCGAAATCCATCGGCGTGGGTCAGTATCAGCATGACGTCGATCAGCATCGTCTGGGCCGGTCACTTGAGGCCGTGGTGGAAGACGCGGTGAACGCGGTGGGGGTGGATGTGAACACGGCTTCGGCCCCTTTGCTTGCCCGTGTGTCGGGTGTCGGCCCGTCACTGGCTGATGCGATTGTCGCCCATCGCGATGCCCATGGTCCGTTCAAGACCCGCAAGGAGTTGCTCAAGGTCGCGCGTCTGGGGCCGAAAGCCTTTGAACAGGCGGCGGGCTTCCTGCGGATTGCGGGCGGGACGGAGCCTTTGGATGCCTCAAGCGTCCACCCCGAGGCCTATGACGTGGCGCGCAAGATCGTGGCGGCCTGCGGGCGCGACATCCGCGCCTTGATGGGGGATAGCGCCGCCCTGAAACAGGTGGACCCCCGCGCCTTTGTCGATGCCCGTTTCGGGCTGCCCACGGTCAAAGATATTCTGGCCGAGTTGGAAAAGCCCGGCCGCGACCCGCGCCCCAGTTTCAAGACCGCCAGCTTTGCCGACGGCGTCAACGAAATCCGCGACCTGAAGGTGGGGATGCTGCTGGAAGGCACGGTCACCAACGTCGCGGCCTTTGGGGCTTTTGTTGATATCGGCGTGCATCAGGACGGTCTGGTGCATGTCAGCCAACTCGCCGACCGCTTCGTCAAAGACCCGCATGAGGTGGTCAAGGCGGGTGACGTCGTCAAGGTCCGCGTGGTCGAGGTGGACGCCCCCCGCAAGCGCATCGCCCTGACGATGAAGGCGGATTCCTCTGAGGCCCGCGAACAGGTGCGCGAACGGCGCGAAGGCCAGCCAAGCGCCAAAGGTGCCAAACCCGCCCCGCGAACGATGACCTCTGCCCCAGTTGCAGGCGGCAGCAACGCCTTTGCCGATGCGCTGAAGGGCAAGTTCGGGCGGTAAGGACGATTTTTCATGCGAAGAATCAGGGGGCGCTCGCGCCCCCTCTGGGCCTTT
>NKIT01000127.1 GCA_002256185.1 Rhodobacteraceae bacterium PARR1 | reverse complement strand
GGCAGCCGGGATCAGACGTTCGGCCATGCTGACGTTGTAATTGGCCGGATAGACGATCTTCAGCAGATCGCCGGTGATGGGATCGTTGTTGATCACCTCAGCCACGTCGTTGATCAGGTGGATGATTTCCTTGGCCACGGCATAGCCCGGAGCGGATTTGCCGCCAAAGATCTTGACGCGCGGCACCCAGTTTGCCTTTGGATTGGCGCGGATGGCGTGCCAGCGAGCGATGGTTTCCAGAATGTTCAGCAACTGGCGCTTGTATTCATGAATGCGCTTGATCTGCACATCAAACAGCGCATCCGGGCTGACCTGCACACCGCAATGACTGCCGATCCAGTTCGCAAGCTGAACCTTGTTCTCGCGCTTGGCCGCCGCGAAGGCCTTGGCAAAACTCTTGGAGTCCACATGCGGTTCCAACCCGCGCAGGCGGTCCAGATCATCTTCCCAGCCGTCACCGATGGTGTCGGTGATCAGTTTGGCCAGCGGGCGGTTGGCCATCTTCAGCCAGCGGCGCGGGGTCACGCCATTGGTCTGATTGATGATCCGATCGGGGTGCAGCTTGTGCAGTTCCGGGAACAGGTTCTTCTTGACCAGTTCGGAATGCAGCGCCGAAACCCCGTTGACCTTATGCGCCATGATGAACGCCAATTCGCCCATCCGCACCTCATGGTGCTTGACGATGCCGACATAATGGGGGCGCGAGGCATAGGTCATGCGGTGCCAACTGTCGATGCGTTCGACAATCTGCATGTGGCGCGGCAGCACGTTGCCAAAGGTAAAGGTGGCCCACCGCTCTAGCGCCTCTGGCAGTAAGGTGTGGTTGGTGTAGCCCAGACAGCCACGCGCGGTTTCCAGCGCATCGGCGAAGTCCATGCCGTTTTCATCGACCAGCAAACGCATGAGTTCCGGCCCGGCAATCGCGGGATGGGTGTCGTTCATCTGGATTGCCACATGCTTGGGCAGATCACGCAGGTTGGTGTGGCTTGCCTTGAAGCGGCGCAGGATGTCTTGCAGCGCGGCAGAGGTCAGGAAAAACTCCTGCTTCAGGCGCAATTCCTTGCCCTGATAGGTGGTGTCATCGGGATAAAGCACGCGCGACAGGGTGCGCGCCAGCGCCTCAGGCTCTGCGGCTGCGGCATAATCACCCCGGTTGAAGCGCTCCAGATCAAACAGCGTCGTCGGTTTTGCCGCCCACAGCCGCAGGGTGTTGGCCCATTTGCCCTGCCAGCCGATCACCGGCGTGTCATGCGCCTCGGCCAGCACGGTTTCGCCCGGAACCCAGACATCGCGCCCGCCTTGGGTTTCGATCACCCCCTTGAACGGGATGGTATAGGCGCTTTCGGGACGCGCAAATTCCCACGGGTGCGATTGGCTGAGCCAGTCTTCCGGCGTTTCGACCTGACGCCCACCCTCAAACCGCTGGCGGAACAGGCCGTGTTCATAGCGGATGCCATAGCCATAGGCCGGGCACCCGACCGTCGCCATGCTTTCCATGAAACAGGCGGCCAGACGCCCAAGCCCGCCATTCCCCAGCGCCGCATCGGGTTCATCTTCCACGATGGTGCGGAAATCCTGCCCAAAGCCTGCCATCACCTCTTCGGCCACATCGCGCAGGCCAAGGTTGATCGTGGCATCTTCCAACAGACGCCCGATCAGGAATTCCATCGACAGGTAATAGACGCGCTTGCGATCTTCGGCCCAGGTCCGGCGGGTCGAGGCGAACCACGGCTCTACAATCCGGTCGCGAATGGCAAAGGACAGCGCCATCCGCCAGTCATAGACCGAGGCATTGGGCGCATCCTTGCCCAAGGTAAAGGTCAGGTGCCGGGCGACGTCAGCTTGCAGCAGGTTCGGGGTAAGGCTCAAATCGTTCACGTGTCAGCGTCCGTCTTTGTCATTTCAAGCCTTGAAGCCTAAGCCTTGCGCTGCCACGGTCAAGAAAGCAGGACGCTGCGAAACAGGATGGACGCACGGGCAAAGACGTTCCAAAGCGCTTTCAGTGTTATCGCAAACATTCCGCGCTTGCATCAAAATTTTTTCAACCATTTGGGAAAAAGCCTTTACCAAAGCGGTTTGGTGAACGCAGTCAAACGCACCGCAGCCTTGCATTACAGGCCGGGCGGGGCTTTTTTCGACTGCCGCAAAAAACAGCGGCAGACCCGTCAAATCTGATCTGGATCAAGGCTGCAAAGGGTCTTGGCAGATAAATCTTTCGCCAAACCGCGACTCCCCCATCCCGGCCAGACAACAGGAACCCAGCATGAGACTCACGACCCGCACCAACCTTGCGATGCGCACGCTCATGGTTTGCGCCGTCAATCCGGGCCGGATCATCCGCAAGCATGAGGTGGCAGAAAGTTGCAACGCGTCGGAAAACCATCTGGCGCAGGTGATCCACCTTCTGGCGCAGCGCGGCTTCCTGCGTACGGTGCGGGGGCGTGCGGGCGGGTTGCTGTTGGGCCGCCCGGCGGCAGAGATCACCGTGGGCGCGGTGTTTCGCAGCTTTGAGGCGGTCTTGCCCTTCACAGAATGCTTCGCCGGGGCCGAAAACGCCTGCCCGCTGGTCGGGGCCTGCCGGTTGAAATGCGTGATCTCTGACGCGCTCAAGGCGTTCTACGATCATCTCGACACTGTCACCCTGTCCGATCTGGTGGCCGAGAACGGCGATCTGGAGCGCTTGTTAAAGGTCGCGTGACAGGCCACACCGCCACCCTTTTCAACCTGCCACCCCCGTGATAGCAGGGCCGCGCATGAATTCAGCCGCGCGGCCACCCGGTCCCGGCGCCTTTGACAGGAGAGCCTCATGGCCATCGAACGCACCCTTTCCATCATCAAGCCCGACGCCACCAAGCGCAACCTGACCGGCAAGGTCGTCGCCAAGTTCGAAGAGGCCGGCCTGCGCGTCGTCGCCTCCAAGCGCGTGCAACTGACCCAAGCCCAAGCCGGTGAATTCTACGCCGAGCATAAAGAGCGCCCCTTCTACGGCGAACTCTGCGCGTTCATGATCTCGGAACCCGTGGTCGTGCAGGTGCTGGAAGGCGAATCCGCCATCGCCAAGAACCGTGAAGTGATGGGCGCAACCGATCCAGCCGCTGCCGCCGAAGGCACCATCCGCAAGGAATTCGCATTGTCCAAGGGCGAAAACTCGGTCCACGGTTCGGACAGCGCCGCCGCAGCCGCACGTGAAATCAGCTTCTTCTTCTCGGGCCTCGAACTGGTCGGCTGATCGGTTCATATTGACCGCAACGAAAAAGCCCCGCAGCGATGCGGGGCTCTTTTGGTTTTGGGCGCGTTTGCTAGGCGGCAGAGCCATCCTTGCGCAGCCGACGCAGCACATCCAGCTTCTGCGGGTCGACGGACAGGATTTCCAAAAGACCGATCGCGGCATCGCTGGGGGCCATTATTCCTTTTTCGTACTTTTGAAAGGCACGCGGCCCACCACCGACCAAGGTGCCCGCTTCGACCTGCGACAGCTTCAATATCTTGCGAATGGCGCGCACACGGTCCCCATAGGTTTTGCGCAAGGCCTGAAACGCGGCTTCCTTATCGGCCAGATCGCGCCCGGAGTGGATCGAGTCGCCTTCGCCTTCCGGATACCACCCCGGCACATCGACATCGGCGCGCAAGGAACCAAAGCTGACGGTCTGTTTGCGAACTTGCCGCATAAGGACCTGGCCTGTGGCCGGATGGATGCGCGTCTCGGTCATTGTTGCTTTTCCTTGAACGATACCAGCACGATGTCGATAATCGTCGTTCCGGCAAACTTCATGTAAAGATGATGGCCTCCCCACCGCATCGTATATGTATCGTGCCAGACGCCCGGAACAGCCGGGCTGTGCGCGGGGCTGGAACTGACAAAGTCACTCGCCCTTAATTCTTGCACCGCATCCACGACGTCTTGCAGGCCGTAGCCAAGTTTGCGCGCCGTGGTTTCAGCCGTCCGGGTGATTTCCAACGCGTCTACGTCACTGAATTTTGTCTTTATCGCCAGCAAGTCATGGTGTGGTTTCGGCTTTCGCACCAAAATACACCTTCAAGGTCACATTGCAAGGATTCAGTCGCTACCGCCGCCGCTCAATCACGCCCAATTCGTCCAGCGCAGCCTCAAGCGCCGATGGTTTGCCGCGCAGTTTGGTCGCCCCCGCCATCTCGGCCTTGATGGCATCGAACCGCACCCGCAGGGCCTTTTTCTCGGCACCTTGGCAATCGTTCCACGGGCGGCCTTGCAGGCCCATGACCAGCACATAATAGCCGATGAAATGCGGCGCGGTGCCGGTGGCCAGCAGGCGGCGGTAGGCGTCATCGGGGCCAAGGGCGCGCAATTCTTCGGCGGAAGTCACGCCTGCCTTGGCGAAAGCGGCTTCAGTGGCTGGGCCGAGGTTGGGGATGGAAGACACAGGCGTGGACATCATGCCCCCTTTGGACAGCCCCGAAATGCAAGAGGGCCAGCCTAGCGGCTGGCCCTTGCTCTTGCCAAGTCAGGGCGGGATCAGATCGCCGCCCAGTCCTTGAACACCGGGGTTGTCCCCTGCTGCTGCTGCGGGCTGCCGCCCTGCTGCTGGCCCTGTTGCTGGGCCGGGGCATTGCTGCCGCCCTGCTGCGACGAGGGTTTTGAAGTGGCCATCACACTGCTCTCCATGGATATGGCTCTGTCGTTCGATACCGACCTGTACAGCCTGCGCGGGCTTTGTGCCGAACGCGGGACCGTTTCAAGACGGAATTGTGACGTTTTATCCGTCAAAAGCGACAGGCGCAAGCCATGGGCGACAGGGGATTCCCTACCTTGACCATCACGTCGCCGCGAGAACCGAGGCCGGAAAACCCACTGCATCCAAGGCACGGATCAGCGCTGCGGGTTGGGCGGGGCCGGTCACGGTAACGGTTTTGGCGGTCAGATCCACCTCGACCGCGCCCGCATCGGGCAACGCCGAAAGCGCCGACAGGACCGAGGCTTTGCAATGTCCGCAACTCATGTCAGGGACGGTCAGGGTGGTCATGGCTAGGGCTCCTTTCGGGGTTTTCCGTGTTTAAATGGGGCTTCCCGTTGGAGGAAGGTCAAGCCCCCTGCCCGCATTTTGCTCTGGGACAGCTTTGCGGCGAAAGGCGCGGCGCGGGGGTTGACCTTCCTGTTACGGGAAGGACTAGGTAGCAGGGCGAAGGAGACTTGCCATGTCCGCCGCCCCTGCTGCCGCCCCAATTGCAATTTCTGACGACACCGCGTTGCGTCTGAAACTGGACGGGATGACCTGCGCCTCTTGCGTGGCGCGTGCCGAACGCGTGCTCAAGGCGCAAGCCGGGGTCGAAGCGGCATCCGTCAACCTGTCCACGGAAACCGCCGACATCCGGTATCACGCCCCCGCGACGGCGGATGGCTTGGCCGCCGCCTTGGCGACGGCGGGCTATCCCGCGCGGCAGATCATCATAACGCTGGGGGTCGAAGGCATGACCTGCGCCGCCTGCACCGGGCGGGTGGAGCGGGTCTTGAAGGCGCAGCCCGGCGTGGTGGCGGCGACGGCTAACCTTGCCACACGGCGGGCGTCGGTGACGCTGTGGGACGGCACGGCGACCGAGGCTGAAACGCTTGCCGCTGCGGTGTCGCGGGCGGGCTATGCGACAACGCCCATCGAGGCCACCGCGCCCCATGATCCGGCGGCAGAGGTGGCGGCCTTGGCACGGCAGACGTGGATTGCCGGAGTGCTGACCCTGCCGGTGTTTGTGACCGAGATGGGCGGCCATCTGATCCCGGCCTTTCACCATTGGCTGCACATGACCTTTGGCACGCAGAACCTGTGGCTGATGCAATTCGTGCTGGCCACGCTGGTTTTGGTCTTTCCGGGGCGGCGGTTTTTCCTGAAGGGCATCCCGGCGCTGCTGCACGGCGGGCCGGATATGAACAGTCTTGTCGCGGTCGGCACCTTAGCGGCTTGGGCCTATTCCAGCCTTGTCACCTTTGCGCCTTGGCTGATCCCCGAAGCCTCTCGCGCGGTGTATTTTGAGGCGGCGGCGGTGATTGTCGTGCTGATCCTTCTGGGCCGCACGCTTGAGGCCCGCGCAAGGGGCCGCGCGGGGGCGGCCATCGCGCGCTTGGTCAAGCTGCAACCAAAACAGGCACGGCTGGAGGATGGCACCGACATTCCCGTCGCCGCCCTGATCCCCGGCATGCGCGTCATGATCCGGCCCGGAGAGCGGGTGCCGACCGATGGCACGGTGGCCAGCGGCACCTCAGCCGTGGACGAGTCGATGCTGACGGGTGAGGCTTTGCCGGTGACCAAGACCACAGGCGACCATCTGACCGGCGGCACGCTGAACGGCACCAGGGCGCTGGTGATGACGGTGACAGAGGTGGGGGCGGCCACCACGCTGGCCCGCATCGTGGCGCTGGTCGAACAGGCGCAAGGGTCGAAACTGCCGATGCAGGCGCTGGTAGACCGCGTAACGCTGTGGTTCGTGCCGGTGGTGATGGGGATTGCGCTGCTGACGGTGGCGGTCTGGCTGGCGGTTGGTCCCGGCATCGCACAGGCGCTGGTGGCGGGGGTGTCGGTGCTGATCATCGCCTGCCCCTGCGCGATGGGCTTGGCGACGCCGGTCTCGATCCTTGTGGGCACAGGGCGGGCGGCGGAACTCGGCGTGCTCTTTCGCAAGGGTGAGGCTTTGCAACGACTGGCCGAGGTGCGGGTGGTGGCATTCGACAAGACCGGCACCCTGACCGAAGGGCATCCGGTGGTGACCGACATCCTTGGCGATGACGCCTTGCTGGCACAGGCGGCGGCGGTGGAGGCGGGGTCGGAACACCCGCTCGCCGCTGCCGTTCTGGCGCGGGCACAGGGGATGGCCTTGCCCGTCGCCACCGGATTTGTCGCCCGTCCGGGGTTCGGGGCCGAGGCAATGGTAGAGGGTGTCAGGATCGGGGTTGGCAATGCGCGGATGATGGGGGATTTGCCTGCGGCTTTGGCGGATATGGCCGAAGCTTGGGCGGGACAGGGCAAAAGCCTGCTGTTCATCGCGCGCGACGGTGTCCCCGCCGGGTTGATTGCCGTGGCCGATCCGGTGAAGGCGACCACCCCTGCGGCTTTGGCAGCGTTGCATGAGGCGGGGTTGGAGACAGTGATGATCACGGGCGACAATGCCACTACGGCGGGCGCCATCGCGTCGCGGCTCGGCATGACAAATGTCCGCGCGGGCGTCCTGCCCGAGGGCAAGGGTGATGAGGTCCGCGCTTTAGGCGACGGCGTGGCCTTCGTCGGCGATGGAATCAACGATGCCCCTGCCCTTGCCGCCGCCGATGTCGGCTTGGCGATGGGCACGGGGACGGATGTCGCGATTGAGGCGGGGGATGTGGTCTTGATGACGGGTGATCCCTTGGGTGTGGCCAACGCCATCCGCATCAGCCGCGCGACGATGCGCAACATTCGCCAGAACCTGATCTGGGCCTTTGGCTATAATGCGGCGCTTATCCCGGTGGCGGCGGGGGTGCTGGTGCCCTTTGGCGGGCCGCAACTTTCGCCCATGCTGGCGGCGGGGGCGATGGCACTGTCGTCGGTGTTCGTGCTGACCAATGCGCTGCGGCTGAAGGCCGTGAAAGGGGTGGGGAAATGAACATCGGTGATGTCGCGGCACGCGCGGGACTACCCGCAAAAACGATCCGATACTACGAGGACATCGGCCTGATCCGCCCCCTGCGCAGCGACAACGGCTATCGCGCCTTCCGCGAGAGCGACCTGCACAAGCTGGCCTTCATCGGGCGGGCGCGGGGTTTGGGGTTTTCCATCGAGGAATGCCGCAGGCTGCTGGCGCTGTATGATGATCGCCAGCGGGCCAGTTCTGACGTCAAGGCACTGGCCCAGACCCACCTGACCCAGATCGCCGCAAAGATCACTGAGTTGCGGGCGATGGAGGCGACGCTGCAAACGCTGGTCTCTGCCTGTGCCGGGGATGATCGTCCCGATTGCCCGATCCTGACGGGGTTGGCCGAAGCCAAGGATTGCTGCGGGTGATGGGAGGGGGAAGCCGTTCGTAAGGGCAAAGAAAAGCAACGGTCGCAACGATCACGGCTGCACCGATAGGAATGGCTGAGGCCATCGCCGAAGCCAAGCGACACGCAAGCCAAACAACCGGACGGGGGCCCCAACGGCCCCCGGCCAGCGCCTGCCCGCCCGCCGATTCAAACGGGGGCGGGCGCTTCTCGCCCGCCCGGGCAGGCGCTGGCCTCTGTCGGCTTGGCGGAACGCGAGAGCGGGGACGTGATCGCTGCGGGCGAGGAAAGGCAGTGCCTTTCCTGTTCCGCCCGATGACCTGTTGGAACTGGTCACGCTCCACGCGAAGGGCCTTCCCCCTCCCCCCGTCCCATGGCACGCTGCGCCCGATCGACCAAAGGTGCGCCATGATCCCTGTGTTTGACGGCCATAACGACATCCTCTTGCGCCTCTTCCTTGCCCCCGAACGGCGCGAGGCGATCTGGAAGGGCTGCGACCGGACCGGCCATCTGGACCTGCCCCGGATGCGGCAGGGCGGCTTTGCGGGGGGGATGTTCGCGATCTACATCCCCTCGCCGATGGAGGGCGACCCGGCCGAGGTGGAGCGCCGCATGGACACGCCGCCCTACACTCTCCCCCTGCCCGCCCCTGTGCCCCTGACCACCGCGCAACCGATGGCGCTGGCCATGGCCGCGCATTTCCTGTGGATGGAACGCACATCCGAAGGGGCCTTCCGCATCTGCCGCAGCGCGACCGAGATTGACGCCGCCCGCGCGGACGATGTCATTGCGGGCGTGCTGCATATGGAAGGGGCCGAGGCCATCGACGAAGGCTGCGACGCGCTGCACGTCTTTCACGCGATGGGCCTGCGCTCGCTCGGCCCGGTCTGGAGCAGACCGACGGTGTTCGGCGAAGGCGTGCCTTTTGCCTATCCGTCCGGCCCCGACATCGGTGGCGGCCTGACGGCGGCGGGCAAGCGGCTGGTGGCGGAATGCAATGCGCTGCGCATCCTGATTGATCTTTCGCACCTGAACGAAAAGGGCTTTGACGATGTCGCCCGCCTGTCGGATGCGCCGCTGGTGGCCACCCATTCCAACGCCCATGCCGTCACCGCGTCCAGCCGCAACCTGACCGACCGCCAACTCGCGATGATCCGCGAGTCTGGCGGCATGGTCGGCCTGAACTTCGCCACGGTGTTCCTGCGCGAGGATGGCCGCCGCGACCCGGCCATCGGCTGGGATCCGATCCTGCGCCATCTGGATCACCTGATGGACCGCTTGGGCGAGGATCACCTTGGCTTTGGCTCTGATTTCGACGGCGCGACAATGCCACAGGGGATTGGCGACGTGGCCGGATTGCCCAACCTTTTGGCCGCTCTGTCGGCGCATGGCTATGACGACGCCCTGATCCGCAAACTGGCCTGGGACAATTGGGTTTCGGTGCTGCGCCGGACATGGGGCGGCTGATCGCCAAACCCCGCAGACTGTCAATTGTCTGTGACACCTCATCCGTCAGGATAGGCTGATTTTCCTAAAACCCTCACTATCCGGCACGTTCTTGCTAGCGGACCTTTCGACATCGGAAGGTCCTTCGTCGTGGTGCAAGGTCGGGACAGGACCAAAGCCGTGACGCTATGCTGGCAGGGAAGGCTTTGGCAAATGAGAGTGACGATAAGATTGAAGCTGATCAGCGCGTTTGCGGTGATATTTTTGCTGTCTCTGGGTGCGCTCGCCCTTTGCCTTTGGGAACTGGCGCAGGCCAATGCCCGATTGGACCGAATTGTCGACCATGACGCCGAGGCGATCCGCTATGTCGCCGATGTCAACCGCGACGAGATGATGTCGCAAGCCCTGCTGCGCGAAGCGATGGCGCGGATCAATCCCGACATGAACGCCGACAACAAGGATGACACAGAAGAGGCGGAAATCGCCCTTGCCGCCGCCCTTGAGTCCTTGGGAGCACTCGTCGAAGGCGAAAGCGCGACCCTTCTGAAAGACTACATGACCGCGCATGAGAACCTGAAAGCCGCATCAAAGCGCGCGCTGGAGTTGCACACCAAGGGCGACACCGCCGGCGCCATCGACCTGATGGAAACCGTCGAGGACGAGGAGATGGTCGCCACGATCGCAGCGATGGACAATCTGACGGAATATCTGGACGCCAAGATGGAGGCCGACCGTGACCTGTCGGATGCCGCCTATGTGCAGGCGCGCAACCTGTCGGCGGCGGCGGCAGCGCTGGCCTTGATCGTGGGCATCATTGCCGCCCTGTCCATCGTGCATTCGATCAACCGCGGCCTGCAATCGGCCCGCCGCCTGACCGAGCGCGTGTCGCGCGGCGATCTGCGCCAGACCGCCAATCTGCGTGGCAATGACGAAATCACCGACGTGCTGCGCGCTGTGAACGAGATGGTCATCAACCTGCGCGACGTGGTGGAAAGCGTGATGAGCGCGGTCCGCAACATCGCCGCTGGCAGCGCCCAGCTTGCCGCCACGGCCGAGGAACTGTCGCAAGGCGCGCTGGAACAGGCCGCCTCGACCGAGGAAACCTCTGCCTCCATCGAACAGATGTCGTCCAACATCAGCCTCAGCGCCACAAACGCAACGGAAACCGAACGCAGCGCCGCGAAATCCGCCATCGACGCACGTGGCAGCGGTGTCGCCGTGACCGATGCCGTGGGCGCGATGCAGACCATTTCCGACAAGATCATGGTGGTGCAGGAAATCGCCCGCCAGACCGACCTTCTGGCCCTGAATGCGGCGGTCGAGGCAGCACGCGCAGGCGACCATGGCCGGGGCTTTGCCGTTGTGGCCGGCGAAGTGCGCAAACTGGCCGAACGCAGCCAGATGGCGGCGGCGGAAATCTCAAGCCTGTCGGGCTTTACCGCCCGTTCGGCAAAATCGGCGGAAGTGATGCTGAACGGTCTGGTGCCTGACATCGAACGCACCTCGGCCTTGGTGGCGGGAATCTCGCTGTCCTCGCGCGAGTTGTCGGTGGGCGCGCAGCAGATCGCGACAGCCGTTCGCCAGTTGGAATCGGTGACGCAGTCCAACACCGCCGCTTCGGAAGAACTGGCCGCCAGCGCCGAAGAACTGGCCAGTCAGGCCGAAATGCTGGCCGACACGATGGCCTTTTTCAAGGTCAGCGACGACGTGTTGCAAGAGACGGCCAAGGCCACCCAACCCGCCGCGCAAAAGCTGGTGCAGACGGGGACAAGCATCAGGCCAGCCAGCAGCACCCAAGCCGCAGCGCCTGTGGCAGACAAGCCCCGCGCCGTATCGGGCGGCTTTGACTTCGCGCTGGATGCCGAACCCGATGCCCGCGACGCAGAGTTCAGCCGCAGCCGGGTCGCCTGATCTTGCGCCAAGGCTTCCGCCGGTGGGTCAAGACCTGACCGGCGGATACCGCCTTCCCCCCGCCCCATCCAAACGAAGGCGCGGCAACCATTCAACACCCGTTGACGCGCCCGCCGCCTTCGGGCAAGGCCTGCGCCATGCTGCGTATTGATGACCTCACCTATTCCGTCGAAGGCCGCCCCCTGTTCGAAGGGGCCTCGGCCACCATTCCCACCGGCCACAAGGTCGGTCTTGTCGGGCGCAACGGCGCAGGCAAGACCACCCTGTTCCGCCTGATCCGCGGCGAGTTGGCGCTGGAGGGCGGCACGATCACCCTGCCCGCCCGCGCCAAGATCGGCGGCGTGGCGCAAGAGGTGCCCTCGTCCTCGATGTCACTGCTGGACACGGTGCTGGAAGCCGACACCGAACGCAGCGCGCTTCTGGCCGAGGCGGAAACCGCCACCGATCCGCAGCGCATCGGCGACATCCAGTCCCGCCTTGCCGATATTGATGCCTGGAGCGCCGAGGGCCGCGCCTCATCCATCCTGAAGGGTCTGGGGTTTGATGCCGAAGCACATCTACGCCCCTGTTCGGATTTTTCCGGCGGCTGGCGGATGCGGGTGGCGCTGGCGGGGGTGCTGTTCGCGCAGCCTGACTATCTGCTTTTGGACGAACCGACCAACTATCTG
>NKIT01000126.1 GCA_002256185.1 Rhodobacteraceae bacterium PARR1 | reverse complement strand
ATGCGTGTCGATAAAACCGGGGACGAGGATTTGCCCGGTCACGTCAATCTCAACCCGTCCGGCATAGATGCCGAAGGTGCCGACGATGGTGTCGCCGCAGATGGCGACATCAGTTTGCACCAATTCACCCGTGATCAGGTCGAACACCCGACCGCCTTTCAGCACCAGATCGGCGGGGATGATGCCGCGCCCTTGGTCGATGCGGTCTGCCAGTGGGGCCGAAGGTTTGGTCATGTGTTCACCCGTGTTTGTCGCCGCCATGGAACCCCAAGCGGGCCACGACGTCCAGCCTGCCTTGCATCGCAGCGGCGAGAGTGGTTGAACCTTTTCACAGCCTTGGGGGATTTTCATGCATCCGCTGCGCGGCATCGGCTTCAAACTGGCCTCAGTTCTGGTGTTCATCGTGATGTCGGCGATGATCAAGACCACGGCGCAGCATGTGCCTGCGGGGCAGGCGGTGTTCTTCCGGTCGTTCTTTGCGATCCCCGTGATCCTGATCTGGCTGGTCTGGACGCGTGAGTTTCCGGCGGGGCTGCGGACGGCGAACCCCTTGGGCCACGTCTGGCGCGGCTTTGCGGGCACCTGTGCGATGGGGATGGGCTTTGCGGGTCTGGGGTATCTGCCGCTGCCCGAGGTGACGGCGATTGGCTATGCCGCGCCGTTGCTGACCGTCATCTTCGCCGCGATGTTCCTGAACGAAGAGGTGCGGCTGTTCCGCCTGACCGCCGTGGCGCTGGGGCTGGTGGGGGTGATGATCGTGCTGTCGCCGCGACTGACGGTGGTGAGTGGCGGCGCGGGGCACCAAGAGGCGTTTGGCGCGATGCTGGTGCTGGGCGGGGCGGTCTTTTCCGCGCTGGCGCAGGTCTTTGTGCGCAAACTGGTGGCGGGGGAAAAGACCGCGACGATCGTGTTCTATTTCTCGGTCACCTCCACGCTGCTGTCACTGGTGACGATCCCCTTTGGCTGGGTGGTGCCCACAGCGGTTGAGGCGGCCACGCTGGTGGCGGCGGGGCTCTTGGGCGGGGTGGGGCAGATTTTGCTGACCTCAAGCTATCGGTTCGCCGATGCGTCGGTCGTGGCGCCGTTCGACTATGCGTCCATGCTGTTCGCGCTGGGGTTCGGGTGGTTCTTCTTTGGCGAATTGCCAACGGTGACCATGCTGGCGGGGGCTGCGCTGGTGGTGACGGCGGGGCTGTTGATCATCTGGCGCGAGCGGGCCTTGGGGCTGGAACGCGCGCGGCAAAGGAAGGCGATGACGCCGCAGGGGTGAAAGGTCCAAAGGCGCAGCAGTTGGGGTTGGACCGTGGCCCAAAGCCACGGTCCGCGCGCAGCCCGCCCCACCGGGCTGCGCGCCCTAGGGCGCACATCCCGGCGTGCTGCACACGGACCTAACAGCGACAAGCCCAAACTCTCCCCCGGAGAGTTTGGGCTTGTCTTGCGCTGGCGACTCAGAAAACGCCATCCCCTCAAACATGCTGCGCGCCGTTCACTTCCAACTCCGCGCCCGAGATATAGCTCGACTGGTCCGAACACAGGAACCAGATCGCATCCGCCACCTCGCGCGGTTGGCCCAGACGCTGCATCGGCAGTTTTTCCACGATCTTGTCGGTGCCGGGTGACAGGATCGCGGTTTCGATCTCTCCGGGGGCAATTGCGTTCACCCGAACGCCCAACGGTCCGAAATCATGCGCCATTTCCCGTGTCAGGGCCGCCAAAGCCGCTTTGGAGGTCGAATAGGCCGCCCCGGCAAAGGGATGCACCCGCAGTCCGGCAATCGAGGTGACGTTGACCACCGATCCCTTGGCGGCGGACAGTTCATCCTTCAGCCCGCGCGCCAGCACGATGGAGGCGAAGAAATTGACGTGGAACACCTGCCCCCATGTGCGCAGGTCGGTTTCCAGCGTGTTCAGGCGACTGCCGCCCGGCCCCTTGGGGCTGATCCCGGCATTGTTGACCAAGGCATGCAGACGCCCGTTGATCTTTTCCTTGATCGTCGCGATGGCGGCGATGGTCTTGTCGGGGCTGGCAAGGTCAAGTTGGATGTGGTTCTCCTCGCCCCCCGGCCAAGGGCAGCGCGGATCGAAGGGTTGGCGCGAACAGGTCAGCACGCGCCAGCCTTCGGCGGAAAAGCGTTTGACCGTGGCATGCCCGATCCCGCGCGACGCCCCGGTCAGGACGATGGTTTTTTGCTCTGACATCGCGGTCTCCATTTTCTGACTCATTTAGTAGGTTATTTCATTCCCCGAGGGAAGCCCGTCTGAAGCCGCACCCGTCTTTTCGTCACAAAATCCTTGCTTGGCATGTTTGACCATTGGCACTACCAAAGGCCACCCGCAGCAAAGGGCCACCCTTCATGAAACCGCAGACAAGCACCATGTCCGACGCCGCCTCGACCGCCAAGATGCTTTCCGAAGCCCTGCCCTATCTGCAACGCTATTCCGGCGCGGTGGTCGTCGTGAAGTTTGGCGGCAACGCGATGGGCGATGATGCGGCAATGGCCGAATTTGCCCGCGATGTCGTGCTGATGCGGCAAGTGGGGGTGAACCCGGTCGTGGTGCATGGCGGCGGGCCGATGATCAATGAGATGCTGACCAAACTGGGCATCAAATCGGAATTCGTGCGCGGCAAGCGGGTGACGGACAAGGCCACGGTGCAGGTCGTGGAAATGATCCTGTCGGGTCTGGTGAACAAACGCATCGTGCAGGCGATCATGGACGCCGGGGGCCGCGCGGTCGGCATTTCCGGCAAGGATGACGATCTGATGGTCTGTGAGGCCGATGATCCCGAACTTGGCTACGTCGGTCGCCCAGTTGAGATGAACGTGCAGGTGCTGCGCGATCTGTACAACGCCGGGATCATTCCAGTGGTCGCCCCGGTCGCGACTGGGATGGCGGATAATGAGACGTTCAACGTCAACGGTGACACCGCCGCCGGCGCGATTGCGGGGGCGCTCAAGGCCGACCGTCTGCTTTTGCTGACCGATGTTGCGGGGGTCAAGGGTGCGGATGGTGTGGTGATGACCCAGATCACGCCAGAGGAAGTGCGCGAGATGACCGCATCCGGCGTCATCGCAGGCGGCATGATCCCCAAGACCGAAACCGCCCTGAAGGCGCTGGATGAGGGTGTGCGCGCGGTGACCATCCTTGATGGCCGCGTCGCCAATGCCTGCCTGATGGAATTGTTCACCGACCACGGGGCGGGGTCGCAAATCCGGTCGACCATCCCGCGCGTGACGCCCCGCGTGAAGCGGTGAGCCTTGCTGAGGCACTCGCCGCGCATCACCTGACGGTGCTGGGCGGGTTTCACCCCGACGACTCGGACGGCACACCCCCCGGCACCCAGACGCTGCTGTTGCTGGGTCCGGCAGAGCCGGGGTTTTGGGCGCATGTGACCGCTGAGCCTGAATGGCAAGATGGTGAGGCTGATCCCTTGGACCGTTGGTCGCGCCGGGTGATCGGGCGCATGGCCTGCGATCTGGGCGGTAAGGCGCTGTTTCCCTTTGGCGGGAAGCCCTATCACCCGTTCCATCGCTGGGCGTTGCGGACGGGGCGCATCTGGGACAGTCCGGTGCGCCTGCTGGTCAATGCGGATCAGGGGCTGATGGTCAGCTTTCGCGGTGCCTTGGCGTTGAAAGAGCGGCTGGACATCCCCGAACCTGCGGCAAAACCTTGTGACGACTGCGAAAAACCCTGCCTTTCCGCCTGCCCTGTCGGGGTTCTGGGCGCGGCAGGCTATGACGTGCCGGGGTGCCACACCTTTCTTGACACCGCTGCGGGTGCGGAATGCCTTGGCGCGGGCTGTCTGGTTCGCCGCGCTTGCCCCGTCTCACACGGCTATGCAAGACTTCCCGAACAGTCGGCCTATCACATGCGCCGATTCCATGCGGTGGACTGAACCACCGCGGACCTTTGGGGGAAACCATGAAGCGGCTGATCCTGACGCGCCACGCGAAATCCAACTGGGATGACCCTCTGACCCCGGACCACGACCGCCCGCTGAATGAGCGTGGCAAGGCGGCGGCAGCGGACCTTGGGGTCTGGCTTGCCTCGCGCGGGTATATCCCGGATGAGGTGCTGTGTTCCGACGCCGTCCGCACCCGCAAGACATGGAGCGGGATCGCCCCCGCCCTGCCCGGCACCCCGGTGCTGGAGTTGAAACCCGCGCTCTATCACGCCGGGCCGGATGTGATGCTGGCGGTGCTGAAACATGCCAAGGGCGATACGGTGATGATGATCGGCCACAATCCGGGCATTTCCGAATTCGCCGCCCGTCTGGTGGCCCACATGCCGATCCATTCGGAATTCACGCGTTACCCGACAGGGGCCACACTGGTCTGCGATTTTGCGGTTGATGCGTGGGATCAGATCGTCTGGGGCTCGGCCATGGTGGATGATTTCACCATCCCGCGCGAGATTGTGGCGTAAACTTTTTTCTACGTCCCAGGCGCAAGGATAGGGATTGCCCCGATGCCCAAAGCATCGGGGGGCCCCCAACCTGCGGGTGCGTGCGCGCCCCTTGGCTGACGTTTTGAAAAGGGCGCGCGGATAACGGCGCGCCCTTTTGAATAGAGCCGCCCTCAGTGCCCCAAAATCTGCGACAGGAACAGCTTGGTCCGGTCGCTCTTGGGGTTGTTGAAGAACTCACGCGGTTCGTTCTGTTCGACGATCTGGCCCTGATCCATGAAGATCACGCGGTTTGCCACGGCTTGAGCAAAGCCCATCTCATGGGTCACGCAGAGCATGGTCATCCCCTCTTCGGCCAGTTCGATCATGGTGTCGAGCACCTCCTTGATCATCTCAGGGTCAAGGGCCGAGGTCGGTTCGTCAAACAGCATGATGCGCGGCTTCATGCAGAGTGACCGCGCGATGGCGACGCGCTGCTGCTGACCGCCGGACAGTTGACCGGGATACTTATGCGCCTGTTCCGGGATTTTCACCTTTTTCAGGAAGTGCATCGCGGTCTCTTCGGCCTCGCGCTTCGGGGTCTTGCGAACCCAGATCGGGGCGAGCGTGCAGTTTTCCAGAATGGTCAGATGCGGGAACAGGTTGAAGTGTTGGAACACCATCCCGACCTCGGACCGGACCTTGTCGATGTTCTTGAGGTCCGAGGTCAATTCGGTCCCGTCCACCACGATCTGGCCCTGCTGGTGTTCCTCCAGCCGGTTGATGCAGCGGATCAGGGTGGATTTGCCAGAACCCGACGGGCCGCAGATGACGATGCGTTCGCCGCGGTTCACCGTCATGTCGATGTCGCGCAAGACGTGGAACTGGCCATACCATTTGTTCATGCCCGCGATGCGGATGGCGACCTCGTCCGAGATTTGCATTTTCTGTGCTTCAGCCATGATGTTCCCTCAGCGATGGTCGGTCTTGAGCTTCTGTTCCAGATACATCGAGTATCGGGACATGCCGAAGCAGATGACAAAGAAGATGGCACCGACGAAAATGTAGGGCTCCCAATAGATGCCCTTCCAGTCGATGTCGGCGCGGACGATTTGGGTCACACCCTTCAGCGGGTCCATCAGGCCGACAAAGGCGACCAGCGTGGTGTCCTTGAACAGGCCGATGAAGGTGGACACGATGGCCGGGATCGACACTTTCAACGCCTGCGGCAGGATGATGAACCGCTGCGCCTGCCAGTAATCCAGCCCCAAGGCATCCGCCGCCTCATACTGGCCACGCGGCAGGGCCGCCAGACCACCCCGGATCACCTCGGCCAGATAGGCAGCGGCGAAGAGGGTCACAAGGATGATCACCCGCAGGATGATGTCGAAATTCGTCCCCGGCGGCAGGAAATACTGCAACAGCAAGGACGCTGTGAACAGAAGGGTGATCAGCGGCACGCCCCGGATGAATTCGATGAACCCGACGCAGAGGGTTTTCACGATCAGCATGTCGGACTGCCGCCCAAGCGCCAGCAGGATACCGACGGGCAAGGAGAAGGTGATGGCGGTCACACCGATGGTGATCGCCAGAAGGAAGCCGCCGAATTCATCCGATTGCACTGACGTCAGGCCAAAGGGGATGGCGTTGTTCAGCGCCACCGTCACCGGCGCGTCGATGAACAGCCACCAGACCAGCGCCACGATCAGGCCAAGCCCCGCCGCCATGCCCGGCCCTGCGCGTTTCAGCAGGGCCGAATAGACTGCCGCCAGCAGGACAAAACCGAACAGCGCACCCAGCGGCACCCAGATCGGCCCGCCCCAAAGCAGCCAAAAGCACAGCGCCGGAAAAAGGCCGGTGAACCACAACAGCCTGCCCGATCCCGCCGCCGTCAGCGCCATCATCGCGCCAATGGTCAGCAAGGACAGCGCCAGCGCCAGTTTCCACACGAAGGGCGCGTCGGTTTGGCCGGGAACCTCATTCGGGACAGCAGAAGCCGCCAGCGTGACAAGGATCACGATCGTGGCCCCCACAGCGCCCAGCAGGATCAAGAGCTTGCGCTTTTGTCCAGCAAAGAGCACCGGCCCCATCGCGGCGAACAGCAGGCAGAACGCCAGAACCGGACGCCACCACAGATCCACCGGGTAGAAACCGAAGATGAACTGGTGCCAACGTTCGCGCACCACGGCCCAGCAGGCGCCGCTTGCGCCCTCACCCGCCGTTTTGGCGATGATCTCGCGGCATTCGCCCAATGACCCGGCAGTCCAGACGCCGTTCAGCCACCATGGCAGGGCGGAACTGACCAAAAGCCAGATCACCGCCAGACCGAACAGCGTCAGGATCGTGTTGAACCAGCCGGAGAACAGGTTTTCCCGCAGCCAGCGCACCACCCCAGCCTCACGCAGGGGCGGGGGCGAAGGTTGCAGCATTTCGGTGCGGACGAAGTGGGTTTGCTTTGACTCCGCCATCTCAGCGCACCTTCAATTGAACGGATTTGTTGTAGAAATTCATGACCGTCGAGATGGTCAGGCTGAGCGTGAGGTAAATCGCCATCATCAACAGCATGCACTCCAACTCGCGGCCCGTCTGGTTCAACGAAATGCCGCCAAGCGTGCCGCGCAGGTCAAGGTAGCTGACCGCGATGCCCAGCGAGGTGTTCTTGGTGATGTTCAGGTATTGGCTGATCAACGGCGGGATGATGACGCGCAGGGCCTGCGGCAGGATCACCAGTTGCATGGTCCGTCCGGGGCGCAGGCCAAGGGCAAAGGCGGCCTCGGACTGGCCCTTGCTGATGGCAAGGATACCGGCGCGGACGATTTCGGCGATGAAGGCAGATGTGTAAAGCGTCAGCGCCACCAGCAGCGCGGTAAAGGAATGGGCGACAAGGATGCCCCCCTTGAAGTTGAAGCCCGCCAGCGCCGGGATGTCCCAATGCAGGCCAAGCACCAGCGACAGGGCGATGATGGGGGCAAACAAGACCAGCAGCGATTTCCACCATGTCGTGGGACGGTCCCCGGTCGCCTCTTGCTTCAGGCGGGCGGCGGTCAGGATGCGGGCGTTGGCCCAGAAGGACGCGATCATCACCGCGATGAAGGCCAGAACGGTGAAGTTCACCGGAATGCCGCCGATTTCAAACCCACCGAGCGAATGATCGACCAAGGGCGCGGGGATGTTGGTGCCGCGGTTGGTGATGGCGACCGTGCCGCCAAGAACCATGGATGCGGCGGGCTCTACCCCTTCGGCCGCCTTGAAATCACGCGGGGAAGGCGTGACCTCCGACAAGACCACATAGGCGAGCAGGATCCACAGCAGGACGGGGACGTTGCGGAAAACCTCGACGTAGACGGTCATCAAACGGCTCACGAGCCAGTTCTTGGACAGGCGCAAGACGCCGATCAGCACGCCCAGAAGGGTTGCGAAGATGCAGCCCAGAACCGCGACCGCCAGCGTGTTCAAAAGCCCGATCAACAGCGCGCGGAAATGTGTGCTGTCGTTGGTATAGGGGATCAGTTGCTGGCCAATGTCATAGCCCGCACGCTGCCAAAGAAAGCCGTAGTTGAACTCTTTGCCCCGGATCGCAAGGTTTTCGATCGTGTTGTTCAGCAGCCAAGCGAAAAAGGCCGCGACAAGGATCAGGACAAAAACCTGGATCGTGATCGCGCGATAGCGCGTGTCGTATATGAGCATCGAGAGCCGAAAGCTTTCTTTCGGCGCATCATGGGCAAGTGCCATCGCGAATTTTCCCCTGTGAAGTCGCGCTTTGTGTCGCGCAGCCCCGGTTATCCGGGTGCTTCGTGCCCTCGGCCTGTGGCCAGAGGGGCGGAAAGAAGAACGGGGGCACCCGTTTCAGGTGCCCCCGCAAAGATCAGATCAACGGAACGGCGGAGCGTATTGCAGACCACCCTGGGTCCACAGCGCGTTCAGACCGCGTGCGAGGTTGATCGAGGTGCCTTCGCCGATGTTGGTCGCGAAGATTTCGCCATAGTTGCCGCCAGCCAGGATGGCGCGCTTGAACGCGTCATTGTCCAGACCGAACTTGACCGCCATGTCGCCCGACAGGCCGAGCAGACGCTTGACTTCTTCGTCGTTGGTGGAAGCCGCGACTTCTTCGACGTTGGCTTTGGTGATGCCTTTTTCTTCGGCGATCAGCAGCGAGTAGTAGGTCCAGCGAACGATGTCGCCCCAGTTGTTGTCGCCATGGCGAACGACCGGGCCGAGCGGCTCTTTCGAGATGATTTCCGGCAGGATGATGTGGTTTTCAGCATCCGGCAGGGTGGCGCGGCTTGCAGCCAGACCCGAAGCGTCGGTGGTATAGGCGTCGCAGGCACCGGCCAGATACTGGCGCTGACCTTCGGCATCATCCGCGATGGTGACTGGCTGATAGGTGATGTTGTTTTGCTTGAAGAAGTCAGCAAGGTTCAACTCGGTGGTGGTGCCGGTCTGGATGCAGACGGTCGCGCCATCCAGTTCCTTGGCCGACGACACGCCGAGGTCTTTCTTCACCATGAAGCCCTGACCGTCGTAGTAGTTGACGGCCACGAAATCGAGCGCGAGTTCGCTGTCGCGGCTTGCGGTCCAGGTCGAGTTGCGGATCAGCACGTCCACTTCGCCCGACTGCAGCGCGGTAAAGCGCGTCTCGCCGGTGGTCGGGACGAATTTCACCTTGGTCGCATCGCCCAGAACGGCGGCAGCAACGGCGCGGCACAGGTCCACGTCGAAACCAGCCCAGTTGCCATTGGCATCCGGTGCGCCGAAACCGGTCAGGCCGGTGTTCGAACCGCAGATCAGCTCGCCACGGGCTTTCACCGCCTCAAGCGTCGCTTGCGCCGAAGCGGCACCGGCGACCATGGTTGCGGCGGCAATCGCGCCAAGCAGATAGGTTGTCTTCATTCTTTCCTCACCCGTTTATCGGTTTGGCCCCTGACATATAACCGGCGGGGCAACGGTCCGTCGTGCGTTCAACCTCTTGGCGGGTCGTCCGGTGCCATTGCCCGAACGGCCAAGATAACGGAAGTGCCGTGATGGCATCGCATATGCCAACCGTGCATCATGCGGGGAAGGATAGCCTGCCGGATGGAAAGGCAAGACCTGATCCTGACTGCCACGCTGGCGATCCCCCACATCATCCGCCCGCAATGAGGCGCACCACATCGGAGACATGCTCCAATACGCCAAGTTTCCCGAAAGCGGTTTGGATGGTCAAGCCTCGACGCAGCGGAAAGAAAAAACTGCCTGTTCACAGGTCATTAGCTGGAAATTTCAGCAGCCAAGGTGGGGTTGGGGCAGAAAGGTGGCGGATTGTTACCCGCACAATCCATAGAATCGGGCGGCTTGCAGAAAAGCCTCATGCTTGATGGCGGCCAATTCGGCGGCGTCTTCATCCGCGCCCCATTCTTCGATCTGCCAATCTTCGTCGATGCGCGACAGGGTCCAAGCGGTGTTTGGGTCGATCTGTCCGTGAATCACCGCAAGGGCAAGCACCAGCGATCCCGACAGCGCGACAAGGTCATGGAAGGCGGCAAGCTGGAACGGGTTCAGCCCCGCCACCAGCGCGTTGGCCCGCGCCAAGGCGGTATCGGGTTGGGCGACATGCATGATCCCGGCGGTCACGATCAGATGCAGGTCCAGCGAATCCGCCGCCCAAGCCAAGAGCGGATCCCATGCCGCCGCCTGACGCGCCACCAGCGGTTCCGGCCCGGTGGCGCGGTAGCACAGATGGTCCGAGCCGCCATAGGCCGACAGCATGGTGGCCACATCGTCAAATTGCACCGCGACCTTGTCGATGGCGGAATTGGCGGTGCGGGTATAGGGCATCGTGTCGGGCTTTATCTCGCCCGATTGCGCATCCCATTCGGCGGCGATGGCCTGCGCCAGCGCTTCGGTCGGCACCACCAACAGCGTCTTGGCCGGGGTTTTCACCGCGCGGCCATCCAGTTGCACGGTCCAGCCGCCGTCAACCGCGACAACGGCAGAGGCGGTCCAAAAGCGTTTGGCTTTCCATGCGCTCACTTAAACACCTCAAACGGGTCGGCGGGGACGTCGTCCTCTTTCCAGTCCAGCGTTTTCCATGTCCGCGCCATGTGATCGGGCAAGGGCGCGGTAAAGGTCATCAATTCCTTGGTGATCGGATGTTCCACCTTTAGCATCCGCGCGTGCAGGTGCAGCTTGCGGCTGACATCGCCGCCGACAGTGGCCCCCCAGCCTTCGCCGGCATTTTCAGCCTCGGACCCGCCATATTTACCGTCGCCCACGATGGGATGGCCGATTTCGGCCATATGCGCGCGCAACTGGTGGGTGCGGCCGGTGATGGGTTCAAGCGCCATCCATGACAGACGGGTGCCAAGGAACCACAGCGTGAAGTAGTCGGTCTGGGCGCGTTTGGCATCGGGGTATTCGCCCACCTTGCCGGGGTGGATGCACATCATCTTTTCACCCTCGCCGCGCTTGCCATGGCCGGGGGCCTTCATCAGCGCATATTTGATCGAACCTTTGCGCGGATGCGGCACGCCTGCGACCACGGCCCAGTAAATCTTGCGCGTGTTGCGGTGGCGCAGCGATTCCGACAGGCCGCGCGCGACGCGATCGGTGCGCGCCAGCATCAACAGGCCGGAGGTGTCCTTGTCCAGACGGTGCACCAGTTTGGGGCGGTCCTTGTAGCCGAACTTCAGCGCCTCGGTCAGGCCATCGACGTGGCGGTCGCCTTGGCCGCTGCCACCCTGCGAGGGCAGGCCCGGCGGTTTGTTCAGGACGATCATGTGGTCGTCCATGAACAGGATGCAGTCTTGGATCATCTTGGCGTCGGCATGGCTGACACCATCCGGGCGCGGACGAGAGGGGGCTTCGGTTTCCGGCAAGGGTGGCACGCGCACGGTCTGGCCGGGGATGATACGGTCGGACGCCTTGGCCCGCGCGCCATCGACGCGCACCTGACCGGTGCGGCACAGCTTTTCCACAGCACCTTGGGTCAGTTGCGGGAAACGCCGTTTGAACCAGCGGTCAAGGCGTTGTTCGCCCTCGTCTTCCGAGACGGTCAGGGTTTTGACACCGCTCATGGCTTACAGGCTCCGGGCAAGGGCCGCGCCAAGGGCGACGGCGAAAAGGGAAAGGCCGACCGAGGCCGCCACATAAACCGCCGCCTGCACGGGTTGCCCCGATTGCCACAGCTTCAGCGCATCCAGCGAAAAGGCGGAAAACGTGGTGAACCCGCCAAGGATGCCGGTCATGAGCAGGGGCGAAAGCTGGGTCCGCTGCGCAAGGGCGACGAACAGGACACCGATGGCAAAACAGCCGATGATGTTGACCACCAGCGTGCCCCAAGGCCAGCCCGGCGCGATCCGCGCGGCGGCGGTCACGGTCAGGAAGCGGGCCACGGAACCGAGGGCTCCGCCCAAGGCGACAGGGATCAGACTTTGGATCATGCGGTTTCCATTGCCCCTTGGGGCGCGAATGTCAACATCCGTAGGGTCCGCAATCATTGCTGACCTTCTGCACGGTACCATTCATCGCGACGGTTGGACCGGACCGGGGCCTAAAGCCCCGGTCCGCGCGCAGCCCGCCCCCTCGGGCTGCGCGCCAGAGGCGCACAACCCGGCGGTCTGCACACGGACCTGCCAACGGATCAGCCCGACTGTCCTGTCTACGCTGAGGGATGCTATGTTTGGTGTGCGGGCGGCATCCCGGAACTGTCCTGGTGGCTTTTGACCCCGCCCAGGGGCTTGGGAGCCG
>NKIT01000125.1:9874-12300 GCA_002256185.1 Rhodobacteraceae bacterium PARR1 | reverse complement strand
ACGGCGTGGGTGCGGGAGGTGTTGGCAGAGCATGGCTTGCCGGGGACGGATAAAATCCTGCTCTTGGGGCAACCCCGCGTGCTGGGCCATGTGTTCAACCCGGTGTCCTTTTGGCTGTGCCACGATGCGGCGGGCGATTTGCGCGTGGTGATTGCCGAGGTGTCGAACACCTATGGCGACCGCCACAGCTATCTGTGCCACCGCGACGATCTGGCACCCATCACCCGCACCGACACAATCACGGCGACCAAGCTGTTCTACGTCTCGCCCTTCCAGCCGGTTGAGGGCAGCTATGCCTTCCGCTTTGACCTGCGCGAGGACCGGATTGGCGTCTGGATCGACTATTCCACCGAATCTGGCGGGCTGTTCACCAACCTGATTGGTCCGCGCGTGCCTTTGACCAACCTTGGCATCCTGCGCGCCTGTCTGCGCCGTCCCTTTGGCAGTCGCCGCGTTCTGGCGCTGATCCATTGGCAGGCGCTGAAACTGGCGCTGAAGGGTGTCACCTTCCGCACCCGCCCCAACCCCCCCGCACAGGATGTCAGCCGATGACAGCGGCGGCTGACAAACGCCTTTGGGTCTGGGGGATGTTCGGCGGGCTGATCGCGATGGCGGGCCTGCCGATCTATATCCACGCGCCCAAGTTCTTTGTGGACCAATACGGCGTCAGTCTGGCCGCTCTTGGTCTGGTGCTGGCGGCGCTGCGCTTGGTGGATGTGGTGCAAGACCCGGTCTTGGGCTGGCTGGCCGGGATCACCCGCGCGCGGCGGGGGCTTTGGATCGCGGGTGCGGCTGCGCTGATGGCGCTGGGGATGGTGGGGTTGTTCGCCCTGCCTGCGCCGATGGCCCCACTGGCGTGGTTCGCGCTGACCATGCTGGTTGTCTTCAGCGCGTGGTCGTTCCTGAGCATCTGCTTTTACGCCCAAGGCGTCACGCGGGCCGAGGCGATGGGACCACAAGGCCACATCCGCCTTGCCGGTTGGCGCGAAGGTGGGGCGCTTGTCGGGGTCTGCCTTGCCGCCGTCGCCCCTGTGGCATTGGCGAATGCGACCGCCTCCCCGTTGGCGGCATTCGCCTTGATCTTCGCTGGCCTGACACTCGTCACCGTGGCGCTGATGGCCCCGGAATGGCGCGCGGCGGGAACGGCTCCGCCCGCAGGCTGGGCCGCCTTCCGCCCGGTGTTGGCCGATCCCTTGGCGCGCAGGTTGCTGCTGATCGCGCTGCTGAATTCCGCCCCTGTCGCCGTCACCTCGACCCTGTTTCTGTTCTTTGTCGAAAGCCGCCTGCAAGCGCCGGGGGATGAGGGGTGGCTTTTGCTGCTGTTCTTCCTGTCGGCGGCGGTTTCGACCCCGGTCTGGTCCCGCGCTGCCGCCAAGCATGGCGCGCGCCCGGTGCTGCTGGCGGCGATGGGGCTGGCGATTGCCACCTTCCTCTGGGCCGCCAACTTGGGTGCGGGGGCGCTGCTGCCCTTTGCGCTGATCTGCATCGCCTCTGGCGCGGCCCTTGGGGCGGACAACACCCTGCTGCCCGCCATCTTTGCCCGCCGCCTGTCGCATCTGGCGGGGACCGAGGCGGCGGCCTTCGGCCTGTGGGCCTTTGTGTCGAAACTCTCGCTCGCCCTTGCGGCGGCGCTGCTCTTGCCGCTGCTGGGCGCGGTCGGCTTTACCCCCGGCCCCAGCAACACCGCAGCGGCCTTGGCCATGCTGTCGCTGCTTTATGCCATCGTTCCCTGCATCCTTAAGGTCTTCGCACTGGGCCTTTTGTTCTTTACCGACGTGCCGGAGGTCTGAACCATGTCCCCCCTCGTCCCGTTCCTGCTTGGCGCGGTCTTTGCCATCATCCTGATCGTGGTGGTGATGCGCGTGACCAGTTTCCGCAGCCAGAAGCCCGCCGATCTGGCCGGGCGCGGCCCGGCGTTCGATCTGCGCCGCCATCTGTCTGGCCCGATCCTGTGCGAAGGGGTGATCTATGGCCCCACGGGCAAGGTTGCCTCGCGCTTTGTTGCGGATATGGAGGGAAGCTGGGATGGCAACACCGGCACGTTGCAAGAGGTTTTCCACTATGACAGCGGGCGCGTGCAGGACCGGTACTGGAAACTGACACTGGGCAATGACGGCACCATCCGCGCCGAAGCGCCCGATGTGGTGGGCACGGGCCAAGGCGTGGTCGAAGGTCCGGGCGTCTGTCTGCGCTACAGGATCAAGCTTGACGCCGAGGCGGGGGGGCATGTGCTGGACGTGGTGGATTGGATGTATCTGATGGACAACGGCACCATCATGAACCGCAGCCAGTTCTCCAAATTCGGCATCACCGTCGCCGAACTGGTCGCCACCATGCGCCCGGTGGAACGGCGGGCGGCAGCATGACCGATTTTCAGGGCAAGCGTTACTGGCTGGTCGGCGCGAGTGAGGGCTTGGGTCTGGCGC
>NKIT01000125.1:0-9798 GCA_002256185.1 Rhodobacteraceae bacterium PARR1 | reverse complement strand
TGCGAGGGGGCCGACAGTGCCAGCGGGCAGGCGGCGGCAGCGGCTCTGTGGGATCTGGACGGTGTGGTCTTCCTTGCCGGGGTCTATTGGCCGACCAAGGCGCAAGACTGGGACGCCAAGGCGGTTGAGACGATGATCGACGTCAACCTGACCGGCTGCGCGCGGGTGATGGCGGCGGTGGTGCCGGGCATGGTGGCCCGCAACCGGGGCCATGTGGTGATCACAGGCTCGCTCTCAGGCTTTCGCGGCTTGCCGGGGGCCATCGGCTATGGCGCGTCCAAGGCGGGCTGCATGTCGCTGGCGGAATCGATGCATTGTGATCTGCGCGGCACGGGAGTTCGGGTGCAACTCGCCAATCCGGGCTTCATCCGCACCCGCCTGACCGACAAGAACGATTTCAAGATGCCGCAGATCATGGAACCCGAAGCGGCGGCAGAGATCATGTTCGCCCATATGGACCGTGGCGGGTTCAGCCGCAGTTTCCCCACGCCTTTCCAATGGGTGTTCCGGCTGTCGCAGTTCCTGCCGGATGCGCTTTATTATCGGCTGTTTGGCGGCTGACGCGCTCTCCCTTTTTCTGCCCCTTCATCTTGGCTCAAATACCCCACGGGGGTGCGGGGGGGTGAAACCCCCGCTCCTGTCCGATCAACCAACCGCAGGCTTGTCAACCCAACCCGTCTCCAAGGCCTGCGCCCAACTTTGCGACCCTGCGGCCTGTGCCAAGCCGATCATCCGTTTGGCGTCATAGGGCACCAGACGATGCGTCACGGCCCAATCCGCGCCCTGCCGATCAAGGATCATATAGCTGGCATGGGGTGATCCGGCGCAAACCCGGTGCGGGCGCGGGGTATCGTCGTCAAAAGCGGGCAGGCCGACCGCGCCGGGGTTGACCACCATCCGTCCGTCGTCCAGCCGCACCACGCGGGCGCGGTGAGTGTGACCGCAGAGATAAAGGCGCTGCGGCCGTCCCTCAATTTCAGCCGCGATGGCGGCGGGGTCAGCGCGGTGCACCTCACCATCCGTTCCCACGGTTTCCAGCCAATAGGCCGTATCGCTGCGCGGGGTGCCGTGGCAGGCGAGGACATCCTCGATCACCAACCCGGTCGGCAGTCCGGCGATCCAGCCCAGCGTCATGCGGTCGAGCTTGGGGTAAGTCCACGCCTCCCACCCCTTGTTGCGGCGGGCGGGGTCCAGAAGCCAGCGGTCATGATTACCCAACACGGTCAGGTTCGGCACGCCCTCCAGCAGCGTCGCGGTCCCCATCGGATCCAACGGACCGGACAGCACATCGCCCAGATTGATCATGAGATCGGGCGAAAAGGTCAGCATGTCCGACAGCACCGCCGTCAAAGCGTCGGCATTGCCGTGAATATCGGACAGGATGGCCAGTCGGGTCATGCGTCGCTCCTTTGCATCAGGGTAAAGCAAGGGCGGTGCAGGGGCATGTCATTCCTTTGGCTTTTTCGGGGCAGGCAGAGCGCCCGCCCCAAAGCGGTCACTCTGCCGCAAAGGTCCAGCCAGAGATGCCCTTGGGTTCCAGAAACTCTTCCAGTCCCCAGACGCCGCCTTCGCGCGCGCGGCCCGATTGCTTGACCCCGCCAAAGAACGATCCGGCCCCACGCGATTTGCCGTTCATTTCGACCATGCCGGATTTCAGCGCAAGGCCAAGGCGGTTGGCGCGGGCGCTGTCCTGCGTCTGGACATAGTTCGCCAGACCATAGGGCGTGTCATTGGCGATGCGGATCGCCTCTTCTTCGGTATCGAAAGCGATGATCGACAGCACGGGGCCGAAGATTTCCTCGCGTTCGATGGTCATGCCGGGGGTGACATCGGCAAAGACCGTCGGCTTGACATAGAAGCCACGGTTGAAGCCTTCGGGCAGGCCGGGACCACCCGCCACCAGACGCGCACCTTCGTCGATGCCTTTCTGGATATAGCCTTGGATCTGGTCCCACTGGCGCTTGTTCACCACCGGGCCGATATGGTCGCCCGACTGGCTGGCGGGGCCGACCTTGATGCTGGCGGCAATCTCTGCCGCTTTGGCCACGGTGGCGTCATAGACCGAGCGTTCCACCAACAGGCGCGAGGGCGCGTTGCAGGATTGGCCCGCGTTTTCCATCATCCGCTTGACCGACCGCAGCACGGCCCGGTCATCGGCATCGGCGAACAGCAGGTTCGCGCCCTTGCCGCCCAGTTCCAGCGTCACGCGCTTCAGTGTTTCTGCCGCCGCGACCGAGATGGCCTTTCCGGCGCGGGTCGATCCGGTGAAGCTGATCATTTCCACATCCGGGTGGGTGGACAGTTGTGACCCCACGCCCGGCCCGTCGCCGTTGACCAGATTGAACACGCCCGGCGGGATGCCCGCATCATGGCAGAATTCGGCAAAGAGCATCGCGTTCAGCGGCGACTCCTCACTCGGTTTCAGCACACAGGTGCAGCCTGCCAGCATCGCCGGGATCGCCTTCAGCGCGATCTGGTTCATCGGCCAGTTCCACGGGGTGATCAGGCCGACCACGCCGATGGGTTCCAACGCCACCGCCGCACCGGGCGCATGGGGGCCAAGCGGGCGGACCCATTCGATATGGTCGAATGCCTTGAGGAAGTTCTTCAGATGCCACGGCAGGCAGGGGGCCTGATCGGACCGCGCGAAATCAATCGGCGCGCCCATTTCCAGCGCGATGGCGTGGGCCATTTCCTCGGCCCGTTTTTCGTATTGGGTCAGGATGCCTGCGACCAATTCCTTGCGCCGCGCCGGGGGCGTTGCCGCCCATGCCGGAAAGGCCGCCTTGGCCGCCGCGACCGCTGCATCGGTATCGGCCTTTGACCCCAGCGAGATGGTCGCGCAGGCATCTTCGGTCGACGGATCAATCACCGCGTGATCGCGGGCCACGGCAGGGGCGACCCATTGGCCGTTGATGTAGAACTCTCGTTTCGTGAACATGGCTCAGCCCTTCGTGAAATTTGATCATATTCTGACAGGTGCCGTGCCGTGGCACAATCCTGCAACCGACAGGACAGCGTCGCAATCGGCAGGAGTGCGCTGGCACAAAGGCTGCTGTGCGGCCGTCTGGAAACGGAATGACATGCCAAGATGCCCCCCATCGGCGCAACGGCGTTCTCTTTTGTCGCGGTGGCGCGGCGGGGGGATGAAACTTCGTTCCCTTTGGCGTATTTGAACGACATCGCCCCCGATTTCACCGCCGAGTCGACCGCTGGCACCATCCATTTCCATGATTGGCTGGCCGGCGGCTATGCCATCATCTTCAGCCATCCGCGCGACTTTACCCCGGTCTGCACCACGGAATTCGGTGCGGTGGCGCAACTGGCCCCGGAATGGAAAAAGCGCAACACCAAGGTGATCGGTGTTTCGGTGGACTCTGTGACCGACCACGAAAAGTGGAAGCGCGACATCGAAGCCTTTGGTGGCGCGGTGGCGGAATTCCCGATCATCGACGACTCGTCGCTGACCGTGGCCAAGGCCTATGACATGCTGCCCGCCGACTACTACCTGCCGACCGAAGGCCGCACCCCGGCCCATTCGGCCACCGTCCGCACCGTCTATATCATCGGGCCGGACAAGAAAGTGCGTCTGACCATGACCTATCCGATGAGCGTGGGCCGCAACTTCGCGGAAATCCTGCGCGCGCTGGATGCGGTGCAGGCGACTGATGGCGTGCCGCTGGCAACACCTGCGAACTGGATCCCCGGTCAGGATGTGATCGTGGCGCTGGCGTTGAACAACGAACAGGCGACCGAACGCTTTGGGCCGCTGGACATCAAGCTGCCCTACCTGCGTTTTGCCAAGGCACCGCAGAAGTAATCGCAACGTTGGCCCGGTGGAGACGCCGGGGCTTTTTTCAGACCCCCGTCACCTCTTGATAGAGCGTGGACCGCCTGCCCAGCGTTGCGCCGATCCGCCCCGCGATCCAGCCCATCCCCCGCGCCAAGGGCAGAAGCGTCCTGCCTTTCGTCAGCGGCAGGGCAAAGGCCAGTGCCAGCACCATGACCAACCGCAGCGGCAGGATGCCGAACAGGCCCAGCAGGGCCAAGGGCCGATCCGCCAGCTTGCGGTGAAAGGCCGTGTTCGACTGATCCCGCCCACGCCGGAACTGGTAGCGGAAACTCAGCCGTTCGGCGGGCACGATTTCATGCACCACGGCATCGGCGACCCAAGCCGTGGGCAGGCCGCGCTGGCGCACATCCGCATGGAACTTGGCATCGGTGCCGCCGGTATGGCGCATCGACTCGTCAAACCAGATGCCGTGATCGGTGAAAATGCGCGTCTCGGCCAGCCAGTTGTTGGTCACGATGGTGACGCCCGGCGTGCCATGCAGCCCGGCCCGTTGGGTGGCGCGGGCTTCCTTGCGGCGATAGCGTTCGGCGATGTTGCGATACATCAGCCGCTCTGTCCAACCCACCGGCCCCATCAGCGGCGCGATCCTGAGCGGTGCGCCCAGCAGGACCGCGTCTGACGCGCGATACCCGGCCACCAGACGCAGCAGCCAATCCCGCGTCACGACCTCATCGTCATCGACAAAGGCCAAGAGGTCCGCACCACGGCCAATCGCCTCACGCGCGGCGCGGTTGCGGGCGAAGGGGATGCCGGGTTCCGGCTCCAGCACGTGATCCACCCGCAGGCCATTGGGCAGCGGCTGGGCCGCCTGCACCACGGGCAGGGACAGCGGGCGCAGGGCGTTTTCCACCACCAGACAGGACACGTCACAGGCGGGCGGCACGTCCATCGCGCCCCAGCTTTCGATCAGCGCCCGCAACATCTGGGGTCGCCCGCGCGTCAGGGTGGCGACAAGGATTGTCAGGTGCGGCGGGCTGGTCATGGTGGGCGGCGTCCTGTGGATCAAGGCGGCCCCCAACCCCTGAGCGCGGCACAAGTTGCCTGCGTGGCCCCCCAAACGAAAACGGGCAGCCCCCAAGGGACCGCCCGCCATCGTCATCCGCTAAAGGCGGATCGGATCACGCCTCTTCGGCGTCATCCTTTTTCTTTTCGACGATCTCTTCGCCGGTTTCCTGATCGACCATCTTCATGCCCAGACGGACCTTGCCGCGATCGTCAAAGCCCAGCAGCTTGACGCGGACCTCTTGGCCTTCCTTCAGCACCTCATTGGGGTGCGTCAGGCGCTTGGAGGCGATCTGCGACACGTGGACCAGACCGTCACGCTTGCCGAAGAAATTCACGAAAGCCCCGAAATCGACCAGTTTCACAACCTTGCCGATGTAGACCTTGCCTTCTTCCGGCTCTGCCACGATCGACCAGATCATGTCATAGGCGCGCTTGATCGCATCCGCCGAGGACGAGGCGATCTTGATGATGCCGTCATCGTTGATATCGACCTTGGCACCCGAAACTTCGACGATCTCACGGATGACCTTGCCGCCCGAACCGATGACTTCACGGATCTTGTCGGTCGGGATTTGCAGGGTCTCGATCTTCGGCGCGTATTCGCTGAAGCCTTGCGGGGCCGACAGCGCCTTGTTCATCTCGGCCAGGATATGCAGACGGCCGTCCTTGGCTTGGGCCAAAGCCTGCGCCATGATTTCCGGGGTGATCCCGGCAACCTTGATGTCCATCTGCATCGTGGTGATGCCGTTTTCGGTGCCAGCCACCTTGAAGTCCATGTCGCCGAGGTGATCCTCGTCGCCAAGGATGTCGGTCAGAACGGCCCAGCGGCCATCGTCTTCAAGGATCAGACCCATCGCCACACCGGCGACCGGGGCTTTCAGCGGCACGCCCGCATCCATCATCGACAGCGACCCGCCGCAGACCGAAGCCATGGACGAAGAGCCGTTCGATTCCGTGATCTCGGACACGACGCGGACGGTATAGGGGAAGTCGGTCGGCGCAGGCAGCACGGCCTGAAGCGCACGCCATGCCAGCTTGCCATGGCCGATTTCACGACGACCGGGCGAGCCGACACGACCCACTTCGCCCACCGAATAGGGCGGGAAGTTGTAGTGCAGCAGGAAGTTCGAGCGGCTGTTGCCATGCAGGGCGTCAATGATCTGCTCATCCTCGCCGGTGCCCAGCGTGGTCACGACCAGCGCTTGGGTTTCGCCACGGGTGAACAGGGCAGACCCATGGGTGCGCGGCAGGATGCCGGTTTCCGACACGATCTGACGCACGGTCTTGTTGTCGCGCCCGTCGATGCGCGCGCCACCGGTGATGATGTCACCGCGCAGGATCGAGGATTCCAGCTTTTTGATCGCCGAGCCAAGGTTGATGTCGGCCTTGTCTTCATCCGACAGTTGCGACTTGATCGTGGCCACAGCGGCGGAAATCGCGGTGGTGCGGTCCTGCTTGTCCTTGATCGCGAAAGCGGCGCGCATTTCGGTTTCGCCTGCCGCTTTGACCTTGGCGTAGATCGCGGTCAGATCGGGGGGCGAGAAGTCGAACGGCTCTTTCGCGGCATCTTCGGCCAGATCAATGATCAGGTCGATCACCGGCTGCATCGCGGCATGGCCAAACTTCACCGCGCCGAGCATTTCGTCTTCGGTCAGTTCATAGGCTTCGGATTCCACCATCATCACGGCGTCTTTGGTGCCGGCGATGACCAGATCCAGACGCTGTTCGGGGTTGGCACGCAGATTGTGCATGTCATCGACCGATGGGTTCAGCGTGTAAGCGCCATTGGCAAAGCCAACCCGCGCGGCACCGATGGGACCACGGAACGGCACGCCCGAAATCGTCAGCGCAGCCGAAGCGGCGATCATGGCGACGATGTCGGAATCGTTGTGCAGATCATGCGACAGCACGGTCGCCATCACGAGGACTTCGTTCTTGAAGCCTTCGACGAACAGCGGACGGCAGGGACGGTCGATCAGACGCGAGACCAGCGTTTCCTTTTCCGAAGGACGCGCCTCACGCTTGAAGAAGCCGCCGGGAATCTTGCCCGCGGCATAGTATTTTTCTTGGTAATGCACGGTCAGGGGGAAAAAGTCCTGACCCGGCTTTGCCTGACGGGCAAAGGTGACGTTGGCCATGACCGAGGTTTCGCCCAGCGTGGCGATGACGGTGCCATCGGCCTGACGCGCAACTTTCCCGGTTTCCAGCGTCAGCGTTTCATCGCCCCACTGGATGGATTTCTTGACGACATTGAACATAGATCGGTTCCTCTGAGGGGTTCCCGGCCCTCCGGCCCCTCGCATCTGGCGGCCCCATTGCCGCCACCCCCTATCCTTCGCATGTGCCCGGGGGTGTGGGCCTCACGTCGCAGATGGCCGCGCCTTACAGGAAAAAGGGGTGTTTGGGAAGGGGGACGGGGGATGGGTGCACGAAGTGCGATCTTGACAAACTTTGCCAAGATCGGCATTTTGCGGCTATGGCAACGATGAACATCTCTCTCCCAGAACAGATGAAAGCCTTCGCTGAGGCGCAGGCCAGCGACGGGCAATACGCCAATGTCAGCGATTACATGCGCGACCTGATCCGCAGGGATCAGGAACGGCGTCAGGCCATCGTCGAAATACAAGCGCTGATTGACGAAGGTCTTGCTTCAGGTCCATCGCAACCCTTCGACATGCAGGCGTTCCTTGCAGAGCGTGAGGGGCGTTGACGCGCCAACTTATTCTGACACCTGCTGCCATAGCTGACCTTGACGCGATTTACCAACATTCGTCAGAGCGTTGGGGGAACGATCAGGCCCGAAGTTACCTGCAATCCTTGGATCGCATCCTTCGGCTTCTGGCCGATCATCCTGAAATCGCGCGCCTTCGGCCTGAGTTCAGGACCCCGATTAACCTGCATCCCTTTCGGTCACATCTGGTGGTCTTTCGCCATGATGAAATGACCTTGGACGTGATCCGCATCGTTCATGCGCGGTCAAATTGGCAGGGGCTTTTGAACGACTGAACCTGTCCTCAAAACACCGCATGTGCGCCGCGGTCGTCGGTGACCTCGCCGCGCAGGATGGCAGCGTAGTGGTCCTCTAGCCGGTCTGACCCGAATTCCGGCGTGGCGTCGGCGTCATAGCGGCTGCCGGTCCAGACCAGCATCGACTCGGTCGCGTAATAGCGGCCGATGCGGGCGAATTCGGCCTTGTCGGCAAGGCGCGGGGAGAGGTGGCCAAGGGTGGACAGCACGGCGATGATCGTGTCCATCAGCGCCACGGGAACCCGTTTGATCCGCACAGGCGCGCCCGTCAGCCGTTCCAGCATCGCCGCCTGATCCAAGGGCGTGATCGCAGGCCCCGGCCCGCCGATGGGCAGGATGCTGCTATCAGCCCCCGGATCGGTCAGGCTTTGCGCGATGAAACGGCCCAGATCGGCATCAGAGATCGGCTTGCAGGCGGTCAGGGTGCCATCGCCGAACACCAGAAACGCCCGCCCCGCAGCCACCCGCGCCACCTGACCCGACAGGGATTTGAAAAACGCCGTGGGGCGGATGATCGTCCAGCGCAGGGGGGCGGCTTGCAATTCGGCCTCAAACTCCAGCTTCGCGCGCTGGAAGGGCAAGAGCGGCTTTTGCACGCAGATCGCCGATAGCAGGACAAAGCGCCCGACCCCTGCCGCCAAAGCCGCGCGCAAGGCGGCGGAATTGGCATCACGGTCCACCGCACGCGCATCGGCGGGGGAGCCTGAACGGCTGGCGAGGCAGGACACCACCGCGTCGGGCAGCCTCTGCATCGCCTGTGCCAGCGTGGCGGGATCGGTGATCGCGCCACGAACCACGGCAACGCCCTCAGGTGCCGCAGCATCCGGACGCAGCAGCACGGTCACGGAATGACCCGCAGCCAAAAGCGCCCGCGCGGTGGCACGGCCAATGGTGCCCGAAGCGCCCAGAAGAAGAACCGTCAGCGTCATGTTGCGAGCCTAGCACCACGACGCCATGCCCCGCAAAGCGAAACGCCCGCACCTTTCGGCACGGGCGTTCGGATCGGCGCAGGCGCTGGATCAGCGACGCAGGCCCAGACGGGCGATCAGCGAGGCATAGCGGCCTTCGTCCTTGGCCTTGAGGTAGTCCAGCAGCTTGCGGCGCTGAGCAACCATCATCAGAAGGCCACGACGGCTGTGGTTGTCCTTCTTGTGGCCCTTGAAATGCTCGGTCAGGGTCGCGATGCGCGACGACAGAATCGCCACCTGAACTTCCGGCGAGCCGGTGTCGTTCTCTTTGGTCGCGTATTCCTTGATCAGGCGGGCTTTTTCTTCAACGGTGATCGACATCGGGATCTCCTGTAAAGAGGGTGAAGGCACAAGCCGGGATGTCGTCCAGCAAGGCCGATGGATGCCCCGGCAGACCGGGACGCTGCGCCATAGCGGGAATCGGCGAGAAAGGGAAGCCCTTGGTGGAAGGGGTGCCGTTTACCATTCTTGCAGAATCCCGCCCCCCGCCATGCCAGCCGTGGTAATTTGCGGATGGGGGTTTCGGGGACGGGCGCGGCAGCGTGCCTGCTGGTGGACTTATGTTGATCGGTTTTCTGATGGCGTTGATGGCAGGGGCCTTGGCGACGGCGGTGATGCCGTTCGACGAAGACCCTGAAGATGACGACGATCCGGCCAATGACGGCGCAGATCAAGGTTTTGTCACGCTGGATATCCCAGCCTCTGATCCGGCAGGGATGCCGGTGTCGGACGATAGCCCCGACATCCCCGATACCTCGCGTCTGCTGTTGGGCGGCGCTGGCGCGGATGCGCTGAACGGGGGCGGGGCGGATGACCTGATCGACGGGGCCGATGGCGATGACTGGCTGTCAGGCGGCAGCGGCGGCGATGTCCTGCTTGGCGGGGGTGGGAACGATTCGCTGGATGGCGGTGATGGGAGTGACACCCTGACCGGGGGATCGGGCG
>NKIT01000280.1 GCA_002256185.1 Rhodobacteraceae bacterium PARR1 | reverse complement strand
GAGATCAAGGAAATCAAGTTCCGCCCCGGCACCGACACGCATGACTATGACGTCAAGATGCGCTCGGTGCTGAAGTTCCTGGAAGAAGGCGACAAGGTGAAGGTCACCCTGCGCTTCCGTGGCCGCGAAATGGCCCACCAGGATCTGGGGTTGGAGCTGCTGAACCGCGTTGCCTCTGACGTGGGCGACAACGGCAAGGTCGAGTCGATGCCCCGGCTGGAAGGCCGCCAGATGGTGATGATGATCGGGCCGAAGTAAGGCCGTCGGTCACCCGGACAAAGGGCGCGCGGTTTGCGCGCCTTTTTCATTTGGGCCGCAGGGGTTTTCTGCGAACAATCTGGGGGCGGACAATCGGGGCGCGGTCAATCCTTGCGCGGGTTCGGCTCACGCAGTTGCGGGCGCAGCGGGATTTCCTTCAGCAAGCCGCCCACCCCCATCTGGGCGATATCCTCTGCCGTCACCGGCACGCCACAGGCCAGCCGCTCCAACACCCAATCCGCGCCGTTCAACGCAGGCGACCGCGCGCAACCCGGCAAGCCGATCACCGGCCGCCCGCCCAGATCGCCGTGAAACAACAGGTTCCCCGGATCAACCGGCATCCCAAAGCGCGTGACCTGCCCCCCAGCCAGCCGCACCCCCTGCGGTGCGGTGTCCATCAGGTCTGACGTGGCCGAGGCGGTCAGGATCAGCGCCATCTCTCCGGGCAGCCGCCCCAAGGCGTCGGCAATGGCACGGGCGTCGTGGGGCACCGCGTCTA
>NKIT01000124.1:11232-12603 GCA_002256185.1 Rhodobacteraceae bacterium PARR1 | reverse complement strand
CTGCTTCCAGCGGATCATCCCGTAAGCGTCGTCGCGCAGGATCAGCACGGTGAGATTGAGCCCGAGCCGGACCGCGGTCTCCATCTCCTGGCTGTTCATCATGAATCCGCCGTCGCCGCAAATCGCCATCACCTTGCGACCCGGATAGAGCATCGAACTCATCATCGCGCTCGGCAGGCCTGCGCCCATCGTCGCCAGCGCGGACAAGAGATTGCGCTGAACCGCATGCTGGCCGACCTTCCGGGGGCGGATGTGGTGATCGTGAACCCGACACATTACGCCGTTGCGCTGAAATGGAACCGCGCGGCGGGCGTGCCCCCGGTCTGCATCGCCAAAGGCACGGACGAAGTCGCCTTGCGCATCCGGCAGGCGGCGGCACAGCACGGCATCCCGGTCCGTCACGACCCACCCACCGCCCGCGCCCTGCATGCCAGCGTGCGGATCGGAGAGCCGATCCGCCCCGATCATTACCGCGCCGTCGCCGCCGCGATCCGCTTTGCCGAGGCGCTGCGCAGAAAGGCGAAATCCGGATGACAACCCGCATCGACCCCCGCCAGTTGGCACAGTTGGCACAGCTTGCCGATGCGCTGCGCGACCGTGATCTGGCGCGCTTGTCGGCGGCGGGCAAGGCCGTTGCGGCCATCGACCGGCATCTGGCGGCGCTGGATCTGCCAACACCGGCCCCCACGGATGTGGCGGCGGCCTTGGCGCAGCACCACTATGACGGCTGGGCCGATGCGCGGCGGCGTTTGCTGCAACCCGAACGCGACCGGCTGGAGTCAGAGCGTCAGACCGCCGCCGATCAGGCCCGGACGTCATTTGGCCGGGCTCTGGCGTTGCAGCGGATCCGGGATCAACTGTCCTGACGGACGATGTCGGTGATCAGCACATCGCGGGCGGCGTCCCCCAGCACAGCGCGGGCGGATTCCAGCAGAGCACGGCGCAACAGAACCATGTTGCTGCCATCGGTGAATGATCCACGAAACCCGCCCGCATTGGCGTGATCGAACAGCACTTGCAGGAAACTGTCGCGCAGTTTGGGTTCGCGGGCATAGACGCCTTCGGCCCCCCCGGCGGGAATTTCGATGGACAGCGACAGGATCACCATCGACACGACGCGCCCGCCCTCTAGAACAGGGACGACGAACTGGTTGTTCATCTTGGCGTATTCGGGCGGGTTTTCGGGGTCTGCCGCCTTTTCGGGGGGTGCCCCTGTCAGCTCGGCCCCGGTGTCGGGGGCAGTCTCTGCCGCCGTTTCCGACGAGGCCGCAGCCGGGGCATCGGGACGCAGGGCAAAGCCTGCCCCAACCCCGGCTCCCAGACCGATCAGCGGCAAGATCAATGGGATAACGCGCGCGATCATCCGAAGGG
>NKIT01000124.1:0-11222 GCA_002256185.1 Rhodobacteraceae bacterium PARR1 | reverse complement strand
GAGCGTTCGCCGTCGCCCGACGGCATCAGCGCCGCGCCCGAGGTGCGCGTCCGCTGAGAGAGATCGGTCCACGCCGCGACCGTGCCGGCGGTCGGGCAATCGTCCGCCTGGACCAGCCCGCGCCCGCCATAGGAAATCCGCGCGCCCGCGATCTTGTCATAGGTGATCTCATTCTGGCGCGAGATGTCCACCGGACGGACATAGCCCGACAGCAACAACTCCCGCAGTTCGCGGTTCACCCGCACCTCTTGCTGGCCCTCGATCCTCAGGACGCCATTGGCCAATTCCTCAACCACGGTGGCGGCGATCTTTAACTCTAGCCGTTCGTTGCGGGACACGCTGCCCTCTCCTTGATAGCTGGATTGGCTGTTGGTTTGCACCGCGTCGGCCAGACTGGCCCCGGCGGGCAGGTCCGTATCAGCGCGCTGCGGGATGCCCATCATCTGCGGGATGCCCATGCGTTCGCTGCCATCACGGCTGCGTTCGGTGCTGTTGCTGATTTCGGCGCTGTCGTCGATTTCGATCAACACGGTCAGGATATCACCCCGCCGTGCCGCGCGCCGGTCACCAAAAAGCGCCCCCCGTTCCGCGGACCACAGCGAGGCGCGCGCACCCGGCCCGGTCTGATCCGCCACTTCGGGGAAGCGGGCGGAATAAACGGCGGCATGTTGCGGCGTGCCCTCGATCGGCGAAAACTCAGGTGCGCGACCAAAATGGTCCATGCGGGCGCATCCGGCCAAGACGAGGCAACCCATCACAAGCAGCCTCATGGCGCCACCTGCACAGAGCCGTCGGGCAGCACAACCCCCTGCACCGTCCCGCGAGAGGACAGATTCATCACCCGCACGCTTTGCCCGATGGCCCCGGCATCCAAGGCGCGGCCTTCGGCGGCAATCGTCATGCTGCCATGGGTATAGTGCAGCCGAATCAACTGGTTGCGCGCCACAAGTTCAGGCGCAGTCAAATCGTCTACCCGCAGGGGACGACCGGCCTGCACCGCAACGCGCAGCGCCTGCCCTACGACCTGATCCGGTGTGGTGGCGGCCCCGGGAATATCGGCGGCGACCGTGGTCACATCGGCCAATCCCACCGTCGCGCGGGCAGGCAGGCTGCGGGTCATGATCACCGCATCGGCCAGCGCGGGCGCGGGCACCAGCATCAGGGCCAGCCAGCGCATCAGCGCACCTGCGCCATGGCCGACAGCATCTGATCTGCGGCGGTGACGACCTTGGCGTTCAGCTCATACCCACGCTGCGCCTTGATCAGTTCGGTCACCTCACGCACCGGATCGACGCTGCTTTCCTCAAGATACCCTTGCCGCAAGGTGCCAAGACCATCCTGCCCCGGCGTGCCAGACAGCGGCGAGCCTGAGGCCGCGCTTTCCAGATACAGGTTCGACCCCATCGCTTGCAGGCCTTTTTCATTGGTAAAGCCAACCAAGTTCAACTGGCCCAGCAGTTGGGCATCGACCTGTCCGTCAAAAAACGCCCACACCTCACCCTCGGGGTTGATCGACAGGCTGCGCGCATCGGACGGGATGGTGATGCCGGGGGCGACGGCGAACCCTTCGGAGGTGACGATTTGCCCATCCGCCGCACGTTTCAGCCCGCCGTCGCGGGTATAGGCCGCGCCACCCGAGGGCAACCGCACCTCAAGATAGCCGCGCCCGTCGATGGCAAGGTCGAGATCACCGCCGGTTTGCGCCAGAGACCCCTGCGCCAGCACCACTGACACCGCTGCCGCACGGACCCCCATTCCGATCTGCACCCCCGTTGGCAACATCGTGCCATCGGTCGCGGTGATCGTGCCGGGACTGGCGATCTGGCGGTATTGCAGATCGGCGAAATCGGCGCGGCGCGCATTGTAGGCCGTGGTCGACATATTGGCGAGGTTGTTCGAGATGACATCGACGCGCATCTGTTGCGCGGCCATTCCAGTGGCGGCGATTTGCAGGGCGTTCATGCCTGTCTCCCCAAGGTTTCGATGACACGCAGCGCGCGGTCATCCTCGCGCTGCAAAAAGGATTGCCCGGCCTCATAGGCGCGCTGCACCTCGATCATGCGGGCGACTTCGGTGATGGGATCGACGTTGCTTTCTTCAATCATGCCTTGCATCACGGTGGCCGCAGGGGCCGGGACGGCGGCATCGACAGAGAACAGCGTTCCCGCCTGTTGGCGCAGCGACAAGGGATCATCGGGCAGGAACAGACCAATCCGCCCCACCGCCTGCCCATCGGCTGAAATCGTGCCATCCGCCCCGATCCGAACCTGCGCCACACCGCCCGGAATGACGACCGGCGCACCGCCCGCATCCAGCACGGCATGGCCATCGGGCGTCACCAGCGCCCCTTCGGCAGACGGGGTAAAACTGCCCGCCCGCGTCAGGCGCGGACCATCCGGGGTGGCGACCTGAAAGAAGCCTTCCCCCGTGATGGCAAGATCAAAGGTGCCGCCCGTGGCCGACAGCGCCCCTTGCGTCATGTCCACCAATCGCGCCTTGGCCAGTGCCATCGACACGGATGGCGCCGTGCCCGCCTGCGCCACATGTTCTGCAAAAACAACGCCTTCGCGCCGGAACCCGGCGGTAGAAACATTGGCGATGTTATGGGCGACAAGCTCCATCTCGCGCATCAGGCCGGATTGGCGGGTCAGGGTGACATAGGCGGTGGTGTCCATCAGCGCGCCCCCGCGATCACCGGAACAATCCGGGTGGTGAAGAAATCGACAAGGGTGGCTGTCATGAAGCTCATGCTCACCCAGAACACCGCCAGCATCGCGCCGACCTTGGGCACAAAGGTCAGCGTGCTTTCCTGAACCGAGGTCAGCGCCTGCAACAACCCGATGGCCAGACCCGCCGCCAAGGCCACCGTCAACATCGGGGCCGATATGCGCACGGCGATCCACAGCGCCTCGCGCAGCGCGTCGAAAATCAACGCCTCGCCCATCATATCGGCATCCTCAGGATTTCCTGATACGCCTCAACCACCCGATCACGCAGGGTGGCGACGGTTTCGACGGCGGTCTGACTCGATGCCAACGCCTCAACCAACGCGTGGGGATCGGCGTTGCCGGTCATCGCGGCGCGGGCGGTTTCTTCGCCCCGGTTCAGGGTGGCGGTCACGCTTTGCGCAAGGGCGGCGAAATCAGGCGTCCCGTCATCCGGCGCGGCGATGCGGCGCGCGGCGTCATAGGCCCGGCTGGCAAGGCCGGAGATTTGGGGCGAAAGGTCCATTCTGGTCACCTGCGAATAAGGTCAAAGAGTTGCGAGGTCATCTGCCGCGCCTGATCAAACAGGCTGAGATTGGCCGCATAGCTGCGTGCAGCTTCGCGCGCGTCCGCCGTTTCCAAGGTCAGATCGACGTTGGACCCGTCGCGATAGCCATCGGCATCGGCCAAGGGATGGCCGGGATCATGCAGCCGCGTGACGGGTGTGGGGTCCAGTTGCACGGCGGGGATCATGACCCCGCCATCGGGTGTGGCGGAAAACACCGCAATCTTGCGGTGGTATCCGGGCGTATCGGCATTGGCGACGTTTTCGGCCACATGCCGCAACCGTTGCGCCTGCGCTTGCAGACCCGAGGCAGAGGCGGACAGAGCACCGGGAAGGTCCATCATTGCCCACCCCGCCCCAGCGCCGCCCGGATGATGCCCGAGGTGTTGCGGTAAACGGCCAGCGCCATGTCATGCGCCTGCCGCACCTCTGTCGCGCGGATCATCTCTGTCTCAACCGACACAGAGTTGCCGTTAGGGTCAGCCCAGCCACCCGCCTCCATCGGGCGGGAATTAGCGGCACTGGACTGACCGCCGATGTGCCCCGGCCGCGTTGCCCGCAGCGTGGTTCCCGCACTGTCATAGACATCGGCAAAGGCAGGAAGATCGCGCGCCCGGTATCCCGGCGTGTCGGCATGGGCCACATTCTGCGCCACAAGCGACAAGCGCGCGCCCGCATGGGCCGCAAGGGATTGCGCCATGCGTGTGAGTTCAAGTTTTTCGAACATCGGGTTTCTCCCTGATCCGGCTTCACCAGTGCTTAAGCCCGATTCGCTAAGGAAGGGTTGAAACCGAAAGGAAACGTGATGGCAGAGTTCGACAGACTTCTCGCGCGGCTGGCGCAGGTGCGGCCCATCCGGCGCACGGGGACGGTGACGGCGATTTCCGCTGGTACGGTGACGGTGGCGGGTCTGCCGGGGGCAGCGGTGGGGGACCGGATCCGTCTGTCGTCGGCGCTGGAGGGAGAGGTGATGGCCCTTCATCCGGGGGCTGCGGTGGTGATGCCAGATTCGATGCCGGATGGTCTGGGCACGGGCGCGGTGGTCGATCTGATCGGTCCCGCGCGGATTGCCCCCGATGCCGGATGGATCGGGCGGGTGGTCGATCCCTTTGGCAACCCGCTGGACGGGCGGGCGCTGCTGCCCGGCCTTGTGCCGCGTGCGCTGCGGGCGGCCCCCCCGGCGCCAGCCACCCGCCGCAGGCTGGGTGCGCGATTGGAAACCGGGACGGCCGTGTTTGACACGCTTTTGCCACTGGTCCGGGGTCAGCGCATCGGGCTGTTCGCGGGGTCGGGGGTCGGAAAATCCTCGCTTCTGGCGCGGTTGGCGCGGGGGGTGCAGGCCGATGTGGTGGTGATCGCGCTGATCGGCGAACGGGGGCGCGAGGTGAAGGATTTCACTGATGATGTCCTTGGCCCCGACGGGATGGCGCGCAGCGTGGTTGTGGCGGCAACGTCTGACCAACCGCCTGTGGTGCGCCGCCGCTGCGCCTGGGCGGCGATGGCGGTGGCCGAACATTTCCGCGACATGGGGCTGCATGTGTTGTTTCTGGCCGACAGCGTGACCCGCTTTGCCGAAGCGCATCGCGAAGTGGCCTTGGCGGGTGGCGAGGTTGCGGCCCTGCGTGGTCATCCCCCATCCGTCGCGCATGCAATCATGGCCTTGGCCGAACGCGCGGGGCCGGGGGCCGAAGGGGCGGGGGATATTACAGCCGTGTTTTCCGTGCTGGTTGCGGGGTCGGATATGGATGAACCTGTGGCCGACATCCTGCGTGGGGTTCTGGACGGCCATGTGGTGATGGACCGCCGCATTGCCGAGCGTGGGCGCTATCCGGCGATTGACCTGCTGAAATCCGTCTCGCGCAGTCTGCCCCGTGCTGCACATGAGGAAGAAAATGCGCTGATCGGGCAGACTCGTCGGGTTTTGGCGGCCTGGGAAAGGGCAGAGTTGATGGTGCAGGCCGGTCTTTACGCGCGCGGGTCTGATCCCGCGGTGGATGAGGCGATCCGTCTGTTCCCGCGTCTTGATGCCTTTCTGGCCGAACCCGCGCCCGAAGGCGGAATTGCCGCCAGTTTTACCCGCCTGTCCCAAGTGTTGCGGGGCTAAAGGCGGCGGAACAAACCCGCTTGCAGCAAGGTCAGCGCCGGGGCTGTGACCTGCGGGTTTTCCAACGAGGACAGGCTTAGAAAGCGGCGGATGAGTGACTCGCGCTTGGCCGGATCGGTGAACTGGGCCAGCGTTTCATTGCCAAAGACGGCCTTTGTCCGCGACTGGAATTCGGTCAACTGGCGGTCAAGGTCCAGCGTCGCAATCCGTGCGGGCAGGCCAAGCGCGGTTTGCATCACAGACCGCAGTGGCGGGTTGCCCATCAGGGTAAACCATTTGGTCTTTTCCGTGCCCGACCGTCTTGCCAAAGCCGCCAATTCCCGCTGCGCGTTCATCGCCAAGCGCAAGGAATTGTCCTGCGCCCCCACGGCAGATTCAAACCGCCGTTCCCGCCACTGGGTCAGGATGGTGTCAGCAAAGGCCGAATCCTTGCTGCGCGGGGTCTTGAAATCACCAAAGCCAAAGGCCGCGGACATCTGGGCATAGCGTTTGTCCGACAGTTTCGTGGTCAAAGCGCCGGGGGTCAGGGTGCCCCCCTCAAGCACCTTGCGGATGAAGAAGCGGCTGTTCAGATCGGCCTCTAGCCCGAACGCCTCAAGCGTGACTTTCAGCAGGCGGCGGTCATTGACCAAAGCCTCTGCGCTGTCGATCTTGCCGATGCGATCCCGGTAATAGGCCGCATCGCGCTGCAATTCTGGCTGCGCGACCAACACAGCGGTCTGACTGGTGCGTGTGCGTTGCAGCATCGCCCAGCCGGGGATGCCGCCGCCGGATAGGACGGGGGCAAAGCTCATGCCCGCCGCGCGGCCAAAAGCCGTTCCTCGCGCGGCAAAAGACAGCGCAAGGATTTCATCACGACGTAATGCTGATCTTCCAGCACCGCCCGCCCCGCAGTGGCGAGCAGGGTCCGGCTGTCCGGGTCGGTCAGGATTTGCGACAGTTGCTCAATCCCGCGCAAAAGCTGCATCCGCGTGTCGGCGGGGTTGGCATCGCCCGACAGCACCAGTTGCGCCAGATAGCAGACGCGGCGGACGGGGGTGGTCACCTCTTCGGGGTGGATGGCATCGCGCAGGCGCAGAATATGCGCGTTCGGCGTCATCACATTGATCTTGGACCGTTTGTCGCCGTTTTCGATCACCGCGCCATTGATCAGCACCCGTTCATGCGGGCCCAGTTTCAGCACAAGCCCGGTCATGTCACTGCCCCTTCGCCGCGCAGGCCGCGCATGACGGCGGTGTTGATCTCGATCAGCACCTCGACTCCGGCTGTGCCGTCCAGCACGGCGCGGCTGTGTTGGGCGGTGAATTCGTAAAGCCAGAACAGCCGCGCCCGCAGCAGGGCGGGCAATTGGTTGCCATCGCCCGCCACATCAGCGGCGAGGGTGGACCACAGCGACAGATTGTCGTTCAGCGCACGGACGAAACCGGGAAAGTCCGTATCGCGTTGCGCTGCGGCCACCGTCAGACGGCCTGTGATCCGGGCGAGCAGATCGTATTCCACAGCGCGCGGGGTGCGGGCCGGGGCTTCGGGACGCGCATAGGCGCGGGTCGCCGAAAAGGCGGGATTGGTGTGCGCGTTCATGGTTCAGGATGCCCTTGGGATATGGTGGCGGGGGCCGGATTGTCCGCCCCCCGCCGGATCGGCATGGCTTAGCCGCGGAACAGCGACAGCAGGTTCTGCGGGGCCTGATTGGCGATGGACAGGGCCTGCGTGGACAACTGCTGTTGCACCTGCAGGGCCTGCAACCGGGCCGAGGTTTCTTCCATATCCGCATCGACCAGCGTGCCGATGCCGGCCTTCAGCGAATCCGACAGGTCAGAGATGAACTTCGACTGCGTGTCGATCCGTCCCTGCGCCGAACCGAAAGACGCCGCCGCCGAGATCGAGGTTTGCAGCAGCGATTCGATATTGCCAAGCGCCGCCTGCGCGCCCCCGGCGGTAGACACATCAATGGCCGACAGCGCCCCCAGACCGCCGGCAGCGGCGTTGGTGAATTGCGCGCTGACGGTCATGTCCTTGGTGCCATTGTTGGTAAAGGCGATCTGGCCCGGCGTTGCGCTGTCATAGTCCAGCTCAAGCCCCGCGATCCCCAGTGACTCCACCGCCTGTTTCAGTCCGACGGCCACGATGTCAGAAGGCGTGGCGGCGGCCACATCGGCATCGGTCACGGTATAGCTGGCAACCTTGCCACCGATGGTAATCGACACCTTGTCGCCCGCAGCAAAGGCATCCGTGCCGTCGTCGATGACGATGTTGCCGGTGCCACCCGCCTTGTCCAAGGCAAAGCCCGCTGTGTCATTGTCGGTTGACGCGCCATCGGACCCAACCAGAACCCCCTTGGCCGCATAGGCACCGCTGGACAGGTTCTGGGCGTTGACCGTGATCGACGATGCCGCCACCCCGCCCGAAGACCGGTCGAGCGACGCAAGAATGTCGACCGAGGTGTTGGAGCCGTTCACAAGGTTCATGCCGTTGAACTGCGCCGCGCCGACGACGGACCCGATCTGGTCGCGCAGCGCGGCAATGTCGGTCTGGATCTTGCCGCGATCCACGTTGGATTCCTGCGCAGCGACAATCTTGCCCTTCATCTGCGTCAGCAGGCTGGTCACCGTTTCCGATGCCTGACGCGCCACGGCAATGGTCGACGAGCCAAGCGAAAGGCTGTCGGAAATGCCCTTGAACCCTTTCACATCGGACTCCATCACCTTCGAGATGGACCAGACCGCGGCATTGTCCTTGGCGCTTGCCACCGACTTTCCGGTCGAGATTTCCGACTGGGTCTTGGTCATGCTGGCGTTGATGGTCTTCATTGTCTGCAGCGCGACCATGGCGCTGTTGTTGGTCAGAATGGACGACATGTCCAAGCTCCTATGAATGGACCGGGCTTTGCCGGGCCGAAATGCCGCCGGGGCGGCTCTTGCGGATTTCCTCCGTGCGGGGGGGTGCCCGCCGCGCCAATCCCATCACCGGGTTGCAAGGGCAGATAAGCGCGGCGACTCCTAAGGTTTCCCTAATTGCGGTGCCCTCATTGACGCTGGATGCATCGTATTTTCCGCAAATGTCCCCGCATTTCAGCGGTCAGACCCGTCGCGCAGGCGGCATCGACGGGACAAGCGGCGCACGGGTGCCTGCGCTGTCATAGGTGCCAAGGGGTGCGCGTCCCGTCGCCTCTTCGATCCGACGGCGGGCGGCGCGAAACCCGTTGCGTGCCGCATCGACACAGGCAGCCGTCTGGATCGTCTGCGCGCGCATGCGGCGCAGCCGGGCGGCATCACTGCGGCGCAGGCCCAGCATCAACCCCTCAATCCGTTCGGCGAGGGCGGGCAACGTGGCGTAATCGCCTGCGATCAGGCGCGCGCGCAGGTCATCCAACGCGGTTTGCAGGGGATCATGCGGCATCGGCAGCCCCTGTATCCCTGGCACTGCCATCGCGCGCGGCCAAGGCGCGAAACAGCGCCTCTGACAGGCCGATCCCCCCGGCCTGCACCATTGATTCGGCCTGCGCATCCCGCAAGAACGAGGCGAATTGCGCGGCACCCGGACCACCGCCCATCCCCTCAACCGCGCGGTCAAGCCCCGCATGGGCCAGCATCTGCGACAGGAACGTGGCCTCTAACCTGTTGGCTTGTATGTATAAATCCTGTGTTCGTGCGGTGGTCGGCAAGGTCTGCATCGCATTCTCCGTTCTGGATGGCCAAGGGCTGCTTGAGTCGAATTTTCCGGATCATGGCGGCAGGGCGGTAAACAATCGGTAATCGGTTTGCGCGAAAACTCAGGGCATCGTTTGGCAAACACCGGTGGGTCATGGTTCCGTCCTTCGCGCTTTCTCCCTTGCCGCTGCCGCTGCGTCACGGCGCGGTGCCGGATGATCCGCCGTCCGGCGGTGGTGATTTCGCGGCGATTCTGGCGGGGATGGCGCAGGGGTTGCCTTCGCCCGGTGTGACAGCCGGACCCCCACCAGCGGATGGTCCCCGCGCAGAGGACCGCCCGCCAGACAGCGCAGAGGACGACCCCCGCACTGACCGGGCGGATCAAGCCCTTGGTTTGGCGATTGCGGTGATCTTGCCGCCCCCGATGACACTTGCCGATGCAGCGCCATCGGGGGCGTCAGCACCGCAATCGGGCAAAACGCGTGGCGCGACCGACACGCACGACGCAGATGGATTGGCTGCAACGCCTTGGCCGGTGGCAATGGACCTGCCCGCGCCCATGGATGAACCGGCAGAAACTGTGGCCGCACATCCTACGAAAGCTGAACCCGGCAGGTGGGATCAGGTGTCGGGGGTGTTTTTGGTCCAGACCCCGGCGGTATCCGGTGATCCTGCGGTGCAGACGATGCCCGGTCGCGGTTTTCTTACCGCTCGGCCTGACGCGCCCGATGGGCCACCGGGACAGCGGCCCCCGGATCAGACGGTGCAGGTTGGCCATGCTTCTCGCGCAGGTGCGGCGGACAGTCCGCAACCCGAAACCCGGCATGAAGCTGTGCAGGCAACGGCAAAGGGCAGCGTGCTGCCTGCCAATCGGGCTGAGAGTCAGACAGTTTCACGGCACCTGCCCGATCGGGTTGCAATCCAGATTGACGATGCACCGTCCCGACCAGCAACCATCCTGACAGAGCCCGCGCCATCGGGCGCAATCATGCAGTCGCACGGTGCACTGATGGGCCTGACCGGGCCTGCAGCGGCATTGCACTTTGCGCCGATACGGGCTTTTGCGCCTGCCGACCTGTGGCGCAATCCTGATGCAGTGTCGCTTCCTATCGCGACACCGACCAGACAGCCCCGTTCGGACCACGCAGAGGTGTTGACGCGGTTTGCTGCGGCTGACCGGGACGCATCGACGGACGCAACGCCGACGCCCAAAGGGGTTGAGGGTGCCGCCCAGCCTGCACCGGCACCCCCCGCCATGTCATCAGGGACAGCGCAGCAGCACTCTGTTGCGGGGGAAGCGGCGGATCGCCCGACCCTGCCCGACGAAACCCGCGCCATCCTGCGACAGATTGCGCCACCGACAGCCGATCACGACGGCACGGTGGAAATCGCCCTGTTTCCCAAGGGCCTGGGTCAGGTGCGGCTGGACATTCAGCAGGGACCAATGGGCGCGCATATCGTCATATCCGCTGATCGACCCGAAACGCTGAACCTGATCCGCCGCCACAGCGCCGACCTGATTGCAGAGTTTCGGGGGGCAGGGATGACCAATCCCGTGCTCAGCTTTGCCAGCACAGAAGGGCAACCCCCGCCACGGCAAGACCCATCGGGTCCGCTGGCCAATGGCACCTTAGGCGGGTCATCGCAACACACTGGACAGCATTCGGGCGGATCACCGAATGGCCATCCCGCCCCTCACCACGCCGCCCCAAAAGGCGCAGACGTGGCAGAGTGGACCGATCCCGCCCCACCCCCCTATCGCAGCGATCCCGCCCCGCGTGGTGTCATGATCCTGCGCCTGTAAAGGAAACAGCATGACAGCAATCACTCCCCTTGGCACAGCGCCGCAGCCAGTGAAATCCGGGGCAGGAATCACCTCGGATTTCACGACATTCCTGAAGATGCTGACGACCCAGATGCAGAATCAGGATCCGCTGAACCCGATTGATTCCACCGACTATGCCACGCAATTGGCCACCTTTTCCGGGGTGGAGCAGCAGGTCAGGACCAATACGCTGCTTGCCGATCTGGGCACGCAATTCGGGCTGATGGGCATGGCGCAACTGGCAGGGTGGGTGGGGCAAGAGGCGCGCTCTGCCGGGCCGGTGTGGATGGGGGGGGCGCCGGTTTCGGTGCAGCTTGACCCCGCAACGGGTGCGACGCGGGCCATGCTGGTGGCCCGGGATGCCGCCGGAACC
>NKIT01000123.1 GCA_002256185.1 Rhodobacteraceae bacterium PARR1 | reverse complement strand
ACAAGGAAAGAGATGGTCACCCCGAAGATGATGAACAGGAATCCCGTCAGCATCGCTGATCCGACGCCCCAGATCGGGGCGGTATTGACGATTCCGGCCCCGGCAAAACACACCGCAATGATATTGAAACCAGTCGCCACCCAGACGAGGGCGGGCAAAGCCTTATTGAGAAGATCACGCATCTTGGTCGTCCTTTTGGTTCTGGTTCAGTTCGCTTCGGTCATCGCTATGTCGCGCATGTCGGTGTCCACGGTCGAAAGGTCGATGCTGCCGGTCTTGCTGCGGTTCTCGACGTGGGATTTTGCCGCCAGAAGGCAGGCCGACCGGCGTGATCCGCGCGCGTCGGTCGCGGGTTGGATCGCCTCGGCCTGCTGCTTGAGAAGGTCGAGCGAGTATTCCGCAGCCAGACCTTCGACCAGGGTGGCGTAATCCATGATCTCGCGGTCAATCAGGGTCCGCAAATCGGCCAGCTTGGTATCCGCCTCGGCCCTGGCCTGCGTGATCTCATCCAGCATCGCCTGATCCCCGGCGGCTTTTGCTTCGGCCTCGAACGCGTCATAGCTGGGCAGAAGGGCGCTGATGGCCAAGGCGTTCAGATAGCGCTGGACCGTCTGGTCGCAGGACAGCACGACAGAGCCAAGGATCAGTCGGATCGAACGGTCACGCTGTTCGTTGTTTTCGGCCCGCGCAGAGCGGATCGTATCGGCGATCAGCTTGTATTGCGCGGACTCATCGGTGGGGGCGCTGTCGGCCAGCCGGGCCAGAAGGTCCAGCACCTCGGCTTCGGACGAGGCGGTGGACAGCGCCGCATCCGCCCGCGCCAAGGCATCCAGCGCGGTGATGATCTGGTCGGACTGGTCGCGGCTGGCGATGGACAGGCCCGCCAGCACAAAGCGCGCGCCGGTGTAGTCGTCGCGCATCACATCACCGTTCAGGATGTCATAGGGCGGCACCTCCAGCCGCAGGGCGCTGCTGATGCGATCCAGCGGGGTCCGGGCATCGCCGCCCCGCTTGACGATACCGCCCGCCTGCCCATGAAGCCGCCCGTGACGGACCAGCGCGAAAGGCGATTGCACGTATTCGGCCACATTTCCCAGCATGTCATGCACCCCCAGCGGGTTGGGTTGCAGCGTGCCGATGACCTGCACCTTGCCGCCCGCGCTGTCGTTCCCGGCGCTGGCGATGAATTCGTTCTGGCTCAGGCCTGCGGGGATTGGGGGCAGGGGCGCGCGGAACAGCGGCGTTTCGACCGCCAGCCCGCCCCGTGCGGTGAATTCCCATTCCTCCTCGGTCGGAAGGCGCAGATAGGCCCCGGTCGTGCCCGCCGCAGGCAGGGTGGCGGGGGCGGATTGCATCAGCCACAGCGTATAGCGTTCGGCGAAGGCTTCGAAATCCAGCTTGCTCAGGCCGGTGGCGGGCAGGAAATCGCGTTTGCGCGGGTCTTTGTCCGGGCAGGGATCGGCCATGACCACATCATATTGCGCCTGTGCCAGTTCGTATTTTGCCATGTAGAACAAGCCCTTGACGGATTTCTCCGCCGGGTCGGAAAACGCGCCCGACACATAGGACCGCCGCAGCCCGTTCAGAAAGGGCTGATCGCCACCCTCTTGGCCCAGAAGGATGGGCACATCGCCGATGGCCCCTTCGCCATTGGGGGTCCGCACCGGGCGAAAGGCCATGCCGCCGCCGCAGGGCATGGGCAGGATCAGGTCATCATCCTGCGCCTGCGGGTTCCAGTATTTGACATCCCATGTCGTCGCCGCTGCCCCCGTCGCTGCGGTTTCTGCGGCCGCCTGCAGGGGCGAAAGCCCCGTCACGGCCCACAGAATGGCGGCAAGGGACAAGGCAGGGCGAGTCACGGCAGGGCGGTGTTCAGCCATTTCTCAAGACCTCTTCGCTTTGGATTGCGGCCACGGCCCGCATTGCCCAACCGGCAGCCGTCACGGCGGTCAGCGCGCCGATCCCCACGGCGCCAAGCACATCGCGCCAACGCAGGGTGGCGATGACGTCAGACTCTGCGCCGGGAACGACAACATTCAGCACGCCCAGCACCGGCAGCACGACGGCAAAGCTCAGCCCGATTCCGCAGCCGATCAGCATCAGGCTTTGCAGCAGCGGGATCACCATCCGCGCGCGTCCTGACAGCCCGATCAGGCGCAAAAGGCTGAAGGCAAGGCGGCGGCGTTCCACCATGCCGCGCAGATTGGCCGCCATCGCCGCCCAGAACCCGGCCAGCGCCAGCACGGCAAGCAGGCCATAGATCAGATCAAGATTGCTGCGGAATTTCAGCAAAAGCACCGCGTTTTCCGCCCTTGGCCGCGTTTCGACACCGCGTCCCGACAGGGCCTGCATCACGCCCTCCAGGTCGGCCAGATCGCGGGCATAAAGCCTGAAACTGGCGAATTGCGAAGGCGACGTGATGTCGTCCAGCCATGTGTCGGGCGTGATGGCAGCACTGTCGCGAAAGCGTTCCACGGCCAGCATATCGGGCAGCGACAAGAACAGCGCTGCCCGCCGATAGCGTTCGGATGGCACGACCCCGACCACGGTCAATTCCACCCGCGCGCTTTCCTGCCGTCCAGAAATCTCGCGCCCGATGAACATCGTGACGCCGCCACCATCGGTGACGCCCAGCTTTTCCGCCAGCGCCGCCGTGATCCAGACCTTGCCAGCGGCAACCGGCACAGCGCCCAGCAGCGGATCACCGGGGGCCGAGACGATCAGCGGCACGCTCAGTTCCGTCTTCTTGCCATCCGCGCTGCGCAGCCCGTCGGCCAGCGCATTGATCGACCGCGTGGCAGGCGAGACAAAGTCCACATCCGGCCTTTGCCCCAGCCAGTCGAAAAACGCCGGGTCATATGCGCCCGTGCCAACGGCGATGATCTCGCGGTTGGCGGGGTCTTCCACCAGACGGTCCACCATGCCGCCGATGACGCCGTTCTTCAGCGCAAGGATGATCAGCATCGGTCCCAGAACGCCCACCAGCGCCGCGACAAAGCACAGCGCGGCAATCCAGTCGTGACGCAATTCGCGCAGGGCAAGACGCAGTGGGATCGTCATGCGCGGCCCTCTGCGTCATGGAACAGGCTGTAGGCGACGCCTTGGTGATGCACCACGCGATGCGCCGCCCGCCGTTCGGCGGCAAAGGCGCTGCGGTCCACCTGATGGCTGGCCAGCACCACCGCCGCCCCCGCCTGCCGCGCCAGATCAAGGATCAGCGTCTCGACCCGCCGCACGTTGGACGGGTCCAGCGCCGAAACCGGCTCATCCATCAACAGCAGTCGCGGACGCGCCAGCATCGCCCGCGCAATCGCCGCGCGCTGCCGCTGACCGACAGACACCTGATGCGGCATCCGGCGCAGCAGGGTCTCGATCCCCAATTGGCGGATCAACTGCGCGCGCCAGTCTGCCGCCACGGTGCAGCGGGCAATGGCGGCGGGAAGGTCGATATTCTCGGCCAGTGACAGATAGGGGATCAGCGTCGAGGTTTGCAGCACAAAGCCAAGCTCTGCCGCAGTGGGGGGGGCAAAGGGACGGGACGGATCGGCAAGATCGCGACCGAACATCCGTTGCACACGGCCCTGCAAATCCGCTGCCGGGATGATGCCCGCCATCAGGCCAAGCACGGTGCTTTTCCCGGTGCCGCTTGGCGCGTCCAGAACAAGCACGTCCCCGGCAAAAAGCGTCAGGGATTCGATCACCACAAACAGGTCCGACCCAAGCGCACAGCCCAGATTGCGCAACTCCGCCACGGCCTGACGGGCCGATGTTCCGGGCACTGCCGAAGGGACTGCTTCCCGCAGAGCCATCACACCCGCCTCAGCGTCAGGTCGACCACGCCACCCAGCGTGATGCGGGATGTGCTGTTGATCTGACGTTTCTGGCCCGGTTTCAGGGCTTGGCCATCAACCGTGGTGCCATTGGTCGATCCCAACTCTGTCACCAGAAGCCGGCGCTGCACCAGTTGCAGCCGCAGATGCTGACGGCTGATGCCCGCCACATCCACCACAAGATCGGCCTCGGCGCTGCGCCCGATGACAACGCCCTTGACCAGCGCATCGGTGGACAGCGGCTTTGCGATCACGGTCGCGCCCTTGACACTGGCCTGCACAAAAAGCGCCGCCGCCTCGGGGGGCATGCCGGATGTCAGCAGATCATCAGCCGCGGTCTGACCGCTTTTGCTGACGAGAACGGCCCCGATGCCGATCACCGCCGCGACACCGGCCAGCATCCCGAAGATAGCCATCCACGGCGGAATATCCCCCGCCGGGGTGTTCGACGGAGTGCGGGCCGGGTCCGGTGCTGCGGGTTGCTGTGATGGCGCGGGTGCGGGCTTGGATGGGGCCACGGCATCGACCGTGCCGCATTTCGTGGTGGTCCCGGCATATCCGATGCCCGCATCGTCCAGAAACGCGGCCAGACTGCGCGACGATGAGGCGAGGTAAACATTGTCCTCCAGCACCCCGGCGGTGTTCATGCCGACGACCTGCCCGCATTCATCCAGCAGCGGCCCGCCCGAATTGCCGTGATTGATGGCGGCGGTGTGCTGGATGATCTCAACCGGGACGTTGGAAGTGGCGCCGGTCACAGCCTCCCACGGGGCGACGAATACCTTGGACACCAACCCCTGCGTCAGCGTCGTCTCGATGGCCAGCACGGTGCCGTCGAAGGCCACCACATCATCCGGTCCGGCCAGAAAGAACACGGTGATGTCGCCACCCTCTGCCGTGACGTGAAAGTTGGTCAGAAAGATCGGGCGTCCGTCGGCATCATGGGAAAACACGAAGCCCGACCCCGATGCCTCATACTCGGCTCCGGTGACAAGGATGCGTCCCATCGCCCGGTCGGCATCGGCGACGACCGTGGTCAGATCCTGCCCGGACGCGCTGCCCCCGCCGATCAGCGGCACCAGCACGGCAACCAAAAGTCGCAGGCGCGTCGCGATGCCCATCCTAGCCCCCAACCGCGTTATAGGTGCTGAGCGCGACAACAGCCGCCGCGATACCCAGAATAAGCAGCGCCATCGCCACCGTGCTGAATACCCCCGTGTCTTTGCCCGTGTCTTTGCCCGCGTCCTTGACCCCGTCCTGTACCGGAGGCGGCGCTTGCACGCCCGCAGGGCCGCGTGGTCGCGGTTCGACCAGATCAATTCCGATCATCTGCGCCAGATCGCGCGCGCTGCGCGGTCGCTTGTCCGGCATCAGCGCGCAACCGCTTTCCACCGCTGCCACAAGCGCCGGGCTGTATCGGTCCGACAGGTTCAGCCGTGCCAAAGCCTCTGCCAGCGGCAACAGCGGGTCGGGCTGATGTTTCTGCACTTGGGCGATGCGCGTCTTGGCATTGGGCGGCGTTTCCTGCGTCATCATTTCGTAGATCATGACGCAGAAGGAATAGATGTCGCTCCACGGCCCTTCGGCCAGACCGGAGGGCAGCCCCGGCGTGCCTGCGGGGAACAGCTCGATCGGGGCGTAACGCTGCGTGATCATCGACAGCGACGAGGCCTTTTGTCCGGTCGGACGCGCCGCGCCGAAATCAATCAGCACCGGCGTCTGATCTGACAGCCGCAACATCACATTGGCAGGCTTCACGTCGCGGTGCACCAGACGGCAGGAATGCACCGCCTCCAGCGCAAGGCAGATCGGCCCGATAAGATCACGCAACAGGTTTTCGGGAATATGGCCGTGGCGTTGCTGCACGCGCGGGACCAGACGGCTGAGCGGTTCGCCTTCGATGTAATCCATCGCGCAATAAGCGGTGCCGAACTTTTCAAAGGCGGCGCGCACCTGCACCAGCCCCACCCGTTGCGGCAGCGATTTCAGCGTATTCGCCTCGGACAAAAAGGCGCGCAGACCTTCGAAATACAGCCGACGCTGATCGGGCTGCGGCTGGACCGCCAGATCGCCCGCCCGTTGGGCAAGCTCGGCGGGGAAGTATTCTTTCAGCGCCACGACCGCGCCATTGCTGGCCGTGGCGCGATAGGTGATCCCAAAGCCGCCCCGTGCGATTTCATCGATGATCGTGAAACCGGCCAGCTTCGTCCCGTTGGGCAGGGGCAAGTCCATGCAGCGTCCTCAGTCCTTTGCCGGAGCAGGGATTTTCGTGCTGCCCTGCGGGGCATCGGTCACGGCGGACTCTGTCGTGGCGGCATCGGTCGCGGCTTCGTCATTCTCCAAAGCCTCGCGCACGGCGGCATCGGTCGGGAAAGCCCGTGGCGCGGAGTCGTCGGCAGGGGCTTCGGCAGGGGTGTCTGCTGTCGTATCGGGCACAGGCACGGGCGCAATCTCTGGCCCAGAGTCTGGCCCAGAGTCTGGCCCAGACTCCGGCGTTTCGATTGCTGGGGTGTCAGCCGATCCTTCGGCTGGAACGTCCGTGGCCGGTTTGCTGGTGTCCGGAATGCCGACCGTCCGACGTGGCGGTGTCGCAGTGGCCCCCGGTGTCGGTGCGGGTGCCAGTTCGGGTGCCAGTTCGGGTACAGGTTCTGTTGCCGGTGCTAGCGCCGCAGAGGTCGCGTCAGGTGTCCCTGTGCCCGCCGGGGCCCACAGCAGATAGCCCAGACCGACGCTCAAGAGCACGAAACACACAAGGCCCACTGCGGCAAGCCAGACCCGTTTGCCATCGCGGCCCATGGTCCACTTGCTGTCATCGACATAGGCCGAGGCCGCACCATCGGAATGGCGATAGATCACCACCGTGGTGTTGTCCTGCGATGGCATCGCCCGGCGATCGACCGCTTGCAACAGGGCCGCAGACGCCTCGCGCGGGCTGCGGTGCAGCCTTCCCAGCGTTTCGGCAATCTCGGACGTTGGCAGCGTGTCCAGCCCATCCGTGGCCAGCATGACCACATCGTCGCGTTCCAGCGGGATCGAGCGCGCATCGATCAGCGCAATCGCTGTGCCCGTGACAGCCGAGCGCAAGGCATTCCGGCGCGGATGGGCAAGCGCTTCGCCGCGGGTCAGCTTTCCCTTCTCGACCAGTTCCATCAATTCGCCCAGAACCGAATGATCGGCATTCAGCCGGGTCAGGACGCCACGCCGGAACAGGTAAAGCGCCGAGTCCCCGACGCTGGCCCAATGCAGGGTGTTGCCAGTCTTGATCGCGCCGATGAACGTGCAGCCCATGCCGCGCAGGTCAGGGTCGCGCTGGATGGCGGCGCGGACCGCCTCATTCGCGACCAACAGGGATTCCTGCAACCGGTCCAGCGGGCGACTGGACCGCGCAGCCTCGATGAAATGGGTGCGAAAGACCTGCAAGGTCAGGTTCGACGCCACCTCACCCCCGGCATGGCCACCCATGCCATCGGCAAGCAGCATCAGCAGATCAGAGGTAGAGTCCTTTTCGCTTTGGCGGATGATGTCAAAGCTGTCCTCCTGCATCTCTCGTTGGCCGATGGACTGCTGGCCGTGAACTGCCGTCATCGGCTTATCCTTCCTGCGACGGCACCATATCGCCCCAGTCGAACGTTTCGTCACAAAAGGCGACAAAGCGCACCGCCGTCTTCTTGCTCAGTTCGATCACGGACCTGTTCGCCAGTTCAGTGGTCGAGGTGACAACCTGCCCGTTCACCCGCGTGATGTTCTTGCCCGTGCCCGGTGCCAGCAGGAACACGCGGTTGGCATCGTCATAGATGATGCGCAGATGGTCATCGCCCGAGATCAGCATGTCGCCAAAAGGCAGCGAGACCCGCGCCGCTTCGCCACGCCCGATCACGTTCATGCCAGCACCGATGTTCACGGACGACCCGATGCCCGGCCCCTTGATCACCACAAGCCAGCCCACCACCGGGTCAATCTCTGCCGAGAACGGGCCTTCGGTGCCAAGGTAAAGCTGTGTCTTTTCTTCGGTCCGTTCGACAAGCCGGGTCGGATCATAGGCCGCCGTGCCGAATTGCTGCGTCAGGTCCGGCCCGGCGTTGCCCAGCGTTTCCGTGAACTCACGTGGTTGGCCCCCGCCAGACGGTTTGGGGTCGGTTTCGAAAATCCACTTTGTCTTGTCACTCATGTTTCAGTCTTTCTGGCAAACGGCTGTCAAAGCAGCGTGACGTGAAGGGTGACATTTCCCAGACCGATCTTGTCCCCGGACTTCAGACGTGCCGGGGCCTTCACGGCCTTGCCGTTCAGGAAGGTGCCGTTCAGGCTGCCTTCGTCGGCCAGGGTGACCGCGCCACCGACAAGGCGGATCCCGGCATGGACCCGCGACACGCCATCATCAAGAAAGCTGAGGGCGTTGTTCGGTGCGCGTCCAATGGTGCCGCCCGGAATGGTCAGGATCAGCCTTTCGCGCGTATCCTCGCGCACAAGGGCGACCATGGGCCGGGCCGGGGCAGCGCCCGCGACAGGTTGAAGCGGGATCGGCGGCCCATCCAGCGGCGCAGAGTCGACGATGCCGCCGCTGAGGTCCAGATCGTCGATCTCATCCGCCTTGCGGTTGCGGGTGATGGCCCACAGGATCATGCCAAGGATCAGCAGCCCGACAAGGCCCGCGCCGCCATAGATGAACCACAGGCGCGGATAGCCATAGATCAGGTCGGGATCGGGCGTGGCCTCTGCCGCAGGCTCTGGGGCAGGTTCTGCCGCAGCCTCTGTCGGGGCGGGCGGCGGCGGGGCCTTTGGCGTGTAGCGGACCTGATGGGTGATCGTCTCGGTCTTGTCGGGATCACCCACGACGGGCGCTTCGGTTTCGACCACAAGATCAGACGCGGCGGGCGGTCCATCCGGGACGATCAGCCCAGACTGTTCTATGGATCGGGAATAGCGTGCCGCGAAAGACGCCACCCGCTCTGCCGCGGTCTTTGCATTGGTTAAAGGAACGGATTCAAACACGCCAAAATCACGGGTGGTCAGGCGGCTGCCCAGATAATCCTTGGCCCGCCCGACATTTGCCGTGCCTTCGGGCCGCCAGAACAGGCCCAGCGACGACACGACGACCCCCGCTTCGACCGACTGTTCAAGCACATCCTTTTCCGCGTCGATGCCTTCTTCCTCGCCGTCGGTGACGACGATGATGTTGCGGAACAGGATGTCGTCGCGTTCCCCGAAAATCTTGATCGCGTCGCGCAGGTTCGTCGCGATGTGGGTGTTGATCCCCGCCGTCTTCATGTCGGACACGGCGGTGCGCGCAAGCTGTTTCGAGGTGGTGTAATCCGCCAACGGATGCAGCGACCCCGCCTCGTTGAAGCCATAGACCGCGATCAACTCTCCTTCCGGCAGCGCATCCACAAGCTGGGCGATCAAGCTGCGTTCCAGCGGCAAGGACGGCAGGCGCGCACCCTTTGGCCCCGGCGTCTCGTCGATCAGGATCATCGTTGCCGAAAGGTGGATGCCCTTTGGAAAATCGGGATCGTTGTCGCGGATGAATTTGAACTCTGCACCGTCATTGTCGGATGACTTGTGCATGTCCAGCCGGGCTTGGCGGGCCGGAATGCGCAGGCTGCACATGTCGGCAAGGGCCGGCATGGCAGGCGCGCAATCCAGAACGGCAATCCCCGTCGCCGGGGATCGTGTCTGCGTTTCGGCCCCTGCGGCATGGGCCGACAGGATGCCTGCACACAGAACCAAGAGCGCGGCGCGTGCCCACCGGCCCGGAATTGCGGAAAGATGGGTCATTGCCTTGCCCGATCCCCCCCGGTCAGTTCGCCAGCGCGCGAACGGCGGCCCGCGTGCGCGCGATTTCCGCCCGCAGCGCCGATGGGTCGCCACCGCCCGACGCGTCCGCCTGAATGGCCGCGATCTGCCCGTCCAGCCGGTCAAGTTTGCCCAGACGCACCGGATCAGACCCCACCTTTGCCCGCGCGGCCGAGGCTTCGGACCGCAGCGACGCAAGTTCGGCCCGGATCGACGCGATGGCAGAGGCATTGGCCTGTGTCTGCGCTTCCATCGAGTTGATCCCCGCCTGCATCGACGTGTTGGACCGCGTGATCGCCGCCGCCTCTGCCTCTTTGGCGGCGATCTGGCGGTCATATTCGCCGGTGTTCAGGTTGTGGATGTTGTCGAACAGTCCAGCTTCCGCCGGGTTCGTCGTGCCGGTGCAGCCCGACAGCGCCGCCGCCGCGATGACCAGACCGGCAAGGATATGTGTATTGCTCATGGCGAAGTGCCCCTACTTTGGCCGAACGGTTTACAAGGCTCAGTTGGTTCCGATCAGGCTGATCGTCCCGCGCAACGCCTTCAGTCGCGACTCGGTGCTCTGGGCTGCGGTCTGCAGCGCGGGCATGGCGCGGCCACCCTCTTTTTCAACCGAGGCAAGTTCGGTGCGCGAACGGGCCACACCCGTTTCCGCAGCCTGCAGGCCCGATGACACCGCCGTGCGGTTCGCGTTGATCGACTTCACCCGCGCGTCATAGGCCGATTTGGAAATCTGGTCGCCGTCAAGCTGGCGCTTGAGCGAGGCAAGTTCTGTCTTCTGTGCCGCCAGAACGGTGCTCAGGCGGCCCTGAACGGAACCCAGCTTGGCGTTGATACCCTTCAGGTTGGCAAGGATGGCATCCTGCTTGACCAGTTCTTCGTTCTTTTCCGCGGCGGCACGACCGACCGCATTGCCGCCCACACCCCCTGCGACACCGCCGACCACTGCGCCGCGGGCGCAGTCCTGTTCGTCCCCGCCCAACATCACGGCCAAGGCACAACCGGCCAACGCGCCCACAACCGCACCCTCGACCGTATTGCGGACGATGATGTTTTTGGTCTGCTGCTGAAGCGACATCACTTCGCGTTCCAGTGCGATTTCATTGGCATTCTTGCCGGAAACCGAAACAGAACTGCTTGCACCCGGCACAGAACCGCCCGTGGTATCGGTGCAGGCTGCCGTCATCATGGCAAGGACCAAGGTGGTTGCAAGCAAAGGTGATCTCATGGGCTTCTCCATTCAATAAACAGGGCGCCGATAACGCCAGTATCATATCTTCGTGAGCAGCCTAGAGAGCGCAATTCTTTTGTTCAACATATAAATATACTCTGGCTAGAATTCAAAAATAATACTTAAAAACAATAGTTTAGTTACTAATTAACAGTAGTTTATTTCCAAATGGCACTGGCGAATCGTTTTTCGTGGCACGGAAAAATCATTTCGATCCTTCACGTCGCGATACATATGTTCGTTTTCTGCATTTTTGCGCATGAAGTTTTTAAGAGTGATACTCTTGGTCTGTATTGCATCCCTTATGCTATGTTCATACTGCTTAAGATGGCGGGCAATTTCAACGCTCCCGCTTCGGTGGTAATGGCCGCGCAGACTTACGCGGATGCGCTGCCCCGGCGGATGCCTGTGGGCGCGCTGTCATTCCGTCGGTCGCACGGCAAGAGGCCAGCAAGGCCGGTGTGACCGGCCAGTGGGATGCCGTGGTCGGCGCGCAAGTCGCGGCGTGATCTGACCTGACCGCTGCCCCTGCGCGCCCCAACCGGGCGCAGGGGGGGTCCGTTCCTGCCAAGGTGTTTCGCCCATGCCTGCCCCTGCGCGACCCGCCCTGTCGGTCTGGCTGGGTGTAGAGCCGTTTTTCGCCCCGGCGCTGTCGCTCAAGCTCAGCCTCTGGACCGCTGGTTTGGGCGGCCGGATCGGGCAGGCGGGCCGCCGCACCCTTTAGCCGCGCAGATCAGGCATGCGCCCCCCGCGCCGCTGCATGGCCCGCCAGCGTCCAGACTCGGTAGCGGCGTTGGCCCGTCACCTCGCTCAGCAAACCTGATGAAGCTCTCAAAGCATGTTCGGCACATGATACCCCCTTTTGCTCCAAGAAGCCTAAAATCGTTACAGAAGGTGAAAGGCGGCCTGTGCTGGACAACCGCGCAAGACGACGCGGCCTGACCACGATCAAGGCACGGACAAACCCGCATCGTCCAGTTGCTCGGGGTCCGGCAGATCGCGCAGGGAGGCCAGCCCGAAAGCGGCAAGGAAGGTTGCGGTCGTGACAAAGGTATAAGGCGCGCCACGGCGGGGTTCACGAGGGCCGGTGCCGATCAGGTCCCGCTCGGCAAGTCGGCCGATCAGGTCACGGCTGATCTCTTTTCCGAAGATGTCCTTCAACCCGTCGCGGCTGACCGGCTGGTGAAACGCAATCGCCGCCAGCACGGCCAGATCAAAGTCCGACAGGTTCAACGCCCGCCCCGCCACATCCGCCGCCGCCCGGATCACCGGGGCATAGGCAGGCTTGGTTCGCAATATCCATCCCGCACCCACAAGCGCCACCTCATAGGGTCGGCCCTCCAGATCGACGGCGAGATCCTCGATCAGCAGATCGACCGAAACCCCCTGCCCCACCACCCGCGCCAGATCATCGCGCGCAACCGGTGCGCTACTTGCAAACAGCACCGCCTCGATCCGGCGCATCCATTCCCGCCACCGCACATCCGGCGTCAGGTCGGCCAGTTCGCGGTCAAGCGTCCTATCCTCGCGCCCCGCCATGCTCAGACCCCGTACAGCCGGAACGTGTCCCGTCCCGTCAACTCTCGCAGCGCTCCCAATTCCACCAGCCGCTCGCACAACCGCCGCGCGGCCCGGTCCGACAGGCTGTCCTGCATTTCCCTCGCCAGCGCCGCTGGGGCCCGCGCGACGCGCGACAGGAACAGGTCCCCCGCCCGCACAGCCCCCAAGGCCCGCAGCATCGGCACCCCCGCCCCC
>NKIT01000122.1 GCA_002256185.1 Rhodobacteraceae bacterium PARR1 | reverse complement strand
TGGCAACGACACGCTGGCAGGCGGCACCGGGGCGGACAGCCTGTCGGGTGGTCTGGACAACGACAGCCTGTCGGGCAACGACGGCAACGACACCCTGTCGGGTGGCGATGGCCGCGACACGCTGGATGGCGGCGACAATGCCGACAGCCTGCTTGGCGATGCCGGGAATGACAGCCTGATCGGTGGTCTGGGTGATGACACGCTGGATGGCGGGGCGGATGCCGACACGCTGGATGGTGGGCAGGGCAATGACTCGCTGGCGGGTGGCACTGGCGCAGATACGCTGATCGGCGATCTGGGCGAGGACATGCTGAACGGCGAGGCTGGCAATGACAGCCTTTCGGGTGGCGCAGGCAATGACGTGCTGGACGGCGGGGCGGATGACGACACCCTGGCGGGCGGCGCGGATGGTGACCAACTGTCAGGCGGCACCGGCAATGACCAACTTTCCGGCGATGCGGGCAATGACACGCTGTCGGGTGGTGCGGGCAATGACCTGCTGCAAGGCGGCGACGGGTCGGACAATCTGACGGGTGGCGACGGGGCCGACACCCTGCTTGGCGGCGGTCAGGACGATGACCTGATCCTTGGCGCGGGTGACCGTGGCGAGGGTGGCGACGGCGATGACGAATTCCGCATCGACCCGGCGCTTCCGGGCACGGCGACGATCACCGTGGTGGGTGGTGAGGCAGGTGAAGACCTGACCGACACCGTCAACGGTGGTTCGGGCGACGTCCTTGACTTGCGCGGTCTGGCGGCCGTGTCGGTGGTGTTCAGCGGGGCCGAATCCGGCACTGCCACCTACCAGAACACGCTGGGCCAGACGGTCAGCATCCAGTTCTCGGAAATCGAGCGGGTGCTGGTCGACTCCAACGGGGTGATCGACGGGACGGCGGGCGGCGATCTGATGACGCCAACCTCGGGCGCGGGCGGCATGCCGTTCAGCGACACCCAAGGCGACATGATCGACGGGGCCGATGGTCTGAACGACACGGTCGATGCAGGTCAGGGCAATGACACGGTGGATGCCGGTCAGGGCAATGACACGGTCGATGGCGGCACCGGCGATGACAGCCTGTCGGGCAATGTCGGCAACGACAGTCTGATCGGTGGGGATGGCAACGACATCCTGTCGGGTGACGATGGCGATGACACGCTGGCCGGTGGTCAGGGCAATGACAGCCTGACCGGGGGCGACGGGGCCGACAGCCTGCTGGGCAACGAAGGTAACGACACGCTTTCGGGCGGGGCAGGGGCTGACACGCTGGACGGCGGCGACGCGAATGACCAGCTTTCGGGCGGCGATGGCAATGACTCGCTGATCGGCGGGGCAGGGTCTGACACGCTGGCAGGGGGCACGGGTGCCGACACGCTGGCGGGCGGCGCAGGGGATGACGACATCGCGGTCGGCGGGGCGGACAGCGCCACGGGCGGCAGCGGTGACGATGTCTTTACGCTGGACGGAAGCGACGCTGGCACGAATGTCAACGCAACGGTCGATGGCGGCACGGATGCCACCTCTGGCAACCCGGACGGGACCGAGAATGGCGATGCGGGCGATATCCTCGACCTGTCCTCGGGCACTTCGGCGCAGACGGTCACCTATAACCCCAACCCGGAAACGGGCACGGTGGGTGGCCTTGACCTGGATGGCACGCCGGACCTGACCTTTGCCGAGATCGAGAAGATCCTGACCGGCAGCGGCGATGACACCGTCACCGGTGGCACGGCCACGGGTCCGATCGACATCGGAACCGGCGCTGGCAATGACAGCATCGCCACCGGCAGCGGCAATGACACCGTGGCGGCAGCGGACGGCAACGACTCTGTGACCGCAGGCGGCGGTGATGACAGTGTGAACGCGGGCAGCGGCGACGACACCGTCGATGGCGGCACCGGCAATGACAGCATCGACGCCGGCAACGGCAACGATGTCATCACCGGCGGTGACGGCAACGACACCGTGGCGGGCGGCGACGGCGCGGACAGCATCGACGGCGGTGCCAACAATGACAGCCTGTCGGGCGGTCTGGGCAATGACACCCTTGCCGGTGGCACAGGCGACGACACGCTGGCGGGCAACGAGGGCGAAGACTCCATCGCAGGCGGGGCTGGCAATGACAGCCTCTCGGGCGGTGAGGACAACGACCGTCTGCTCGGCGATGCCGGGAATGACACCATCGCGGGCGGGTCGGGCGACGACAGCATGGCTGGCGGCGACAACAACGACACGATCACCGGTGGCGACGGCAATGACCGGCTGGAAGGCGATGCAGGCGACGACACCCTGCGCGGCGAGGATGGCAATGACACCCTGACGGGCGATGCCGGAAACGACGTGCTGGATGGTGGGGCTGGAAATGACTCGCTGACCAGTGGCGATGGTGCGGACAGCGCCGATGGTGGCGATGGGGATGACTTCATCAACACCCGCGGGGCGGTGGCTTCGCCGGATGCTGGCTTCCCCGGCTTTGGCCCGGTGCCGTTCATCCCGGCCGACACCGATCCGCTGAACGACCGCGATACCGTGGTGGGTGGCATTGGCAACGACACGATCCTGACCGGCGACGATGCCGACCTGATCGATGCCGGGGCCGGGAATGACACCATCGACGCGGGCATCGACAATGACACGGTCACGGCTGGCGACGGCAATGACACGGTCACGGGTGGCGAAGGGCGCGACAGCATCCTTGGCGGCAAGGGCGATGACCTGATCGAGGGCGGCGACCCGCTGTTCCCGCAGGCCGACATTGCCGATGATCTGGGCGATCCGCTGACAGGCAACAATGCCGACACCATCGACGGCGGTGAAGGCAACGACACCATCCGCGGCGGCGACGACAGTGACCTGATCACCGGCGGCGACGGCAACGACAGCCTTGACGGTGGTGTGGACAACGACACCGTCGACGGCGGGATCGGCAACGACAACATCGACGGCGGTCAGGGCAATGACTCTCTGGCCGGTGGCGACGGCAATGACACCCTCGCGGGTGGCACGGGCCGCGACACGCTGGCTGGTGGGGTGGGCATCGACCGTCTGACCGGCGGCACCGGGCCGGATGTCTTTGTCGCCGACGGCACCACGGCGGATGTCATCACCGACTTCGACGCCACGACCGGCATCACCACCGGGCTTGCGGCGGCGAACAAGGATGACAACGACTTCGTCAACCTGTCCTCCTTCTACAACGCGGCAACGCTGGCGGCGTGGAATGCGGCAAATCCGGGTCAACTGTTCGACAATGCGCTGGACCTTCTGCGCTTTGACCAACAGGACGGCGTGCTGAATGAGGCAGGCGGTCTGTTGATCCAGAACGGCGGCGCGGCGGTGGCGGCCAACCTGCTGAACACCGAAAACACCGGTGTGGTCTGCTTCACCGCAGGCACGCGGATCATGACGGCGGCAGGCGAGCGCGAGATCGAGACGCTGGTTCCCGGCGATCTGGTTCTGACGCTGGACCATGGCTACCAGCCGATCCGCTGGATCGGGTCCACCACCGTCGAAGCGAAGGGCAAGTTTGCGCCCATCGTGTTCGAGGCCGGGGTCTTGGGCAACACGCGAACGCTTCGGGTCAGCCCGCAGCACCGCATGTTGTTGTCTGGCTGGCAGGCAGAGCTGCTTTACGACGATACGGAAGTGTTGGCGGCAGCCAAAATGCTGGTCAATGACCGGACGATTAGGCGTGAAGAAGGAAACACTGTGGAATATTTCCACATGCTTTTTGACGTACATGAAATCGTCTATGCTGAAGGGGCTCCGTCTGAGTCGTTCCACCCTGGTCAACAGGGTTGGGGGGCCTTGGCCGAAGAAGCGCGGGCAGAGATCCTCGATCTCTTCCCGATGCTGGAAGAAGGTTTCTCGACCTATGGGCCGAGCGTCCGCCGCAGCTTGAAGGCCTCTGAGGCAAAACTTGCTTCGGAACTGCTGGTTAAACCTGCAGCGGACTAAAAAGAGCGTGGAATGGCCCGTCATGGGGGTGATGGGCCATTCCAAGGATAAGAGTTTTGGGACGTGTTGCTGCCATGACCGACCTGTCGTTTACGTTTTTGTCTGTCCGCATGTTTGCGGCCGGCACGCTGCTGCGTACCGGTGTTGATCCTGAAGATTTCACCCCCGTCGAAGAATTGAGCGCGGGCGAAACCATCTACGATCCCGTGAGCGGGCGTTTTCATGACATCCTTGAAATGTCCTGCGGGACGTTGGACCGCGAAAAGGCCCGTGCCCGCGGGATGGAGGTCTATCGTCTGGCCCCCAGCCTGTCGAACCGGCCTGTTACCTGCATGATCGAAAGCCGCGATATGTCGCGGGGGCGTCTTCGGGCGCATCCGTCACAAGGCGGGACTGATGCGGCCGAAAGCGTATACTACGGCCTCAGCTTCGATGCGCGGGTCGTGGTGGATACGGGCGCGGCGCTCTGCGAGATCCGTTAAGGGACCGCGCATAGCCCGGCGCTGGGCAGCGGCTGCGACGTCGCTGCTTGACCGTCCTTGGGGCGGATGAACTTTCATATCCGGCGGCCAGAAGGTTCGCCCGATCCGTCATGATGTGACGGGGGCTTTCCTTTGGCGCGCTTTTGTCGCACAGGAAGGCGGTTTTCCCGTCAAGGACTGCTTTAATGGCCAGCGGCTTCGGTTTCACCCTTCATGCCACGGATGGAAAGGCGCGCAGCGGTGTGATCCACACCACACGCGGCGACATCCGCACACCCGCCTTCATGCCCGTGGGCACGGCGGCGACGGTCAAGGCCATGCTGCCCGAAAGCGTCCGCGCGACGGGGGCGGATATCCTGTTGGGCAACACCTACCATCTGATGCTGCGCCCCACGGCGGAACGCATCGCACGTTTGGGGGGCCTGCACAAATTCATGAACTGGGACCGCCCGATCCTGACCGACTCCGGTGGGTTTCAGGTGATGTCGCTGGCATCCTTGCGCAAACTGACCGAAGAGGGCGTGCGCTTTTCCAGCCATATCGACGGGTCCAAGCACATGCTGACGCCTGAGCGCAGCATGGAAATCCAGAAACTGCTGGGGTCGGACATTGTCATGTGTTTCGACGAATGCCCTGCGCTGCCCGCGACCGAAGATCAGGTCGCAAAATCCATGCAGCTTTCCATGCGCTGGGCGCAGCGGTCGCGCGATGCCTTTGGCGATCGTCCGGGACATGCGTTGTTCGGCATCATGCAGGGCGGCGTGACGCACGACCTGCGCGAGGAATCGGCCAAGGCGCTGACCGCCATCGGCTTTGACGGCTATGCCGTGGGCGGTTTGGCGGTGGGTGAGGGGCAAGAGGCGATGTTCGACGTTCTGAACTACGCCCCCGGCTTCCTGCCCGAAGACAAACCGCGCTACTTGATGGGCGTGGGCAAGCCCGATGACATCGTCGGCGCGGTGGAGCGTGGCATCGACATGATGGATTGCGTGCTGCCGTCGCGGTCGGGCCGCACGGGGCAGGCTTGGACGCACCGGGGGCAGGTCAATATCAAGAACGCCCGCCATCAGGACGACCCGCGCCCGTTGGATGAAAACTGCACCTGCCCGGCCTGCCGCAACTACAGCCGCGCCTACCTGCACCATGTGAACCGCGCGCAGGAAATCATCGCCTCGATGCTGCTGACTTGGCACAACCTGCATTATTACCAAGACCTGATGCAGGGTCTGCGCGATTCCATCGCGGGCGGGCGCTTGTCAGCTTTCGTGGCCGAGTTTCATGCCACCCGCGCGATGGGCGATATTGACCCGCTGTGACACAAGGCACGGGGCTTGCAAATGCCGCATTCATTGCCCGCTTGCCGCCGCCGATGCCAAGGCGCAAGATGGGACAAAGTTGATGGGTGCAATGGTTGACTAAGCCCGCAGGGCCTACCAGATATAGGGTCCGAAGAGGGGATGGTCAGACGCTGCCGACGGTCGGGGCAAGGACCATCCTGCCAGACAAGGAAACATGATGAGCGAATCTCACTCCCCCAGCTATCCGGTGCTTCCGCTCCGCGATATCGTGGTGTTCCCGCACATGATCGTGCCGCTGTTCGTCGGGCGCGAAAAATCGGTCCGGGCCTTGGAAGAGGTGATGGCCGATGACAAGCAAATCCTGCTGTCGTCGCAGATCGACCCTTCCGTTGATGATCCGGGCACAGATGCCATCTACCGCGTGGGTGTGCTGGCCAATGTGCTGCAACTGCTGAAATTGCCGGATGGCACCGTCAAGGTGCTGGTCGAAGGCAAGACCCGCGTGAAAATCACCGAATTCATCGACAACCCGTCCTTCTTTGAGGCGCGGGCCGTGGAACTTGCCGAAGCGCCGGGCGACAAAGCCTCGGTCGAGGCGATGATCCGCGCAGTGGGCGACGAGTTTGAGCGCTACGCCAAGATCAAGAAGAACATCCCCGAAGAGGCGCTGGCCGCCGTGTCCGAAACCCGCGAACCCGCGCGGCTGGCGGATCTGGTGGCGGGCCATCTGGGCATCGACGTTGGGCAAAAGCAGGACTTGCTGGAAACGCTGAACGTCGCCGAACGGCTGGAAAAGGTCTACGGCCAGATGCAGGGCGAAATGTCCGTGCTTCAGGTCGAGAAAAAGATCAAATCCCGCGTCAAGACCCAGATGGAAAAGACGCAGCGCGAATATTACCTGAACGAGCAGATGAAGGCGATCCAGCGTGAGTTGGGCGATGGCGAAGAAGGCCAGAACGAAATCGCCGAACTGGAAGATCGCATCAAGAAAACCCAGTTGTCCAAAGAGGCCCGCGAAAAGGCCGAGGCTGAGGTCAAGAAGCTGAAATCCATGTCCCCCATGAGCGCTGAAGCGCCCGTGGTGCGCAACTATCTGGATTGGCTTTTGGGCGTGCCGTGGGGCACCAAATCGCGCGTCAAGAAAGACCTTGGCGCCGCGCAAAAGGTGCTGGATGCCGACCATTACGGTCTGGACAAGGTCAAGGAACGCATTGTCGAATATCTGGCGGTGCAGGCGCGGTCAGCCAAACTGAAGGGGCCGATCCTCTGCCTCGTCGGTCCTCCCGGCGTGGGCAAAACCTCGCTCGGGCGGTCGGTGGCCAAGGCCACCGGACGGGAGTTCATCCGTATCAGCCTTGGTGGCGTGCGCGACGAGTCTGAAATCCGGGGGCATCGCCGCACCTATATCGGCTCTATGCCCGGCAAGATCATTCAGGCGCTGAAAAAGGCCAAGACCACCAACCCGTTGATCCTGCTGGATGAAATCGACAAGATGGGGCAGGATTTCCGCGGTGATACGGCATCCGCCATGCTTGAGGTGCTGGACCCTGAACAGAACGCGACCTTCGTCGACCACTATCTTGAGGTGGAATACGATCTTTCAAACGTGATGTTCATCACCACGGCCAACAGCTACAACATGCCGGGACCGCTGCTCGACCGGATGGAGATCATTTCTCTGGCTGGCTACACCGAAGATGAAAAACGCGAAATCGCGCGGCACCATCTGATCGCCAAGCAGGTCGAAGGGCATGGCCTGAAAAAGGGTGAATTCAGCATCACCGATGAAGCCCTGACCGAAATGATCCGCACCTATACGCGTGAGGCGGGGGTGCGGAATCTGGAACGCGAAATCGCCAAACTCGCCCGCAAGGCGGTGACGGATATCCTGAAGAAAAAGACCAAAAGCGTCACCGTCGACGCCGAAAAGCTTGAGGATTATCTGGGCGTCAAACGCTTCCGCTATGGTCTGGCCGAAAAGGAAGATCAGGTCGGTGTCGTGACGGGTCTGGCCTGGACCTCGGTCGGTGGGGATTTGCTGTCGATCGAAGCCTTGCGCCTGCCGGGCAAGGGGCGGATGAAAACCACCGGGAAACTGGGCGATGTGATGAAGGAATCCATCGAAGCAGCGGCGTCCTATGTCCGCTCCATCAGCCCCGAATTGGGAATCAAGCCGCCGAAGTTCGAAACGATGGACATCCACGTCCACGTTCCCGAAGGCGCGACCCCCAAGGATGGGCCGTCGGCCGGTCTGGCGATGGTGACATCCATCGTGTCTGTGCTGACGGGGATTCCCGTGCGCAAGGACATCGCCATGACAGGCGAAGTCACCCTGCGCGGCAATGCCTTGGCCATCGGCGGGCTGAAGGAAAAGCTGCTGGCGGCCTTGCGGGGCGGCATCAAGACCGTGCTGATCCCGGAAGAAAACGCCAAGGATTTGGCGGATATCCCGGACAATGTGAAGCAGGGCATGAAGATCATTCCGGTCAGCCACGTGAAGGAAGTGCTGAAACTGGCGCTGGTCCGCACGCCAGAGCCTGTCGAATGGGATGAGGCCGCCGAAGAGGCTGCCGCCGCCGCCCGTGTGGCCGCGGCCTCGGTACCGCCGGTTCAAACCGCGCATTGACGATCACCCAACGTGTATCGAAAGGGGCGTTCCATTGGGACGCCCCTTTTCCTTTTGCGGTGGCGCGTCTCCCAAGTCAGGAATTTTGCGCAAACGCGCGACGGACAGTAGCCTTCCTTACGGTCAGTGGATAAGATTCAGAAGGGTCCGTTGGGACCGTGTTGTGGGGACAGGTATTTTTTATGGCCACTGGAAAAACAAACAAACCCAGCCGCAAGGCAGCGCCGATTGCAGCGGCACCCGCGCCTTTGGCGCTTGTCACGGATGATGGCGTTCCGACCGCCGCGCGTGCCGGGGACAAGAGTGCGTCGCTGAAGAAAAAGGAACTGATCGACCGCGTGATGGCGGCGACCGGCGGCAAAAAGAAGGACGTCAAAGAGGTGGTTGAGGCCACGCTCGCCGTTCTCGGGGCCGCCCTGCAAAGCGGTGAGGGGCTGAATCTGCCCCCCTTTGGCAAGGCCCGCATCGCCAAGTCAAAGGGCGAGGGGATGTCTTCCGCCATGACCGTCAAACTGCGCGGCGCGGGCGCGACAAGAGCGCCGCAAGACCGAAAACAGGCCCTTGCGGACCCGGATGAAGATAGCTAAACACCCCTCCATCGGGCGATTAGCTCAGCGGTAGAGCGCTTCGTTCACATCGAAGATGTCAGGGGTTCAAATCCCTTATCGCCCACCATGATAGAAAAAGGCGTCGCCGTGTGCGGCGCCTTTTGTCTTTTGCGGTCTGAGGTTCTGTCGTTAAGCGGTTCGGAAACCGGGAAATTCCGGGCGGGCAAGGTTCGGCCTTGCCGCCGATGGTTAACCCCATTTCCCCTTGCCGCCGTGCCAGCGCTTGCGCTACACCCTGTCGCGGCGCGGGTGGTTAGCTCAGTTGGTAGAGCGTCTCGTTTACACCGAGAATGTCGGGGGTTCGAGTCCCTCACCACCCACCACTTCCCCCTTTCCTTTGCCGGTCCTTTGCGCTGAAACTGCGCGGCGAAGGATATACGATGACACAAACTCCTGCCGATGCGCCACTGGGTGCCCTGCTGACCGTCGCCCCGCCCGTGCTGTCGCCCGCGGAGGCGGCCCGCCATCTGTCCCGCCATTGGGGCATGATAGGGGCGTTGGAGGCCCTGACGTCCGAGCGTGACCTGAACTTCCGCCTGACGACGGATCGGGGCCGCTTTGTGGTCAAGATCGCCAACAGCGCCGAACCGGTGGAGCAGACCCGTTTTCAGAATCGGGCGTTGCGTCACATCGCGGAGCGTGACCCGGCGCTGCCGGTGCCGCGTGTGGTGGCAACGCGGGCGGGGGCGGATGATGTGGCTTTACCCTCGGGGCATCTGATGCGGGTGATCTCTTGGCTCGATGGCACGCCGCTGCATGCCGCGCCGCGCAGTCCAGCACAGGCGCGGGCCTTGGCGGTGGGTCTGGCGCATTTGGGGCTGGCGTTGCAGGGCTTTAACGATCCGGCAGCCAGCCATGTGCTGCAATGGGACATCCGCCACGCCGCCCATTTGCGCCGCCTGATCCCGCATGTCACGGATGAGGGCTTGCGGGCGCTGTGTGCGGCTGTGCTGGACCGTTTTGACGCGATTGCGGCGCAGTTTCCCGATTGGCGCTGGCAGGTGGTGCATAACGACCTGAACCCGCACAATGTGCTGGTTGGGGATGATCCCGATACACTCGCCGGGATCATCGACTTCGGCGACATGGTCCGCACGCCGCTGATCTGTGATCTGGCGGTGGCCTGTTCTTATCAGGTGGCCTCGCAGGCGGGCGGCGATCCTTTGGCGCGGTTTGTCACCTTTGCGGCCGCCTATCACGGGGTGCTGCCGCTGACGGAACCAGAGCGGGCGGCGCTTTTTGACCTGACCGCCGCGCGGATGGTGACGACCGTGGCGATTGCCTCATGGCGCGCGGCGCGGCACCCGGAGAACGCGCCCTATATCCTGCGGAATTTCCCCTCGGCCCAAGCCGGATTGACCGCCTTTGCCATGCTGGACCGCGCGACGGTGGCGCAGGCCCTGCACGACGCCCTGCCGATGGAGGCATCATGACCCGGCCAGACCCCCAACGCACGGACCCCATGCCCAATGCCTATCGCCCCGGCGCAGGCAACCTCTCGGCTGAGGCTGAGGCGATGGTCGCCCGCCGTCAGGCGCTGCTGGGGCCGGCGTACCGATTGTTCTATGAGACGCCCTTGCATCTGGTGCGGGGGCAGGGGGTTTGGCTTTATGATGCCGATGGAAAGGCTTACCTCGACACCTATAACAACGTGGCCTCGGTCGGGCATTGCCACCCGCATGTGATTGCGGCCACCGCGCGGCAGGCGGCGGAACTGGCGACCCACACGCGCTATCTGCATGACGGGGTGCTCGACTATGCCGAACGGCTGCTGAAGCATTTCCCGCCGGAACTGTGCCATCTGATGTTCACCTGCACGGGGTCAGAGGCGAATGATCTGGCCCTGCGCTTGGCCCGTGCGGCGACGGGCGGGACGGGCGTGATCGTGACCGAGAATGCCTATCACGGCGTGACGGCGGCGGTGGCAGAGTTTTCGCCCTCGCTCGGGGCAGGGGTGGCCTTGGGCGCGCATGTCCGCACCGTGCCTGCGCCGGATGCGGCCTTGGGTGATCCTGCCGTCAGGTTCACGGCGGATGTGCAGGCGGCGATTGACGATCTGATCCGGCATGGCATCAAGCCTGCGGTGCTGATCGTGGATACGGTGTTTTCGTCCGACGGCGTGCATGCCGATCCCAAGGAGTTCCTGAAAGGGGCGGTTGCCGCGATCCATGCCGCAGGCGGCCTGTTCATCGCCGATGAGGTGCAACCCGGTTTTGGCCGCACGGGTGATGCGATGTGGGGCTTTCAGCGCCATGGCGTGTTGCCCGATATGGTCAGTCTGGGCAAGCCGATGGGCAATGGCTATCCGGTGGCAGGGTTGGTGATCCGGCCCGAGGTGGTGGCAGAGTTTGGCGCAAAGGCGCGGTATTTCAACACCTTCGGCGGCAATGCTGTGGCGGCTGCAACCGCCCTCGCGGTGCTGGAGGTGGTCGAGGGCGAGCAGTTGCAAGCCAATGCCGCCAAGGTTGGCGCGATCTTCCGGCAAGGCTTGGACGATCTGGCCAGCCGCCATGCCGCCCTTGGCAAAACCCGCAGCGCGGGGTTGTTTCTGGGCACCGACATCGTCGATGCGAATGGCCAGCCTGATGGCGCCAAGGCGGGGCGCATCGTCAATGACCTGCGTGCGGCGGGGGTGTTGATCTCGGCCACCGGAAAGCGCGGGCATGTGCTGAAAATCCGGCCGCCCTTGGTGTTCTCGGCCGAGAATGTGGCGTTCTTCCTCGACCGGCTGGAGGGTGTGTTGCGCGCAGGGTGACGGCGCAAATTTCTGCAACAGAAATTTGGGAAAATCCTTTTGAAAGGATTTTGGTCCTCACGCCACCCGTGCGCCCTCGCACAGGATCGGCGCGCCTTGGTGGCATGACAGCGGGGCCGCACGCGCCTATCTTGGGGTCTAGCACAGGAGGCTGCCATGAGCTGGAACCCCGCCCTTGACCCGTCAATCCCCATCGGGGATGCGGTGGACAGCATCGCCACGGTGATCGTGCCGCGTGCGCGCGATCTGGGCGGGTTTGAGGTGCGCCGCGCCTTGCCCGCGCCAGAGCGGCAAATGGTGGGGCCGTTCATTTTCTTTGACCAGATGGGACCGGCGGAGTTTCTGACCGGGCAGGGTATCGACGTGCGCCCGCATCCGCATATCGGGCTGGCGACGGTCACTTATCTTTTGCGCGGCAAGATGCACCACCGCGACAGTCTGGGCACCGATCAATGGATCGAACCCGGCGCGATGAATCTGATGCTGGCAGGTCACGGCATCACCCATTCCGAACGCACCGATGGCCCGATGCGCGCTGCGCCCTATGGCTTGTTCGGCTTGCAGACGTGGCTCGCCCTGCCGAAAGACCAAGAGGATGACCCCGCCGCCTTTCGCCACGCTGCGGCCGAGGCCCTGCCAGAGTTGGAGGGTGAGGGCAAGACCGTGCGCCTGATCCTCGGCAACGCATGGGGCGCGCGGGTGGATGTGCCGACCCCGTCCGAGGTGTTCTACGCCGATGCCACCCTCGCGCCGCGTGCCGCGATTCCCTTGCCCGATGAGCATGAGGATCGCGGCGTCTATGTGCTGTCGGGTGCGGTGACGGTGGCGGGGCAGACCTTCCCGGCGGGTCAGATGCTGGTCTTTCGCCCGGGTGACCGCGTGTCGCTGAAAGCGGGGGA
>NKIT01000121.1 GCA_002256185.1 Rhodobacteraceae bacterium PARR1 | reverse complement strand
ACGGGCCTGTCGCGGCGTGGCAACGGGTTGGATGTGACGGATGAGGCCAGCATCGCGCGGGTGCTGGGGGCGTTGGAGCCGGGGTTTGATCTGGTGATCGTGGCGACGGGGGCGCTCGAGATCGGGGCGCACCGGCCCGAAAAGAGCTTGCGCGCGGTGGAGCCTGCGGCGCTGGCCGCGCAATTTGCGGTCAATGCGATGGGGCCTGCGCTGGTGCTGAAACATGCGGTGCGGCTGATGCCACGGGATCGGCGGGCGGTGTTCGTGGCCTTGTCGGCGCGGGTGGGGTCGATTGGGGATAATGCTCTGGGTGGGTGGTATTCCTATCGCGCGGCCAAGGCGGCGCTGAACCAGTTGATCCATACGGCAGCGATCGAGGTGGCGCGCAGCCATCCGCAGGCCGTGGTGGCCTGTCTGCATCCGGGCACCGTGGCGACGGGGTTCACCGAGAAATACGTGGGCGCGCATCCGACCGTGACGCCAGAGGTGGCGGCGGGGAATGTGCTGGGGGTGATTGAGGGGCTAAGCCCTGCGGAAACTGGCGGGTTCTTTGACTGGCAGGGGGAGCGGGTGGCGTGGTGATCTTGTGCAATGGCGCAAAGACGGGGATTGCCCCGATGCCCAAAGCATCGGGGCGCGCACAGCCCGCCCCCCCGGGCTGTGCGCACGTATACGTGCACCCATCCCGGCGGGCCGCGCGCGCCCCAGCCGAAGCGCTTCCTGAAGGCAAAGAAGGGTCGTGCAAATGACCCGCCTGATCCTGATTCTGGGCGATCAACTCACCCTGTCCGTCGCTGCCCTGCGTGCCGCTGATCCCGCCCGCGATGTGGTGGTGATGGCCGAAGTCATGGCCGAGGGCACCTCTGTCCCGCACCATCCGCAGAAGATCGCGCTGATCCTGTCGGCGATGCGTCACTTTGCGGATGACTTGCGCGCGCAGGGGTGGCGGGTGGCTTACAGCCGCTTGGATGATCCTGAGAACAGCCAGTCCATCACGGGCGAGCTTTTGCGGCGGGCTGCGGAGAGCGGCGCGAAAGCGGTGCTGGTCACAGCGCCCGGCGAGTGGCGGTTGCGGCAGGTGCTGGCCGACTGCCCGGTTCCCGTCACGCAACTGCCTGATGATCGCTTTCTCTGTTCAGAACCCGAATTCGCGGCTTGGGCCGAGGGGCGCAAAGCCCTGCGGATGGAGTTCTTTTACCGCGAGATGCGGCGCAAGACCGGGTTGATGATGGAGGGAGATCAACCGGCGGGCGGGCAGTGGAACTTTGACCACGACAACCGCAAACCGGCCAAGCCGGACCTGTTGCGCCCACGCCCGCCGCGTTTTGCCCCCGATGCAGTGACCCAAGAGGTTTTGGCGCTGGTGGAAGCGCGGTTCCCGCGGCATTTCGGCACAGCCCGTCCTTTTGGCTGGGCGGTCACGCGCGCCGATGCGCTGCGGGCGCTGGATCATTTCGTCACCCATGCCCTGCCGCGCTTTGGCGATGAACAGGACGCCATGTTGCGCGATGATCCGACGCTGAGCCATGCGTTGATCTCGCCCTATCTGAACCTCGGCCTGTTGGAACCGCTGGAGGTTTGCCGCGCGGTTCAGGCGGAATGGCAGGCAGGCCGCGTGCCGATCAATGCGGCGGAGGGCTTCATCCGCCAGATCATCGGCTGGCGCGAGTTTGTGCGCGGCATCTGGGCGCTGCAAGGGCCGGAATACATGACCCGCAACGCATTGGCGCGGAGCCGCGCCTTGCCGCCGCTGTTCTGGGGGGCCAGGACGCGGATGGCTTGCCTGTCCCATGCGGTCGGTCAGACACGCGAGATGGCCTATGCCCATCACATTCAGCGTCTGATGGTGACAGGTAATTTCGCGCTGTTGGCCGGGGTCGATCCGGCAGAGGTGCATGAATGGTATCTGGCGGTCTATATCGACGCCTTTGAATGGGTCGAGGCGCCCAACACCATCGGCATGAGCCAATTCGCCGATGGCGGGGTGGTGGGGTCAAAACCCTATGTCAGTTCCGGGGCCTATATCGACCGGATGTCGGATTACTGCAAAGGCTGCGCCTATGCGGTGAAGGAAAAGACCGGGGAAAGGGCCTGTCCGTTCAACCTGCTTTATTGGGATTTCCTGATCCGCCACCGCGACCGCTTTGCCGTCAATCCGCGCATGGCGCAGATGTATCGCACCTGGGACAAGATGGAGGCGGGTCACAAGACGCGAGTGCTGGCGGATGCGGCGGCTTTCCTGCGCCGGTTGGAGGCGGGTGAGGTGGTGTGACCGCAAAGACCGCACGGGCCAAGGCCCGCGCGGACGCTTTTGCGCCCTGTTCCGCGCCATGGGCGCGGCACAGGGCAGAGGGGGGCTGTCTGCCCCCCACGGCGCAAGCGCCGTGCCCCCCGAGGATATTTGAGCAACGGGGAAGCGGGTAGAGAAGTCAGTTGCCTTCGGCGTCGTCCGGTTTGGCAGAAGGTGGGGCGATGAGGATGCCTGCCAGCCACTCACCCTCGGCCACCTGGCCTGAGGCATAGGTGAGGCGGCCTTGGCCTTGGCGGCGGTTTTGCACGAAGTCGCCCTCATAGACATCGCCGTTGCCATAAGTGGCGACGCCCTTGCCGTCGATCACGCCAGCCTTCCAATCGCCGATATAGGTGAAGCCATCGGCTTGGGTGACCTTGCCCTTGCCGTCGCGCAGGCCGTCCTTGAAGCCGCCGAGATAGACGGTGCCATCGGGCCATGTCGCGCGGCCAAAGCCTTGGCGTTCGCCTGCTGTCCATTGGCCCTGATAGGTGGCCCCATCCTGCCATGTCATCCGCCCGATGCCGTCAGGTTTGGCATTCTTCAGCGCGCCCTCATAGACTTGGCCATTGGCATAGGTCGCGCGGCCCTTGGGGCCGACCGCGCCTGCAAGCCACGTGCCCTCGAAGGCGGAGCCGTCAGGATAGGTGATCTTGCCCTGTCCGTCGGGTTTGTCGTCCTTGAGTGCGCCGTCATAGACCGAGCCATCGGGATAGGTCAGCCGCCCTTTGCCTTGCAGGACGCCGTCAGTCCAGTTGCCCGCCATGACGTAGCCGTCCCTGGCGGTGAAGGTGCCTGGGCCGTGGCGGCGGTCGGCGCGGAACTGGCCTTGGTAGACATCGCCATTGGCGAAGGTGAGGGCGCCTTGCCCCTCGCGCCGTCCGTCGCGGAAGTCGCCGGTGTAGACATCGCCATTGGGCAGGGTCAGCGTGCCTTTGCCGTTCATCTGGCCCGCCGCCCATGTGCCGTCATAGATCAACCCGCCCGGCAGGGTCAGCTTGCCCTGCCCTTCGCGGGTGCCGCCCCTGAGCGCGCCGTCATAGATCGCGCCATCGGGATAGCGGATCGTGCCGCGGCCTTCCTTGTCGCCCGCGACCCAATCGCCTTCATAGCGGTAGGCACCGGGGCCGGTCAGGATGCCCTTGCCGTCATGTTTGCCGTCCTTGAAGCCGCCCGTATAGGCCGATCCGTCCTTGTAACTGGCGGTGCCGGTTCCGGTGATCGCACCGGCCAGCCAGTCGCCGTCATAGCTGCCGCCATCGGCGTAGATGATCTTGCCCTTGCCATCGGGTTTGCCGTTTCTGAACGCGCCCTCATAGACGGCCCCGTTGGGATAGGTGGCGCGGCCTTGGCCTTCGATTTTGCCCGCAACCCATGTGCCGATGTATTCATAGCCATTGGGCAGGCGGTAGGTGCCGGTGCCATCGGGGACGCCATCCTTGAAGGTGCCCTCATAGAACGAGCCGTCGTCGTATTGCTTGGCCGCGACGTCCCCCTCTGCCATGGCGGGCTGCGAGAGAGCCATCAGGGCCACTGTCAGCGCCGCAATAGTCCATTCGGGGGTCCATCCGGCCCGTGCCGATCCGTGTCGCCGCATATGACTGCCCCCCGCCGGTGTTCTCCGCCGCCCAGAGCCTAGCCGCGCCATCCGTGTCAGACAAGTTGTCGCCCGAACTGTTCACTGTGCGGCACGGGTTTCCCTTAGCCGCGCGCAGGGCTACAACCCGAAGGGACGCTGACCCGAAGGACCCCTGCATGGCCGACCGTTTCCGCCTGACGCTTGCCCAGTTGAACCCGACCGTGGGGGCGCTGGCCGCCAATGCCGCCAAGGCCCGCGCCGCATGGGAGGCGGGGCGCGACGCCGGGGCCGACATGGTGGCCTTGACCGAGATGTTCATCACCGGTTATCAGACGCAGGACCTGATCCTGAAACCGGCCTTTGTGGCGGATGCGATGGCGGCGGTGGAGGCTTTGGCGCAGGACTGTGCCGAAGGGCCGGCGCTTGGCATCGGGGGGCCGTATTTCGACGGTACATCGCTTTTCAATGCCTATTCCATCCTGCAGGGCGGACGGATCACGGCGCGGGTGCTGAAGCATCATTTGCCCAATGACGCGGTGTTTGATGAAAAACGCGTCTTTGCCTCTGCCGATGTGCATGGCCCCTATGTGGTGAATGGTGTCCGCATCGGCACGCCGATCTGCGAGGACAGCTGGCATCCCGATGTGGCCGAAACCTTGGCCGAAACCGGGGCGGAAATCCTGCTGATCCCCAATGGATCGCCCTATCATCGTGGCAAGCCGAACCTGCGGCTGAACCTGATGGTGGCGCGGGTGGTCGAGACGGGATTGCCGCTGGTTTACCTGAACATGACCGGCGGGCAAGATGATCAGGTGTTTGACGGCTGCTCGATGGTCTTGAACCCCGGTGGGCAGTTGGCGGTGCAGATGCCGCAGTTTGACGATTGCGTCACGCATGTGGATTTCAGCCGTGGGCCTGATGGGTGGCGCGCGGAAAAGGGGATGCTGGCCGAGGTGCCCTCGGTGGCGGAGGCTGATTACCGCGCCATGACCATAGGCCTGCATGACTATCTGGCGAAATCCGGGTTTTCGCGCGTGGTGCTGGGGTTGTCGGGGGGGATTGATTCCGCACTGGTGGCGACGATTGCGGCTGATGCCTTGGGGCCGGAGAACGTGCATTGCGTGATGCTGCCGTCGCGCTTTACCTCGCAGGGGTCTTTGGACGATGCCGCCGATTGCGCGGGGCGGTTGGGGTGCCGGTTGGACACCGTGCCGATCAGCGGCCCGCAGGATGCGGTGGGGGCGGCGCTGGCCCCGTTGTTTGCAGGCACCCAGCCGGGGATCACGGAAGAAAACATCCAGTCCCGCCTGCGCGGGCTCTTGTTGATGGGATTGTCGAACAAATTTGGCGCGATGCTGCTGACCACGGGCAATAAATCCGAAGTCGCGGTGGGCTATTGCACGATCTATGGCGATATGAACGGCGGCTATAACCCGATCAAGGACCTGTGGAAAACCCGCGTCTTTGACACCTGCCGCTGGAGGAACGCCAATCACCGCCCGTGGATGAAAGCCCCGGCAGGCGAGGTGATCCCTGTGGCGATCATCGACAAACCGCCAAGTGCGGAGTTGCGCGACAACCAGAAGGATGAGGATTCGCTGCCGCCCTATCCGGTGCTGGATTCCATCCTTGAAGGTCTGGTCGAAAAGGAATGGTCGGTGGCCGAGATTGTGGCCCAAGGGCATGATCTGGCGACGGTAAAGCGGGTGGAAAGCCTGCTCTACACCAGTGAATGGAAACGCTTCCAATCCGCCCCCGGCGTGCGTTTGACGCAAAAGGCCTTCTGGCTGGACCGCCGCTATCCGATGGTGATGCGCTGGCGGGATGGCACGGGCGGGTGAAGGGGCAGCGCGGTCTGGTCTGGATCAGGACAGGGTGAGAGCCTTGGGCGCAATCACCTTGGCGCTTGGGCCAGTTTATTCCTGAAATCACCATGAAATTGCTCCGGCACACCAACCGGCCGGAAGTGTATTAGCGAGGGCAGCGGATCGCTCTCTGCACGTCCCACCTCTTCCACCCAGAACATCATGAGCAGAAATGCATCGCGCCTGTCCTCGGTCCATTCCATGGATTTGCTGTCCTTTTCCGGAAGAACCGACTTGCATACATATCTTTTACCATCTTCGTAAAGAATTCGCGCTTCTTCTTCGATTTTTTGCTCCACCGGAAGTTTTCTAAATTCATGGTAAGTGAGATTAAGTTTCCTAGCCAGACGGTCATCGATATCTTCCCCACGACCCATGATCACGCGCATGATCCAATTCTCGCTTGGTGGCGAAAAAAGCAGGCCATGACTTTCTGCTCCCCGCGTTTCATTGGGATCTGCAACACTGCGCAAGCGCATCCCAGTTGGCAAATGCACCACCCCGGGCTCGGCAGGCCATTTGCTGGGATCCCCCCTCCAACGCTGGCGATACTCCAGTTCCGGCACCTCAAGTTGGCCCCATTTCACCATCATGCACCCCCAGACTTGTAGAGCCCCAGTTTCCGCAGCATTCGGGCATTTGCAAGGCTGGCTTTCGGCAAAGCCGCGCGTATTGGATCACTCTGCCAGAGCGGGAGTTTGGCAATAAGGCCGCACGCCATTATCGTGCCACAAATGCAAACGGCGCGGGGATGGCCCGCGCCGCTGCAAGGCAGTGGGGTCCGGTCACGCCAGTTCCGTCACAACCTCAATATTCCCTTGGGTCGCGTTGGAGTATGGGCAGATGAAATGCCCGCGTTCCACGATCTTTTCGGCCACGGCGCGGTCCAGGCCCGGCAGCGAAACCACCAGTTTGACCTTGATGCCAAAGCCGCCGTCTGAGCGGCCGCCGATACCGACATGGGCCTTGACCGTCGCGTCATCGGGAACCGTGCCCAGCTTTTCGGATTGGGCCGCAAAGCGCATCGCGCCCAGATAGCAGGCGGAATAGCCAAGGGCGAACAGCTCTTCGGGATTGTGACCCGCGCCGCTGCCGCCAAGCTCTTTCGGGCTGGACAGTGTGACGGTCAGCATGCCGCTCGCCAGTGAGGCCACGCCATTGCGCCCGCCGCCGGTGGCCTTGGCTTCTGTCCAGTATTTCGCATCAACCGTCATGGAATATCCCTTCGTGCAAGATTAAATCGTGTACGATATAAATGCCCTGACTCAGCCCAGGATGTCAACACGCTTGCGATCCTGTCGTGTGCGATTTAATCTAAGCGCATGCATCTGACCCCGCCCGACATGATCTGTTTCGCGCTCTATTCCGCAGCGCATGCCATGCAGCAGGCCTATAAGCCGCTGCTGGATGAGTTGGGGATCACCTATCCGCAATACCTCGTGCTGTCGGTGCTTTGGGCGCAGGATGACCAGACGGTGGGTGCCATCGGGCGGCAGGTGCAACTGGACAGCAACACGCTGACACCCTTGCTGAAACGGCTGCAAACCCAAGGGATTGTCAGCCGAGAGCGTGACGCGCAGGACGAACGGCAGGTGCGTATCCGTCTGACGGAAAAGGGATATGCGCTGCGCTATGCCGCGCGTGACATTCCGGGCTGCATCCTTGATCGTAGCGGCCTGACGCTGGCCGATGCCACCGCCCTGCGTGACAAGGTCACCGCCCTGCGCGATCATCTGCGGGATGAGGGCGTGTGACGCTGCCGCTGTATGTCCTTGCCGCCTTGGCCGAAATCGCGGGCTGCTTTGCGGTCTGGCATTGGTGGCGCGGGGCTTCAGCGCTGTGGTTGGTTCCCGGCGCGTTGGCGCTGGCGGGGTTTGCGCTTTTGCTCGCCTTGACGCCCCCCGCCCATGCCGGACGAAGTTTCGCGGCCTATGGCGGCATCTATATCGCGGCGAGCCTTGGCTGGCTGTGGCTGGTGGAAAAGACCCGGCCTGATCTGTGGGACATCCTCGGCGGTGCCTTGGCGCTGGCTGGGGCGGCGGTGATCCTGTTCGCCCCGCGCGCCTGACATCTTCCCCGTTGCGAAAATATCCTCGGGGGGAGGCGCGGCACGCGCCGTGGGGGGCAGCCCGCCCCCCTGCGACGCTGGCCACAGAAAACAGGCTCAGACCGTTTCGACCCAAGTCTCTGGCAGCAAGCGCGCCACATCCTCGGCCCGGCACAAATCCGTCGCCTCAGACATCACGGCAGCCGCCGCAGCGGCGACGCCTTGCGACAGAGCCTCGCCTTCGGACAGACCACGGGCAAGGCCCAGCACATAGCCGCCCACAAAACTGTCGCCCGCCCCCACGCGGGACCGCAGCTTGACCTTGGGCGCTTTGCAGAACAGCCGCAGGTCCGGCCCCACCAGTACCGACCCATCCGATCCGCGCGCCACGATCACCTTGCGGGCGGTGCCGCGCGCGATCAGGCTTTGCGCGAAATCGGCGGTGGCGCTGCGGCTGTCCAAGGGGTGTCCTGCCAGATGTGCGGCCTCTGCGTCGTCCATGCGCAACACCTCTAGCCCCGGCAGGGGGTTTGTGACCGCCTCGATCAAAGCGGCGCCTGAGGTGTCAAGGACCACGCGCATTCCGGCCATCGCCCCCGCCAGCAGGGCGGGGAAATTCTTGGGCACGCCGGGCGGTTGGCTGCCGGAGATGACGGCAAAGCCACCGGGCTTTCCCGCCGCGCGCAGAAGCAGGAACACGCGTTCCTGATCTTGTGCCCCCCAGACGGGACCGGGCAGCATGAAGCGGTATTGCCGCCCGCTGGCGGTTTCGGTGATGGTCAGGCTTTGACGTGTCTCACCGGGGCCTGTTATCCCCAGAAACATCACGCCTTCGCGGCGGATCAACTCGGCCAGACGGTCGCCGGTCAGCCCGCCAAGGGCGACCAGTGCGAGGGATTCGCCCCCCAAGGCATGGATGGCACGGCTGACGTTCAGGCCACCGCCGCCCGGATCAAGGCGGGGATCGGTGCAGCGCAGCTTTTCGTCGGGGATCATCTGCGCAACCTCTGACGCCATATCCAGCGCCGGGTTCAGCGTCAGGGTCAGGATCGGGGTTTGCACCGGGTTGAGGGTCATGTCGGTCTCCCATCGCTGTCGGTTCAGGATAGCGGCAACGCCGATGGGGTGAAAGGGTGCTGTCCATGTGCCTGCCAACGGAAGCGGGGGGTTTCACACCCCCCGCACCCCCCGTGGGATATTTGAACAACGGGGAAAGAGGTGTCAGAGCATCAACTGATAGCTTGCCGGAACGTAGCGGAAGATGTCGCCCTGAGCCTCGACATAGCCGATGCCGGGGAAGGGCATGTGGTAGCCCGCAAAGGGGATGCGGTCGGCGGCCAGCATGCCAAGGACGGTCTTGCGGGTTTGGGCCGCCTGCGCCTTGTCGGCGTCAAAGCGCACCTCCCAATCGGGGCGTTGCAGCGACCAGACGTAGTGGTTGGTGGTATCGGCCAACAGCATCAGTTGCGCGCCGTCGCTTTCCAGCCGGTAGGTGAAATGTCCCGGCGTGTGGCCGGGGGCGGCCATGGCGGTGATCCCCGGCAGGACAGCGCCGCCATCGTCGAGGAAGGTGAATTTCTCGTTCAGCGGCTTGACCTTGGCGTCAAAGCCTTCGTTGGCGGCGGCGGACCAGTTGTTGTGCTCCAAAGCGCCGGTGACATAGCGGGCATTGGCAAAGGTGGGCGTGCCATCTTCGCCTGACAATCCGCCGATGTGGTCGCCGTGCATATGGGTCAGGACCACGATGCTGACCTGATCGGCGGTCAGGCCTGCGGCTTGCAAGGCGGCCAGCGTGCCTTCGGGAGCAAGGCCGGTGTCAAAGAGCACCAGTTCGGACCCGGTGTTCACCACGACCGGAGTGAAGAAGTTGAAACTTTTGTCAGCAGGGATGAAGTTCGCCGCCGAAAGCGCCGCGAAGTCTTCGGGCGTGGCGTTCAGGCCGAAGGTTTCCTGCGGCTTGTCGCCCGCGCGGCTGCCCGCGAGCAGGGTTGTCACCTCAAACCCGCCGAGTTTGATCCGGTGATAGGGCGCAAAGCCCGGTCCGGCCATGGCAGGCGCCTGGGCCAGTGCGGGGGTGGCGCGCAGCAGGGCAGGGGCGGCGAAGGGGAGGGCAGCAGCAGCCATAAGGGCGTGACGGCGTGACAGGGTCATGGTCGTGTCCTTGGTTGGGGTGTCATATCCCAAAGGATAGGGCGGCCCCCGGGCACGGCCATTCACTGCCGCTCACATCCGCGTCAGGCATCGCCCCGTCTGGCATCGCCCCGTCTGGCATCGCCGCGTCTGGCATACCGGCGTCTGGCGCATATCGGCGTCTGGCATGACCGCGACAGAGCGTCGCGCAGGTCATTCCCACCATGGGTCGATGGCGGCGATGTCCTCATCGCTCCAGCCGAAATGGTGGGCGAGTTCGTGGACAACCACATGGGCCACCAGATCGCCCAAGCCGACGTCGCCGCGTTCGATCCATTCTTCAAGGATGGCGCGGCGAAAGAGCCAGACGGCATCTGGTTTAGTCGATTGATCCATCACGGATTTTTCGGTCAGCGGGATGCCGTCATAAAGGCCCGTCAGTTCAAACGGGTCTTCCAGTCCCATGTCTTCCAGCACGTCATCGGGGGCAAAATCCACCACGCGCAGCACGAGGGCCGTCGCCGGTTCGCGCCATGGATGCGGCAGGGTCGAGATGGCATCCCGCGCCAATTCCTCGATCAACGAGAGGTCGGGGGCGACGAAGGCATCCCATGTCGGGGCGTTCGGGTCATGGTTTTCGGGCGTTGTCATTCCAATATGATAGGTGTTGCGCGCTGTTCCTGCTAGGGTCGGCGGGTGAATGCCTTGTGTGTTATGTGCAAGAGGTGAGCGTGAACACCGACGTCATCGCGTTTCTGGGCCAGATGACGCCCATCCGCGCGGAAGAAGCGCGACATCTGATCGCCATGGGCGAGCGGATCTCCGGCTTTCCGGTTCATTTGGCGGGGTCAGGCATGTTGGGCTTTGGCCGATATGCCTATCGACATGCCAGCGGGCACAGCGGGACGGCGGCGGTGATCGCCTTTGCGCCGCGCAAGTCGGAACTGGTGCTTTATCCCAATTGCGCGCTGGACGACGCGGCCGAGGTTCTGGCCCAGCTTGGGCCGTATCGGCGCGGCAAGGGCTGCGTCTATCTGCGGCGTCTGGAGGATGCCGATCCGGCGGCGGTTGAGGCGTTGTTCCGGCGCGGCGTGGCAGAGATTTCAGCGCTTTGGTCCGTCACGCCGTCGTGATGGCGGCAGGGATGGGCGCATGAGGCCCCGCGAACTGGACAAAGGCGGGGCGCTGTGACAGGGAAGAACGGTTCACCGGAGCCTGCCGCCATGTCCAACGTCACCACCCGTTTTGCGCCTTCGCCCACTGGTTTCATCCATGTAGGCAACCTTCGCACCGCGTTGATGAATTACCTCATCACCCGCAAGGCGGGGGGCACCTTCATCCTGCGTCTGGATGATACCGATCAGGAACGGTCCAAGCAGGAATATGCAGACGGCATCATGGCCGATCTGGAGTGGTTGGGCCTGCATTGGGACCGGGTGGAAAAGCAATCGCTGCGAATGGACCGCTATCGCGCGGCGGCGGAAGATCTGAAACAGGCCGGACGGTTCTACGAATGCTTTGAATCGCCGACCGAGTTGGACCTGAAGCGCAAGAAGCTGCTGAACATGGGCCGCCCGCCGGTCTATGACCGCGCGTCTTTGCATCTGACGGCTGCGGAAAAGGACGCGATGCGCGCCGAAGGGCGGGACGGATACTGGCGCTTTTTGCTGAACCAGAACCGGATCGAATGGCCCGATGGCATCCTCGGGCCGATCTCGATCGACGCGGCCTCGGTGTCGGACCCGGTCTTGATCCGCGCGGATGGGCAGGTGCTTTATACCTTTGCCTCTTCGGTCGATGACATCGACATGGGCGTGACGTTCATCGTGCGCGGTGCGGACCATGTGACCAATACCGCGACGCAGATTCAGATCATGCAGGCGATGGGCGGCACGCCGCCGAATTTTGCTCACCACTCGTTGTTGACGGGTGCCAAGGGTGAGGAACTGTCCAAGCGTCTGGGCACGCTGTCCTTGCGTGACCTGCGCGCGCAAGGGGTGGAGTCTATGGCGCTGTTGTCGCTGATGGCGCGGCTGGGATCGTCCAAGCCGGTGGAACTGGCGACGTCGATGCAGGATTTGATCGACGGGTTCGATGTGGGGTCGTTCGGGTCCGCGCCGACGAAATTCGACGCCGAAGACCTGTTCCCGCTGACCCGCGCGCATGTGCAATCGCTGCCCCTGCCTGAGGTGGCCGACAAGATCGCCGCCTTGGGCGTGCCGGAGGCCGAGGCTGAGGCATTCTGGCGCGTGGCCAAGGACAACATCACCGTGCTGGCCGATCTGGGCCAATGGTCAGAGTTGTTCCAGAACGGGGCAGAGCCGTTGATCGACCCCGAAGACGCAGAGTTCATCGCGCAGGCGGTGGCGCTGTTGCCGCCGAAGCCCTGGACCACCGCCACCTGGGGCGAATGGACCGAGGCCGTGAAAGCTGCGACGGGGCGCAAGGGCAAAGGGCTGTTCATGCCGCTGCGCAAGGCGCTGACGGGTCGGGCGAATGGGCCGGAAATGGCGGATGTGATGCCATTGTTGAAAGTTGTGCGCGCGGGCTAACCCGGCGTTGATTTTGCTGAACAAAAGCCGGGGGTTTCACACCCCCGGACCCCCGTGGGATATTTGAACAGAGAAGACGGGACGCGCGCCCGTTTGGAGAGCCCAATGTCGGCACCGCAACAGGCGAAATTCGTGCAGGGCAACCTGTTTAAGCATGTGGCGGTGATGTCGCTGACATCCTCGGTCGGGTTGATGGCGATCTTCGTCGTGGACCTGATCACCCTGCTGTATATCTCGTGGTTGCAGGATGAGGCCAAGCCGGCCGCTGTCG
>NKIT01000120.1 GCA_002256185.1 Rhodobacteraceae bacterium PARR1 | reverse complement strand
ACCCATCCTCCCGACGCGGGAACGAAACGCGCGGGCCGTGGTTGGGGGGCATTCCATCAGGTCGTCAGTCCTGCGCTCGCCCCGCCTGTGTTCCCACCCTTTTCCGTCCCCCCGCGTCCCGGAGACACCCCATGCCCGTTACCGTTCCGCCCGCCGCTACGCTGCCCACCCGCAGCACCTCGGTCTTGGTGCCCCTGATGACCGCACTGGCGCTTTCGGCCTGCGTGCCGGTGCCGCAGGGCGCAGCCTTTGCGCCCGCCGGGGCCTCAACCCTGCAGCCTGTCACAGGGGCACAGGCATGGTGGCGGGGCTTTTCCGACCCGCAACTGGATGCCTTGATGCAGCGCGGCCTGACGCAGAACCTGTCCCTGCGAGAGGCACAAGAGCGCATCACCGAAGCCGGGGCAGGCATTCGCACCACCGCGGGTTTGAACCTTGGCCTTGACGCCAGCGCCAGTCGTGCGGGCGTGGTGGATGCGGCCTTTACCGACAGCCGTGCCGCCGTGCTGTCGGGGACATGGTTGATCGACCTCTTTGGCCAGAACCGCGCCAGTCGCGCCGCCTCTGTCGCGCTGCGCGATCAGGCGGTGTTGGCGTCAGATGCTGCGCGTCTGGCTGTCGCCGGGGAAATCGCCGCCGCCTACATCGACCTGCGCTACACCCAAGAGGTCGTGGCCTTTATCCGCCGCAGTGTCGACAGCCGCCGCCAAAGCCGTGGCTCGATTGGCGAGCAATTCGATGCAGGGGCCGCAACCCGTCTGGACGTGCTGCGCGCCGACCAGCGCCTTGCGGTGGCCGAGGCGCAACTGCCCGCGCTGGAGGTGCAGGCCGATCGCGCCATCTTCCGCCTTGCCACCCTGACTGCGCAAAGCCCGGATGCGCTGAGGCCACTGTTGAACCGGGGGGGGGCCGTGCCGCATGCCCGGTTCAGTGCGGTCCGTGGGATCAGCGCCGATACGATCCGCCTGCGCCCGGACGTGCAGGCGCAAGAGCGGCTTTTGACCGCGCGGGCGGCACAGGTGGGGGTGGCGCAGGCGGCGCTTTGGCCATCTTTGACGCTGACAGGGCGCGTGACGGCACCGGGAACGGGGTCCACCACTTGGGGTTTTGGCCCGTCGATCAATCTGCCCTTCCTGTCCGGCGGGCAGAACCGCGCCAACCTGACCGCCGCGCAATCCCGCGCGCGTCAGGCGTGGTTTGCATGGCAGCAATCGGTGCTTGAGGCGGTTGAAGAGGTTCAGGGCGCTTTGGCGGCATGGCGGCGCGATGGCCGCAATGTGGGCGCGCAGCAACGGCTGGTGGGGATTTCGTCCGAAACGCTGGACCTTGCCCGATCCAGCTATGATCTGGGCGAGACGGATTTCCTGTCCATTCTGGATGCCGAGGTTGAATTGCTTCAGGCCCGTCAGGCGCTTGCCGCGGCAGAGCGTGACCGCGCGCTGAACTTTGTGCGCCTTTCGGTCGCGACCGCCGGTCCGGTGGCCGCCAGATGACCGGGCTGGCGCAGGGAGTGACACATGCAGGGCGGGCCGCAGGCCCTGTGCCCGTCTGGTTGATGCTGGCGGTGGCTGTGCTGCAACTGGCGGTGCTGGTGCAGGTGACCGCCCTGCGTGACCGTGTCGTGCAGCTTGAGGCGGGGTCGGAATTTCAGGATTACGCCCAAGGCTGCCTGCGCCCGGATGATCCGGCGGCACCGCCTCTGACCCTGCCCGCCCCACAAGGCGGGGTTGGTCAGGGGCAAACAGGGCGGGCGGGGCTGGACGTCTGACCCCTGCGGTCCATCAGATGCCGTAGAAGCCTGCCGCCGTGCCGCCGAAGATCAGGGTGCGGTCGATGTCACTGAGGCCGTCGGTCAGCGTCAGGGCGGCGGCGTGCCAATCGGCATAGTCGCCGCGCAGGCGGCAGACCGGCCAGTCTGATCCCCACATCACCCGCTCTGCCCCGAAGCGGTCAAAGATGTGATCGGCATAGGGGCGCAGGCGGTCCACCGACCAGTCGGGGGTGTCCTCGGTGATCAGGGCCGAGAATTTCACGCAGGCAAAGCTGTCATCGGCGAGACGGGACAGGCCATCGGCCCAGTCCTGAAACCCCGCCGGATGGCCGAGGATCTGCGGCTTCAGGCAATGATCCAGCACCACCGGCATGGACGGATAGCGCCGCAGCAGGGTCTGGAACGGCGCGATATGGCGCGGAAAGCCCAAGGCATCAAAGCGCAATCCCAGATCACAAAGCGCGCGGAAGGCCCACTGCACATCGTCGCGCAGCATCCAATCGTCCTGCGGCAGGTCTTGGATCATCGGGCGCAGCCCCTTGAATTTCGGGTGCTTTGCCAGCCGCTGCATCACGGGCAGCGATGCGGGGTTTTCGAAATCCACCCAGCCCACCACGCCCTTGATCCACGGGGTGCGGTCGGCGATGTCGAGCATGTAGTCTGTTTCCGCCACCGTGGGCGCGGCCTGCACCAAGACCGTCGCGTCAATGCCTGCGGCGCGGAGTTGGGGTTCCAAATCCTCAGGCGTGTAGGGGCGCGAGAGGATCGGGTCATCCTTTGGCATCCAGCCGTATTCCCCGCGCGCGGGGTCCCACAGATGGTGATGCGCGTCGATCCGCATGGTGGTCCCTTTCGATTTTGCGAAAGGCTATGACAAAGGCGGGGGCGATGCCAAGCGGGGAGGGGGGCTGTCCGTGTTTTCTAAGTTGAGGGGTGCAACGACAGGGATTGCCCCGATGCCCAAAGCATCGGGGCGGGCGCACATATATGTGCACCCACCCCGCGGTGCGGGCGCGCCCCTTGGCGGAGGTCGGTATTTGTGCGCCGTACTTGCGGCCCACACCCCCCATCCCCCCGATTTACACCAACCCCGCCGCGCGCTTATGGTCGCGGCATGAATGAACCGGCCCTCATCATCTTTGACTGCGACGGTGTCCTCATCGACTCCGAGGTGATCAGCGCCCGCCAGTTGATTGCCGAGTTGAAAGGCTACGGCGTCGAGATGGACATGGCCTTTGTCAGCCGCCATTTCCTTGGCCGCTCTTATCCCGTGGTGTTGCAAGAGGTGCGGGACCGTTGGGGCGTCGCCTTGCCTGAAAGGTTTGAGACCGATTACCGCGCCCGTCTGCTTGCGGCGTTCGAGACTGACCTGAAGGTGATGCCCGGCATCACCCAGACCATCGCGGCGCTGCGGTTGCCCTATTGCCTTGCCACCTCTTCCAGCCCGGAACGGATGCGGCGCAGTCTGGACATCACGGGCCTCGCCCCCCTGTTCTCAGGCCGCGCCTTTACTGCGTCAGAGGTCACGCGCGGAAAGCCTGCGCCGGACCTGTTCCTGCACGCCGCCGCGCGGATGGGGGTGGACCCCGCCGACTGTGTGGTGATCGAGGACAGCCTGAACGGAGTGCGCGCCGGATTGGCCGCCGGAATGACGGTTTGGCGTTTTACCGGGGGCAGCCATCTGAAAGAGCTTGACCTGACCCCGCCCGAGGATGCCATTCCTCAGGCCGACTATGCCTCTTTTGCCGCGATGCGTGCCGCGCATCCGGGACTCTTTTTCGAATTGACCATCGATGAACCTGCCGAGTGACGCCGATCCAACCCCCAGCGACGATGCCGCCCGTGCGGGGTGGCTCTATTATGTCGCGGGCATGACCCAAGACCAGATCGCGCGCGAACTGGGCGTCAGCCGTCAGCGCGCGCAGCGTCTGGTGTCCAAGGCCGTGGCGGATGGGCTGATCCATGTGCGGCTGGAACATCCCATCGCCGCCTGTCTGGACCTTGAACAGGCCCTGACCGACCGCTTTGGCCTGATGCGCTGCCGCATTGCCCCTGATCTTGGCGGCGCAGATCCCGTCCGCAGCATCGCCCCCGCCGCCGCACAGGAACTTGAGCGGTTTCTCAGGATGCCTGATCCCATGGTGATCGCTTTTGGCACCGGGCGGGCGTTGCGCGGCATGGTGGACGCGATGGCCAGCGTGCAAGCGCCCCAGCACCGTCTGGTCAGTCTGATCGGCAACATTGCCCCCGACGGGTCGGCCTCGTTCTTTGACGTGATCATGTCTGTGGGCGAACGGGTGCGTGCGCCGCATTACCCCATGCCCTTGCCGGTGATTTCCTCGACCGGGGCGGAACGCGACGCCTTTCGCGCGCTGGAACCCGTGCGCAAGGTGCGCGAACTGGCCTCGACCGCCGATGTGGTCTTTGTCGGGGTCGGGCAGATGAGCGATGACGCCCCGCTTTATGCCGATGGCTTCATCACCTTCGACGAACTCAGCGCCATGCAGGCCCAAGGCGCAGTCGGAGAGGTCGCGGGTTGGGTCTTTGATCAGGACGGGCGCTATCTGGACCTTGGCATCAACGAACGGGTGGGGGGCGTGCGAATCGAACCCGGCCAATCGCGCCCGGTTTTCGGTGTTGCAGCAGGACCGTCCAAGGTGCGCCCGTTCATCGCCGCCCTGCGCGGCGCGATCATCAACAGTCTGGTGACGGACGAAGCCACGGCCCGCGCCCTGCTTTCGCTGCGCTGAAGCATCGCGCCGAGGCGCGAATTTTCCTGACATTTTCGCTGGAAACCGGCGGGTTTTTCCCGTCCTGCCCAGAATTTATGCGGCACTGCGGCGAGCGATTGCCCGATTGCCGAACAATTGCTCAAATCCTGTCTTGACGGATTGGGGCAAAATGTGGGTAATTGCTCAGTAAGCGATGAAATGCTCAGTCGCTTGTTAGGGAGGAATTCATGAAGATGACGCAACGCGCGCTGCTCGGCGCGACCGTTTCGCTTGCCCTGTGTGGGGCTGCCATGGCGGAAACCACCATCACCGTCGCCACCGTGAACAACGGCGACATGGTCCGTATGCAGGGCCTGATGGACGATTTCTATGCCAAGCACCCCGACATCAAGGTCGAGTGGGTGACGCTGGAAGAAAATGTCCTGCGCCAGAATGTGACGACCGACATCGCCACCGGCGGCGGTCAGTATGACGTGATCACCATCGGCACCTATGAGGTTCCGATCTGGGGCAAGCAGGGCTGGCTGGAAAGCCTGAACGACCTGCCCGCCGATTACGATGTGGATGACCTGCTGCCCGCAATCCGCGGCGGTCTGACCGTCGATGGCAATCTCTATGCCTCGCCCTTCTACGGTGAATCGTCCTTTGTGAACTATCGCAAGGATCTGGCCGAAAAGGCCGGGATCACGATTTCCGATGCCCCGACCTGGGATGAGATCAAGGCCGCTGCCGCCGCGATGACCGACACCGAGGCTGGCATCTACGGCATCTGCCTGCGTGGCAAGGCCGGCTGGGGCGAAAACATGGCCTTCCTGACCACCATGGCAAACAGCTATGGCGCGCGTTGGTTCGACGAAAACTGGGTTCCCCAGTTCGACCAGCCCGAATGGAAAGCCGTGATGACGGATTACGTCGAGCTCTTGACCAAATACGGTCCCCCCGGCGCATCCAACAACGGCTATAACGAAAACCTGACCCTGTCGCTGCAAGGCAAGTGCGCGATGCGCATGGACGCCACCGTTTCGGCAGGTGCCTTGACCGATCCGGCCCAGTCCGAATTCGCTGACAAAGTCGGCTTCGCGCTGGCCCCCGATGCTGGCCTTGGCAAGCGTGCGAACTGGCTTTGGGCGTGGTCGCTGGCGATCCCGGCCTCGTCGGATGCCAAAGAAGCCTCCAAGACCTTCATCAACTGGGCGACCAACAAGGACTATCTGGCCCTCGTTGCGTCGAAAGAAGGCTGGCGCAATGCCCCTCCGGGCACCCGCACCTCGCTTTATGCGAATGCGGAATATGCAGCGCTGCCCTTTGCCAAGATGACCATCGACTCGATCAACGCGGCTGACCCGACCAACCCGACTGTAAAGCCGGTGCCTTATGTCGGCGTGCAGTTCGTCGCGATCCCCGAGTTTGCCGGTCTGGCAACCAGCGTGGGCGAAATCTTCTCGGCGGCTCTGGCCGGTCAGAAGACCGTGGATGAGGCTTTGGCCGAAGCCCAAGCCCTGTCCGTGTCGGAAATGACCGCCGCTGGCTACATCAAGTGACGACCTCTCCCAGGGCCTGATATTGGCCCGGGGATGCTCCCAGCTTGCGGATCGGTGCGTACGGTCCGCAAGCGTTTTTCCCAAAAAAGACTTGCCGCTGTTGCACTTTCCGACCTGACGGCATCCTCTTCCTCGGCCCTTTGGCCCCGGAGACCTTCCCATGTCCACACAATCCAGCCGCCTTGCCGCCCGTGTGATGGTCGCGCCATCTGTCGTTTTGCTGTTCATCTGGATGGCCGTGCCGCTGGCGATGACGCTGTATTATTCTTTCCGGCTCTATCGTCTGATCTCGCCGGATCGCACGGGCTGGGTGGGGTTCACCAATTACCTGTGGTTCGTCAATTCGCCGGAGTTCTGGCTGGCGATGGGCAATACGCTGGCCTTGGTCGGCGGAGTGCTTGCGATCACCGTTACACTGGGCATCCTGATTGCGCTTCTGATCGACCAACCGGTCAAGGGGCAGGGCGTGCTGCGTATCCTTGTCATCGCGCCCTTCTTCGTGATGCCCCCTGTTGCCGCGTCGATTTTGGAAAACCTGTTCATGCACCCGCAAAACGGCCTGTTCGCCGCTGTCAGCATGAGCTTTGGCGCGCAACCCATTCTGTTCTTGCAAGATTATCCGATGTCATCGGTGATCGCGATTGTCTCTTGGGAGTGGCTGCCTTTTGCGACGCTGATCCTGCTCACCGCGCTGCAATCGCTGTCGTCCGAACAGATCGAGGCGGCCGAGATGGACGGGGCATCGGCCCTGAACCGGTTCCGCTACATCATCCTGCCCCACATGATGCGCGCCATCACCGTGGTGATCCTGATCCAGACCATTTTCCTGCTGGGGATTTTCGGTGAGATTTTCACCACCACCCAAGGCGGGCCGGGATCGGCTTCGACCACGCTGCCCTACATGATCTTCAAACAAGCCATCGCGGCAAAAGATATTGGTCGCGCCGCCGCCGGGGGGATCATCGCTGTGATCCTTGCCAATATCGTCGCCTATTTCCTGATGCGCGGCATTGGCCGCCATCTGGACGCCTGAGGGGAACACCATGGCCCGCGCAACATCCCCCCGCCGCAAGGCATTGACGACGCTCGCTGCTTGGTCCGTGGCCTTGGTGATCTTTTTCCCGGTGCTGTGGATGATCCTGACCAGTTTCAAGACCGAACCCTCTGCCGTCGCGATGCCGCCGCAACTGTTCACCGCCGACTGGACGCTGGAAAACTACGCCGAGGTTTGGCAGCGCTCTGATTACCCGCGTTTTTTCTGGAATTCCGTGGTGCTGTCGCTGGGCTCTACCCTGTTGGGTCTCGCGGTCGCCATTCCGGCGGCTTGGGCGATGGCCTTTGTGCCGGGCAAGCGGACCAAAGACCTTTTGATGTGGATGCTGTCGACCAAGATGATGCCCGCCGTTGCGGTGATGATCCCGCTTTATCTGGTGTTTTTGAAGCTGAAACTGATCGACACGCATATCGGTCTAGTTCTGGCGCTGATGCTGATGAACCTGCCGATCATCGTCTGGATGCTCTACACCTACTTCAAGGAAATCCCGTCGGAGATCCTTGAGGCCGCGCGGATGGACGGGGCAGGGGTGTTCAAGGAAATCGCCTATGTGCTGACGCCGATGGCCCTGCCGGGCATCGCCTCGACTCTGCTCTTGAACGTCATCCTCGCGTGGAATGAGGCGTTCTGGACCATCATCCTGACCACCACCAAAGCGGCGCCCCTGTCGGCCTTTATCGCCAGCTTTTCCGCACCGCAGGGGCTGTTTTACGCCAAACTCAGCGCCGCCAGCACCATGGCCATCGCGCCGATCCTGATCCTTGGCTGGTTCAGCCAGAAACAACTCGTCCGTGGCCTGACCTTTGGCGCGGTGAAGTGAGGTCGAAATGGGCAAGATAACGCTCAAGCATGTGAACAAGTCCTTTGGCGATGTCGCGGTCATCCCCGACATCAACCTGACCATCGAAAACGGCGAATTCGTCGTCTTCGTCGGCCCCTCGGGCTGCGGCAAATCCACCCTGCTGCGCCTGATCGCGGGGCTGGAAGATGTCAGCGCGGGCCAGATCGAGATTGACGGGACGGACGCCACCGACCTGCCCCCCGCCAAGCGCGGCCTTGCGATGGTGTTCCAATCCTATGCGCTTTACCCGCATATGAGTGTGCGCAAAAACATCGCCTTCCCGCTGAAGATGGCGGGGATGACTGAGGCCGAGCAGGAGAAAAAGGTCCAGAACGCCGCGCGCATCCTGAACCTGACCAGCTATCTGGACCGTCGCCCCGGCCAGTTGTCTGGCGGTCAGCGCCAGCGCGTCGCCATTGGCCGCGCCATCGTGCGCGAACCTTCGGCCTTTCTCTTTGACGAACCCCTGTCCAACCTTGACGCCGCGCTGCGCGTGTCGATGCGGCAAGAGATCACCGAACTGCACCAGACGCTCAAGACGACCATGATCTATGTGACCCATGATCAGGTCGAGGCGATGACGATGGCCGACAAGATCGTGGTCCTGAACGCAGGCAATATCGAACAGGTGGGCAGCCCGCTCGACCTCTATCACCATCCCGCCAATGTCTTTGTCGCAGGTTTCATCGGCAGCCCGAAGATGAACCTGATCGCGGGGGCCGAGGCTGCAAAGCACGGTGCCACCACCATCGGCGTGCGCCCCGAACACATCGACATCGCCGCAGGCGGGCCATGGTCGGGCACGGTGGGCCTGTCCGAACATCTGGGGTCCGACACCTTCCTGAAAGTCGAGGTGGACGGCATCGGCACCCTGAACGTGCGTGCCGGGGGCGAAGTCAACCTGCGCCACGGCGACCGCACCAGCTTGGCCCCGCAGGCGGGCCGCATTCACCGCTTTGGTGCAGACGGAAAGGCACTGGCATGAGACTTCAGGGAAAAACCGCCCTTATCACCGGCGCTGCGCGCGGCATCGGTCTGGAATTCGCACGCGCCTATATCGCCGAAGGGGCCACCGTCACTTTGGCCGACATCAATGCCGATGCCGTGGCCAAGGCGGCAGCGTCTTTGGGTCCGCAAGCCCATGCCGTGCAGATGGATGTCACCCGTCAGGACAGCATCGACGCAGGCTTTGCGGCGGCTGTGGCCAAGATGGGCCGTCTGGATATCCTGATCAACAACGCCGCCCTGTTCAGCGCCGCGCCCATCGTCGAAATCACCCGCGCCGATTACGACAAACTCTTTGCCGTCAACGTGGCCGGAACGCTGTTTTGCCTGCAAGCCGCCGCCCGCCAGATGATCGCGCAAGGGCAGGGGGGCAAGATCATCAACATGGCGTCCCAAGCCGGACGGCGGGGCGAAGGTCTGGTGGGCGTCTATTGCGCCACCAAGGCCGCCGTGATCAGCCTGACGCAATCCGCCGGGCTGGACCTGATCAAACACGGCATCAACGTCAACGCCATCGCCCCCGGCGTGGTGGACGGCGAGCATTGGGACGGCGTGGACGCCTTCTTTGCCAAGTATGAAAACAAACCCTTCGGCCAGAAGAAACGCGAAGTCGGTGCCGCTGTCCCCTTTGGCCGCATGGGCACCGCCGCCGATCTGACCGGCATGGCGATATTCCTTGCCACCGAGGATGCCCGCTACATCGTCGCCCAGACCTACGGCGTCGATGGCGGCAACTGGATGGCCTGAGGCATGGCGCAACTCTCCGGCAAAACAGCCCTCATCACCGGCGGCGCGCGCGGCATCGGGGCCGCCATCGCGCGCGCTTACCTGCGCGAAGGCGCAACCGTGATGGTGGCCGATCTGTCGGAGATCGCCGTCCAAAAGGCCGCCGCTGACATGGGCGCCTTTGCTGTGCAGATGGATGTCACCCGGCAAGACAGCATCGACGCCGCGATTGCCCATGCCGTGGCGCAGATGGGCGGCCTCGATATCCTTGTGAACAACGCCGGGGTCTATGACCTTGATCCCATCGTGGACATACCGCGCGACAGCTACGACCGTCTGTTCGCAGTCAATGTCGCCGGAACCCTGTTCACCCTGCAAGCCGCCGCCCGCCAGATGCTGGCCCAAGGGCGCGGCGGGCGGATCATCAACCTGTCGTCCCAAGCCGGTCGGCGCGGCGAACCCCTCGGCGCGGTCTATTGCGCCACCAAAGCCGCCGTGATCAGCCTGACGCAATCGGCAGGGCTTGACCTGATCCGCCACGGCATTTCGGTCAATGCCATCGCCCCCGGCGTTATCGACAGCGACATGTGGGACCATGTCGATGCGCTTTTCGCCAAGGCCGAAGGATTGCCAATCGGCGAGAAAAAAGCCCGCGTCGGTGCCGCCGTCCCCTTTGGCCGCTTCGGCACCCCGGATGAGGTGGCGGGAATGGCCGTCTTCCTCGCCTCCGACGCCGCTGCTTACATCACCGCCCAGACCTACGGGGTCGATGGTGGCAACTGGATGGCCTGATCCCTCAGGCAGATGACACATGACAAAGGCGGCCTCCGCCTTTGCCCCACAGATAGGACCGCGCAGATGACCCAGACCGTCCAGACCCCCGCCTATGACCGCAGCCGCCTGACGGCGGGCATTGTGCATATCGGATTGGGCAATTTCCACCGCGCCCATATGGCGGTCTATCTGGATGACTTGTTTGCCAAGGGCTTGGGGCAGGATTGGGCGATCATCGGGGCCGGGGTGCGTGCGCCCGATGCCAAGATGCGCGATGCCCTGAAAGCGCAAGAGTGCCTGTCCACGGTGATCGAGCTTGACCCCAAGGGCAAAACCGCCCGCCGCGTGGGATCAATGATCGACTTCCTGCCGGTGGAGGTGGACAATGCCGCCCTCATCGCCGCCATGTCGCAGCCCCATATCCGCATCGTATCGCTGACCGTGACTGAGGGCGGCTATTACGTTGACCCCGCCACAGGCCGCTTTGATCCCACCCATCCCGATATTGTCGCCGATGGCCAAAACCCCGCCAAACCCGCCACCGCCTTTGGTGCCATCCTCGCGGCGCTGAAAGCCCGCCGTGCGGCTGGCATCGCCCCCTTTACGGTGATGTCCTGCGACAACCTTCCCGGCAATGGCCATGTGACGGCGGCGGCGGTGGTCGGTCTTGCGCGCCTGTCTGATCCCGCCTTGGCCGATTGGGTCGCGGCCCATGTCGCCTTTCCCAATGGCATGGTGGACCGCATCACCCCTGCCACCGGCCCGCGCGAACGGGCCTTGGCGGCGACCTTTGGCCTTGGCGATGATCCGGTGCCCGTCACCTGCGAGCCGTTCCGCCAATGGGTGCTTGAGGACAATTTCCCCGCCGGTCGCCCGCCCTTGGAACAGGTCGGCGTGACGTTCAGCCCGGATGTCCACGCCTATGAGGTGATGAAAATCCGCATCCTGAACGGCGGGCATGCGATCATCGCCTATCCGGGTGGCCTTCTGGACATCGAATATGTGCATGAGGCGATGGCCGACCCCCAGATCCGCGCCTTTCTGGACAAGGTGGAACGCGAAGAAATCCTGCCCATCGTCCCGCCGGTTCCCGGCACGAACCTTGACGATTACTTCACGCTGATCCTCGACCGCTTCGCCAACCCCGAGGTCGCCGATACCGAACGCCGCCTCTGCCTTGACGGATCAAACCGGCAACCGAAGTTCATTATCCCCTCCATTGCCGACAATCTGGCGAAGGGCAGGCTGCCGCGCGGCTTGATCCTCGAAGCCGCGCTGTGGTGCCGCTACTGCGTGGGTGTGTCAGACGCGGGGCATGTGATCGAACCGAATGACCCGAACTGGGACCGCCTGCACGCCACCGCCCGCGCCGCCGCGAATGATCCCGCAGCGTGGCTGGCGATGGAGGATATCTACGGCCCCTTGGGCAAAGACCCCACCGTCATCGCCTGTTTCGCAGGCTTCCTTGACGACCTCGGTACCCGCGGTACCCGCGCCGTGCTGGCCGATTACATCAAGGGCTGACTCGCCTCTGCCCCTTCCCCGTTGCTCAAATATCCCACGGGGGGCTGCGGGGGGTGTGAAACCCCCCGCTTCTGCCGGATCACCCCACGCACCGCTTCAGGCCGCATCCGCCTTTTCACCCGCAGCGCCCAAAGCCGCCTGCGCCGCCACCAGTGCCGCCTTCATCGCGCGAAGGTCGGGCTGGGCAAAAGCCTCGGCCAGTTTCTTCATCCGCCAATCGACCGCTGCCGCTTGCAGGCGGGACAGGACGACAGAGTCGTCGTGGCAATGGTTGAAATCCCGCGCCTCGAGATAGTCCTGCGGGCTTTCCATCTGCCGCTCCACCGCGAAACCGCGCGCGAATTTCAACAAGAGCATGTCCATCGACTGAACCGAGTAATGGTTGATCTGGGCATGGCTGTAATTGCCATGCCGCGACACCGCCCCCCAACTGCGCGGGATCGTCTGACCCGAGGCGGTGGCATAGACCCGTTCGCCGCCATCGACGGGATTGCCGGGACGGTGGATGTTGGGCTTGGAAAACCGATCCGGCCGGAAGATCGACTTCGGGGCCAGCGCATGGCTGCGTGAGACGCGTTCAGGGTCTGCGCCGTGCAGGAATTGTTCGGTCACGAAACCGGGCTGGAAATCCTGCACCCCAGACGAGCCGAACAGCCGCCAGTTGATCATGAAGCAATCGGCATCCGCGTTCTGCGCCAAAAGGTCGGATACCCGGCCCCCCCCGGCGTGGATGTTCAGGAATTCATCCGCATCCAGCATCATCACCCATTCGGCGGATTGATAGGCGGGATGGGTCATCGCGCGGAGCAGTCCGCGCACCTGCGGCTTGTGCCGACCGAGGCGGCGTTTGGCAACGTTGTCCTGAAAGCTGGCCAGTCCCATCTGCTCCAGCCGTTTCCAG
>NKIT01000119.1:4727-12928 GCA_002256185.1 Rhodobacteraceae bacterium PARR1 | reverse complement strand
GCCCGTCTCGTCCACCGGATGCGCCCATTCGCCGACCGGGCCGATGTCCACCGCATGCAGGGTCACTTCGCCCTTGGGCGGGTTCGCCGCAAACCACGCCCGCATTTTCGCGGCCCAAGCCGGATCACATTCGACCGAGGTGATGGTTTTCCCAAGATCCGCCGCCAAAACGGTGGACCCACCAGAGCCATACTCCAGAATTGTCCGCGCACCCTGATAGGCCATGCGCACAGCCGCCGCCGCCGGAGGCGTCAGCGTCAGGTCCGGCCGGGGGGGCGCGTCCATCATCATCAGGGTCAGACCCAGATGCCGTTTTGGCGCAGATCAGCCAAGCCGCACCGCCGTGCCACTGGCCGACACCATCAGCATCTGGCCGATCACCTCATAATCCAGATCAACGCCCACAACGGCATTGGCACCCAGACGGCTGGCCTGATCCTGCATTTCCCGCAGCGCCGTTTCGCGCGCATCGGCAAGCTTGGCCTCATAGGCACCCGACCGACCGCCGATGATATCGGTGATCCCGGCGAACAGGTCGCGCACGATATTGGCACCCATGATCGCCTCACCCGTGACGATGCCAAGGTAATCCGCGATCGGATGGCCTTCGACCGAAGGCGTCGTTGTGATGATCAATGGCTTGCTCCCCAAAAATCCGGTTGAAGGAATTTTCTTAACCCACGGACCCTTCAAGCGAAATCGCAACAAGGCTTTGCGCTTCCATCGCGAATTCCATCGGCAGGGCTTGCAGCACTTCCTTGCAGAAGCCGTTCACCACCAGCGCCACGGCCTCTTCCTCATCCATGCCACGGCTGCGGCAATAGAACAGCTGATCGTCGTCCACCTTGGACGTCGTCGCCTCATGCTCCACGCGGGAAGAGTTGTTCTTGACCTCGATATACGGAACCGTATGCGCGCCGCATTTGTCGCCGATCAAGAGGCTGTCGCATTGGGTGTAATTGCGGCTGTCGGTCGCCTTGGGGTGCATCGACACAAGGCCGCGATAGGTGTTCTGCGCCCGGCCGGCCGAGATGCCCTTTGAGACAATCCGCGATTTCGTCCGCTTGCCCAGATGCACCATCTTGGTCCCGGTATCGGCCTGTTGGGCATTGTTGGCGATGGCGATGGAATAGAATTCGCCTTGGGAATCATCGCCGCGCAGGATGCAGGATGGATATTTCCATGTGATCGCCGATCCGGTTTCCACTTGGGTCCACATCACCTTGGACCGCGCGCCCCGGCAATCGGCGCGCTTGGTCACGAAGTTATAAATCCCGCCAAGGCCGTTCTCGTCGCCCGGATACCAGTTCTGCACGGTGGAATACTTGATCTCGGCATCATCGAGCAGCACCAGTTCCACCACAGCGGCATGCAGCTGATTGGTGTCGCGCTTGGGTGCCGTGCAGCCCTCAAGGTAGCTGACGTAAGCCCCCTTGTCGGCGATGATCAGCGTGCGCTCAAACTGCCCGGTGTTTTCGGCATTGATGCGGAAATAGGTGGACAATTCCATCGGGCAGCGCGTTCCCGGCGGGATGTAGACGAACGATCCGTCAGAAAACACCGCCGAATTCAACGTGGCAAAGTAATTGTCCGACTGCGGCACGACCGAGCCGAGGTATTGCTTCACCAGTTCGGGATGTTCGCGCACGGCCTCAGAGATGGAGCAGAAGATCACCCCCGCCTTGGCCAGTTCCGCCTTGAACGTAGTGCCCACGCTGACGGAATCGAACACCGCATCGACGGCGACCTTGCGTTCGCCCATCTGTTCCGCGCCCTCGACCCCGGCAAGAATAAGCTGTTCCTTCAATGGGATACCCAGCTTTTCGTAAGTGGCCAAGAGCTTGGGATCCACGTCATCCAGCGACTTCGGCTTTTCGGCCATGCTTTTGGGTTTGGCGTAATAATACTGATCTTGATAGTCGATCTTGGGATAGTTCAGCATCGCCCAATGCGGCTCTTCCATCTGCAGCCAGCGGCGATAGGCGGCCAAGCGCCACTCCAGCATCCATTCAGGCTCGCCGTTCTTGTCAGAGATCAGGCGCACGATGTCTTCGGACAGGCCCTTGGGGGCATATTCCGTCTCGATGTCGGTTGCCCAGCCGTACTTGTATTTTCCGGCCATCGCATTGACGGTTTCGATGGTTTCCCGATCCACGCCTTCGCGGACATCCAGTTCCTGTTCAACCAACGCGTCCATCACTCTCGTCTCTCCTTCGGCCGGGGAAGCCCGGTCTGGTCTGTTCAAGCGGCCCGCGACAGGGCCTTGCGGTACTGCGCCAGCCATGTTTCGGCAAAGCGCAGCACCTGTTCTTCCGTCGTCAGCGGCCCCAGCGATACCCGGATCGCCTGCGCCGCCAGTGTCTCATCATAGCCCATCGCCAGCAGAACCCGGCTTGCGCGCACCTTGCCCGAAGAACAGGCCGACCCCGCCGAGATGGCGAAACCGGCAAGGTCCATCGCCATCACCTGCGTCTCGCCTTTCCAGCCGGGCGCGATCAGGTTCAGCGTGTTGGGCAGGCGCAGACGATCATTTCCGACAAAAATAGTCTTATGATCCGCCGCCGACAATGCTGTTTCTAGAATATTTCTAAGTTCGCCGACACGGTCCCAAACCCCATCGGCCAAATCCCGCGCCGCCACCTCTGCCGCAGCGCCCATCCCGGCGATGCCGATCAGGTTTTCGGTGCCCGCGCGCCGCCCCATCTCCTGCCCGCCACCGGTCAGCACCGGGGCAATCTCGACGCCGTCCCGCACGATCAGCGCGCCAACCCCTTTGGGTCCGCCAAACTTGTGGGCTGAGACGATGGCCATCTCGGCCCCGCTCCAGGCAAAGGAAAACGGAACCTTGCCCACGGCCTGCACGATATCCAGCAGCAAAGGCACACCTTCGGCCCGCGCAGGGGCCTCGGCAATAATCCCCGTCTCGTTATTGGCAAAGCCCCATGCCAGCGCCCGCGCGCCCTGCCCGTCGCGCCGCTGTGACCACAGGCAATCATGCGCGGTCGGGTCCACTTCAACGGTCCCCACGGGCAAGCGCGCCAAAACCGCCGCCGCCTCGGTCGCGCCAGAGGTGAACACCACCTCGGCGGGCTTGCAGCCCACCGCCGCCGCCACCTGCGCCCGCGCGCGTTCCACCAACGCCCGCGCCGCCCGCCCCTCGGCATGCACGGAGGAGGCATTCCCCCCCACATCCATCGCCGCCAGCATCGCCGCCCGCGCCTCAGGCCGCAGCGGTGTGGTGGCGTTCCAGTCGAGGTAAACCCGCTCCCGGCTCATCCCCGACCCTCACTTCCGCCCGTCTTCTCTGCCCAAATATCCTCGGGGGTGCGGGGGGCGAGCCCCCCGCTTCGACAGCAACACCCTAAGCCCAAATCAAGCATCTTCATCCACCACCCGAAACAGCGCCGGGACCGCAGGACAGGGGGCCATCTTGTTCGAGATCACATCCGACAGCCGCGTCTGGTGCAAAAACACATAGACATTGGCCGACAACCCCTCCCACAGCCGATTGGTCAGGCTTTGCGCGCGGGTGCCAGAGACCCCGCCCGACACCCCGGCCCCGGTGTGCAGCGCGTCCACGGTTTCTTCCACCGCCTCCATCACGTCCGAGATTCGGATCGCATCCGGGCTGCGCGCCAGTTTGTAGCCGCCCCCCGGACCGCGCACTGCCTCTACCAATCCGGCGCGGCGCAGCTTGACGAACAACTGCTCCAGATAGGGCAGGCTGATGTCTTGCCGCTTGGCAACGGCGGCCAATGACACCAGTTCATCCCCGCCTGCCTGCGCCTCGGCCAGCGCCAGATCGGCCAGCGCCACCATCGCATAGCGTCCCTTGGTCGAGAGTTTCATGACAGAGGCGCTCCAAATCCATTGACGCGGGGGTATCGGCCCATTACCTGAAATCCGACCCCGGGCGCTGGCTTTGCCACGCGCCTTGGAATGGTTCTAAATTGGTTGAGCGAAAACGTCAACAATCGCCAGCCGGGAAAGACAGGCGCCGTACACATGCCCGAAGTGATCTTTGCTGGCCCCGAGGGCCGTCTCGAAGGACGCTACCACCCGCAAAAGGACCGTGACGCCCCGATTGCCATCGTACTGCATCCCCACCCGCAATATGGCGGGACGATGAACAACAAGGTCGTCTACAACCTGCATTACGCCTTTTACAATCTGGGCTTCACCGTGCTGCGCTTCAACTTCCGCGGCGTGGGGCGTAGCCAAGGCGAATATGACCAAGGCATCGGCGAACTTTCCGATGCGGCATCGGCCTTGGATTATCTGCAATCCATGAACCAGAACGCCAAGCATTGCTGGGTGGCGGGATTCTCTTTCGGGGCCTGGATCGGGATGCAGCTTCTGATGCGCCGCCCGGAAATCACCGGCTTCATCTCGGTCGCCCCTCCGGCGAACCTTTACGACTTCTCCTTCCTCGCGCCCTGCCCCTCGTCGGGTCTGATCATCAACGGCACGGCAGACCGCGTGGCCCCGCCCAAGGATACCAAGGTTCTGGTGTCGAAACTGCACGAACAAAAGGGCATCACCATCACCCATACCGAGGTTGAGGGTGCCGATCACTTCTTCAAGGACGAAGAGGCGCATATGAAGCCGATGATCGGTACGGTGTCGGATTACGTCCGCCGCCGTCTGGGCGAAGGCTCGCGCTAAGATGGGTGTGGTCGAGGATCTGGCGGATGCCTTGGCAAAGGATGTGCTTGAGGCGCAGGCCGAACTCGATGACGACCGTTTCTTTGAAAAAGTAGCCCGTGTGCTGGGGGATATGTCCCCCACCACGCAGGACGCTTTCATGACCGCCATCCGCGTGCGTCTGGCCGAAAAGCGCGGGCGGGAATTCCTGACGCGCAGCCTTGCCGCCAAACGTGGTCAGGGTGACGCCCCGCCTGCGCCATACGGTGGTGGTGGGCATTGACGGACCAGCCATCTGACCGACTGACGGCGCAATTCGCCTTTCTGAATGAGGCGGATCGTCTGAAATCCGTGCTGCGCGCCACCACACTCTGCGATGGGTCGCGGCGCGAAAACTCGGGCGAGCATTCTTGGCATCTGGCGCTTTATGCGATGGTGCTGGCCGATCAGGCCGCCCCCGGCGTCGATATCAACCGCGTGATCCGGATGCTGTTGATCCATGATCTGGTCGAGATTGATGTGGGCGACGTGCCAATCCATTCCGCCAACGGCCAAGCCCATGCCAGTGCGGAAACCCAAGCCGCCGAGCAACGCGCCGCCGAGCGTATCTTCGGTCTGCTCCCCCCCGACCAAGCCACCGCCTTCCGCGCGCTTTGGGATGAGTTTGAGGCGGCAGAAACCCCCGACGCCCAATTCGCCAAATCCCTGGACCGCGTGCAGCCCGTCATGGCTAATTTGCAATCGGGTGGCGGCACCTGGATCACCTATGACGTCACCCTGCCCCAGTTGGAATCCCGTGTCGGCTCCAAAATCGCCAAAGGCGCGCCCCGGCTTTGGCAATGGGTCCGCGCTAAGGTCGCGCCGTTTTTCAACTAGAAACCGGTCCTTTAAGTTCAATTTTTTTGCATATCGAGAACAAATCGATTGGAACTTGAATGATTTCTCCCGGATCACTGCGCCAGACGAAAAACTGAGTAAACATATGCTTCTGAAACGTAACAGGGCGCAAACGAAGCCACGTGTTCACCGGAAAGCCCGTTTCATGCGCCCAAGCGCGGCCGAAGACATCCTCACAAGCCTCCGGCAAAATGCGGATGAACTGGAAGTTGCGTAGGTGGTGCTCAACGGAAACCTTCGTTCTCAGGAGGATTCTGTCGCGAATGAAAGATGTGAAGGCGAGTTTCGGGCCATCAAGTGTAATCATCATCCCTACTGTGAGATAGGGTGGGTAAGGCCCCGCGTAACCGAAGTTGTACTTTTCCCAGCCAACAGCAATTAGACTGTCGTAAAGCGAAACGACGGGATGATCGGTATCCATAGGCTGACTCTCTCGCATCGCACAACTCCTGAGTGTTTCCCAATATCAAGCTAAGGGGCAAGGAAAATGATCCCCTCCCCCGCGACATTTCGGTATGCCGTTGCATACAACGCTTCCCAAACCCGCCCCGATGCGCTATGCACCGCGCCAACGAATCCAACTTGGAAAAGGGCCGGACATGACCAAGATCAAGGTTGCAAACCCCATCGTCGAGATGGATGGCGACGAGATGACCCGGATCATCTGGGACTTCATCAAGAAAAAGCTGATCCTGCCCTATCTGGATGTCGATCTGCTTTATTACGATCTGGGCATCGAAGAGCGTGATCGCACCAATGACCAGATCACCATCGATTCCGCGATGAAAACCCGCGAAGTCGGTGTGGCCGTCAAATGCGCCACCATCACCCCGGATGAGCAGCGGGTCGAAGAGTTCGGCCTGAAGCAGATGTGGAAATCGCCCAATGGCACCATCCGCAACATCCTCGGCGGCGTGATCTTCCGCGAGCCGATCATCTGCCGCAACGTGCCGCGTCTGGTGCCCGGCTGGACCAAGCCCATCGTGATCGGCCGCCATGCCTTTGGCGATCAGTATCGCGCGACCGACTTCCACTTCCCCGGTGCGGGCAAGCTGACGATGAAATTCGTCGGCGAAGACGGCACCGTGATCGAAAAGGACGTCTATTCCGCGCCTTCCGCTGGCGTTTACATGGGCATGTACAACCTTGACGACAGCATCATCGACTTTGCACGCTCGTCGATGAACTACGGCCTCTTGAAGGGCTGGCCGGTCTATCTGTCCACCAAGAACACCATCCTGAAAGCCTATGATGGCCGCTTCAAGGATCTGTTCGCCAAGGTCTATGCCGAGGAGTTTGAGGACAAGTTCAAGGCTGCGGGCATCCATTACGAACACCGCCTGATCGACGACATGGTGGCATCGGCGATGAAATGGTCGGGCGGCTATGTCTGGGCCTGCAAGAACTATGACGGCGATGTGCAGTCTGACACCGTGGCGCAGGGCTTTGGCTCGCTTGGCCTGATGACCTCGGTGCTGATGACCCCCGATGGCAAGATCGTCGAGGCTGAGGCGGCGCATGGCACCGTCACCCGCCATTACCGCGAACATCAGAAGGGCAAGGCGACCAGCACCAACTCGGTCGCGTCGATCTTTGCCTGGACCGGGGGCCTGAAGCACCGCGCCAAGCTGGACGACAACGCCGCTCTGATGAATTTCGCCACCACGCTGGAAAAGGTCTGCGTGCAGACGGTCGAGGATGGCTGGATGACCAAAGACCTCGCCCTGCTGGTGGGGCCGGATCAGAAATGGCTGACCACGATGGGCTATCTGGAAAAGGTCGATGAGTATCTGAACAAGGCGCTTGCGGGCTGATCTGTTCGCAATGCCACACGCCGAACGATGACGGGCCGGGGGGAAGACGGGCCGGGGGGAAGACGGGCCGGGGGGAAACCTCCGGCCTGTTTACATTACAAGCGGTATTCCAGTTGGGCAAAGCCGTTGGGCCAGTGCCGCGCGGTGACTAGCGCAAGGTCGATGTCGCCCGCCCCATGCCCCCAGAGCGGCCGCCCTTCGCCCAGCAGCACGGGGATCATGGTCACGACCATCCGCCGGATCAAGCCTGCGCGCAGAAAGACCCGCACCACCTGCCCGCCATCGACATAGACCCGCGCCACCCCTTGTGCGGCCAGATCGGACAGGATCGCCTCTGGCGCGGCATCGGTGACCTGCACGCGGTCCCGTAGGTGGTCCGGCACGGTGATGCGGGCGGGGCTGCGGCTCATCACCACGACCGGCACCGGATAGGGCCATTCGGGAAAGGTCAGGGCCTTGTCAAAGCTTTGCCGCCCCATGACAAGCGCCCCGATGCCCTGCATGAAGCTGGCATAGCCGAAATCCTCTCCCTCCGGGACGGGGCGACCGATCAGCCAGTCGATCCCGCCGTCCGCGCGGGCGATCAGCCCGTCAAGGCTGGTTGCGATGAACACTTCGGCAGAGGGGAGGCTGGGCATCGGAAGGCTCCTGCAAGGAAAGCAGCGCAAACTTAACCGCAACCCGCCCACCCGACAAGAACGAAGGCGGAACAACGGTGCGGCGCGCCTCGTCTCGCCGCGAAGAAGGTCAGCCTTGTTGACGTGAATATGGGTCACATGTTATGACCCTTTGACCGCAAGGAGCGCGCCATGACCGATCCCACCCGCCATTCCCTGATCGAAGATG
>NKIT01000119.1:384-4717 GCA_002256185.1 Rhodobacteraceae bacterium PARR1 | reverse complement strand
TTGGCATTTTGATGGCTGGCTTGGGGATTCATGTCCTGACCCATATGGGATTGGCGACCGGGCAGACCACAGGGCTGGCGGTGCTGGTCAGCTATGCCACCGGTTGGCCCTTTGCCGTGGTCTATTTCGCCATCAACCTGCCCTTTCTGTTGCTGGGCTGGTGGTGGAAAGGCGCGCGCTTTGCCGTCAAGACCTTGATCAGCACGGCGGCGCTGTCGCTGTTGACCGCGATCCTGCCCCAGTGGATCGAGCTTGGCGCGATTGAGCCTGCCTTTGGCGCCATGCTGTTCGGCACGCTCTTTGGCATCGCGGCCCTTGCGGTGGTGCGGCATGGCGGCAGCTTTGGCGGTTTTGCCATCCCCGCGCTGATGGTGCAGGAGCGGTGGGGCATCCCGGCAGGCTATGTGCAACTGGCGGTCGATGTGGCGATCTTTGCCGGGGCAGCGCTGGTACTGGACCCGGCGATGCTGGTTTGGTCCTTTCTGGGGGCGGCGGTCTATGCGCTGTTTCTTGCGATCAACCACCGCCGCGACCGCTACATCGCCGCCTGACCCCACACGAACCCCTCTGGCCAAGCGCAACGCAAGGCGGTAAGGCGCGCAGCATGACCGATCCCACGACACATTCCCTGCTGGAAGATGCGCAAGGTCTGGCCTTTGGCGCGACGATGGCCAGCTTTGGCATCGTGATCCTGACGCAACTGGGCATGATCACCGGCCAGACGGCGGGGCTGGCGGTGCTGATCTCTTACGCCACGGGCTTTGGCTTTGGCCCGGTATTCTTTGCCATCAACATCCCATTTTACTGGTTCGGCTATCGCCGCATGGGGCTGGCCTTTACCGCAAAGACCTTTGCCGCCGTGGCCGCGCTGTCGGCCCTGTCGGCGCTGATGCCCGGCTGGGTGAGCTTTGACCACCTGAACCCGGCCTTTGGCGCGGTGCTGTTCGGATTTGTCTCGGGCGCGGCCCTGCTGGCGATCTTTCGCCATGGGGCGAGCCTTGGCGGCATCGGCATCCTCGCGCTTTATCTGCAGGACAAGACCGGTTTTCGCGCCGGGCAAACGCAACTGATCTTTGATGCGGTGCTGTTTGCCGTCGCCCTGACCTTCTTGCCATGGGCCATGGTGGGCTGGTCCTTCCTTGGCGCGGCGGTGGTCAATCTGGTCATCGCCATCAACCACCGCCGCGACCGTTACGTCGCAACCTGATCCGCTTTCGCAACCGCAGCAAGGTTTCGCTGGCCTTTCCGGCCAATCCGGGCTATGGCCCGCGCGGAACCCAAAAGACATGAAAAGAGACGCCTCCGATGGAGCTTCGCAACATCGCCATCATCGCACACGTTGACCACGGCAAGACCACGCTGGTTGATGAGCTGCTGAAACAGTCCGGCTCCTTCCGCGACAATCAGGCCGTCAGCGAACGCGCGATGGACAGCAACGACATCGAACGTGAACGCGGCATCACGATTCTGGCCAAGTGCACCTCGGTCGAACATTCCGGCGTGCGGATCAACATCGTCGACACCCCCGGCCACGCCGACTTTGGCGGCGAGGTGGAGCGTATCCTGTCGATGGTGGACGGCGTGTGCCTGCTGGTCGACGCCGCCGAAGGCCCGATGCCGCAGACCAAATTCGTGCTGGCCAAGGCCTTGGCCTTGGGTCTGCGCCCGATTGTTGTCCTCAACAAGGTCGACAAGCCCGACGCCGAACCCGAACGCGCCCTGAACGAAGTGTTCGACCTTTTCGCCAACCTTGGCGCGACCGACGAACAGCTTGATTTCCCGCACCTTTACGCCTCGGGTCGCAGTGGCTGGGCCGATGAGTCGCTGGATGGGCCGCGCAAGAACCTTGACGCGCTGTTTGACATGATCGTGCGCCATGTGCCGCATCCCAAGCAGATTTCCCGCGCGGACGAACCCTTCCAGATGCTGGCCACCACCCTGTCGGCTGACCCGTTCATCGGCCGCATCCTGACAGGCCGGATCGAGGCGGGCCGTCTGACCGTGGGCACGCAATTGAAAGCGCTCAGCCGCACCGGCGAACGGCTTGAAACCTTCCGCGTCACCAAGGTTCTGGCCTTCCGTGGCCTGAACATGACGGCGGTGGATGAGGCGCTGGCCGGGGACATCGTCACCGTGGCCGGCATGACCAAGGCCACCGTGGCCGATACGCTTTGTGATCCGTCGATTGACGTGGCCCTGCCCGCCCAGCCGATTGATCCGCCGACCATTACCGTGACATTCGGCATCAACGACTCGCCCCTCGCGGGCAAGGACGGCAACAAGGTGCAGTCCCGCGTGATCCGCGAGCGTCTGATGAAGGAAGCCGAGATCAACGTCGCGATCAAGGTCGCCGACACCCCCGGCGGCGACGCCTTCGAAGTGTCGGGCCGTGGCGAATTGCAGATGGGCGTGTTGATCGAAAACATGCGGCGTGAGGGGTTCGAGCTTTCGATCTCCCGCCCGCGCGTGATTTTCCAAGACATCGACGGTGTGAAGCATGAACCCGTCGAAGAAGTCACCATCGACGTCGATGACGAATACACCGGCCCCGTGATAGAAAAGCTGACCGGTCCCCGCAAAGGCGACCTGATCGAGATGAAACCGGCGGGCGTCGGCAAGACCCGGATCATCGCCCATGTGCCGTCGCGCGGCCTGATCGGCTATCATGGCCAGTTCATGACCGACACGCGCGGCACCGGCGTGCTGAACCGCGTGTTCCACGGCTGGACCCCGCACAAGGGCCCGATCGAGGGGCGTCGTCAGGGTGTGCTCATCAGCATGGAAACCGGGGTTTCGGTGGCCTATGCGATGTGGAAACTGGAAGACCGCGGCCACTTCTTCATCGGCGTGCAGGAACAGATCTACGGCGGCATGATCATCGGCGAGCATAACCGCGACAATGATCTGGAAGTGAACGCGCTGAAGGGCAAGCAATTGACCAACGTTCGCGCCTCGGGCACCGACGAAGCCGTGCGCCTGACCACGCCGGTCAAGCTGTCGCTGGAACAGTCGATTGCCTATATCGACGATGATGAACTGGTCGAGGTGACGCCCAAGAACATCCGGATGCGCAAACGCTATCTGGACCCGCATGAGCGCAAGCGCCAGTCGCGCAGCGCGTAAGCGGCGGGCAGCGCAAGCACTGACAAGGGCGGGGGGAAACCCCTGCCCTTTTTCTTATCCCAAGATCGCCTTCACGTAATTCTGCGTCTCTTCATAAGGCGGGATGCCGTCATTGGCCTCAACCGCCATCGGCCCCGCGTTATAGGCCGCAAGCGCCAGCCGCCATGACCCGAACCGGTCATACATCATCCGCAGATAGCGCGCCCCGCCGCGCAGATTGTCGGCGGGATCGTTGATGTCCACGCTCAAAAGCTGGGCGGTGCCGGGCATCAGTTGCGCCAGCCCCGTCGCGCCCTTGTGACTGACCGCGCCCGGATTCCACCCGCTTTCGCGCTGCACAAGCCGCAGGAACAGGTCTTCGGGAATGCCATATTCTTCGGCTGCGGCCTTGGCCTCATCCAGATATTCACCCTTGTAATTGCCGCCCCAGACCGGGATCGTCTCATCGGATGTGGTCTCTGTCTTGGGCTTCAACCGGGCGGAGGCTTCGTATTGCTTGGCAAGACGGCCATCCAACAGCTTGGATTGCTTGCGGAAAATATCCATGCGGGATTGCGATTTGCCCCCACCCAGAACCAACCCCTCGGCCTCGGCTTTGTCTGGCGCAGCCCCAAGGACAATCGCCGCAGCCAAGGCCAACCCAACTGTGACCCGCATGACTTTTCCTGCAAAATACCGATGCGCGACTATAGCCGAAACCGCAGCTTTGGCGAGTCCCCCCACAAGCCCGCCGCTGCAGGCAAGGCCCCGCCGATGGCCCCGCGCGCATTGCGGGCGCGGATTTCGGGCGGTATAGACTTTTCGTTAACCAGACCGGGGCAGACTGCCCCGGCATCCAGAAGGAATCGGGGGACAAAGCGCATGGCAGGTTCGGTCAACAAGGTCATCATCGTCGGCAATCTGGGCCGCGACCCAGAGGTGCGCAGTTTCCCCAACGGCGGCAAGGTGGTGAACCTGCGCATCGCGACGTCGGAAACATGGCGCGACAAGGCCAGCGGCGAACGCAAGGAACGCACCGAATGGCATTCCGTGGCGATCTTCAATGAAGCCCTCGCCAAGATTGCGGAACAGTATCTGCGCAAGGGATCGACGGTCTATATCGAAGGCCAGTTGGAAACCCGCAAATGGCAGGATCAATCCGGCGCGGACCGCTACACGACCGAGGTTGTGTTGCGCCAGTATCGCGGTGCACTCACCCTGCTGGGCGGGC
>NKIT01000119.1:0-292 GCA_002256185.1 Rhodobacteraceae bacterium PARR1 | reverse complement strand
GGCGGCAAAGCGGGCAGCGGTGGCGGCCGGTCCGACATGGACGACGAAATTCCGTTCTGATGCCGAAAGGCCGGGACGGGACAAAGGGTCGCTGCGGCGACCCTTTTCTTTTGCGCGCCAAGGGCGTGAACCGGCCCGCAGGGTGCTGGACCTTGGCCCCGGCATTCCCTATATAATCGGTCAACAACACGCAGGACAGCCATGACGCAGGTTCAGGACAAGCTTGAGGGCACGCCGCTGATCGCGCCCTCCACCACGGATCCCCCGCTTTACGATCAGGTCGTCGATGTCT
>NKIT01000118.1 GCA_002256185.1 Rhodobacteraceae bacterium PARR1 | reverse complement strand
AGCGCACCGGCGCTCGATTTCGAAGGGGTGACACTGGCGGGCCTCGCCAGCGACGGCGGCCTCTATGTCCCCGAGGAGTGGCCGCGCTTCAGCGAAGGCGAGATCCGCGCGATGCGCGGGCTGCCCTATTGGCAGGTGGCCGTCACCGTCATGCGCCCCTTCATCGGCGACAGCCTCACCGAGGCAGAGCTGACCACGATCTGCCGGCAGGTTTACGGCGAGGCGTTCCACCACGCCGCGGTGACCCCGCTGGTGCAGCTCGACGAACGCAACTGGCTGCTCGAACTCTTCCACGGCCCGACGCTGGCCTTCAAGGATATCGCGCTGCAACTGCTCGGGCGACTGTTCGAGACATTCCTCGAGCGCCGCGACGAGCGGCTCACCATCGTCGGCGCCACGAGCGGTGACACCGGCTCGGCGGCGATCCATGCCGTGGCAGGACGCAAGCGCACCGAGATCTTCATGCTCCACCCCATCGGGCGGGTGAGCGATGTGCAGCGCCGCCAGATGACCACGGTGCGCGCGCCCAACGTCCACAACCTCGCCATCGAGGGCAGCTTCGACGATGCGCAGGCCCACGTGAAGCGCATGTTCAACGACAGCGACGTGACCGCCACGCTCAACCTCGGCGCGGTGAATTCGATCAACTGGGCGCGGGTGCTGGCGCAGGTGGTCTATTACTTCTCGTCGGCTGTGTCCTTGGGCGCGCCGCATCGGGCGGTCAGCTTTACCGTGCCGACCGGGAATTTCGGTGACATCTTCGCCGGATATATCGCGCGCCAGATGGGCCTGCCGATCGAGAAACTGGTGATTGCCACCAACCAGAACGACATCCTCGACCGCGCGCTGAAATCCGGGGCCTATACGACCGATGGGGTGAAGCCGTCGATCAGTCCGTCGATGGATATTCAGGTTTCGTCCAATTTTGAACGCGCTTTGTTTGATGCCTATGGCCGTGACGGGGCGGCCGTGGCGCAGTTGATGGCGGAATTGAAAGCGGGCGGTTTTGCCATCAGCCAAGGTGCCTTGCAGATGCTGCGCGGCACCTTTGCCTCGGGTCGCTGCGCCGAGGATGAGACCATCGCCACCATCCGGACCGCCTTTGCCACCACGGGTGAGGTGTTGTGTCCGCATTCCGCCGTGGGGGTGAAGGTGGCCGAAGAGAACCTTGGCACGACGCCGATGATCACACTGGCCACCGCGCATCCGGCCAAATTCCCCGATGCCGTGGAACAGGCGATGGGCCAGCGCCCCGCGCTGCCGCTGCGGATGGCGGATCTGTTTGACCGGCCAGAGCGTGTCACGCGCGTTGTCAATGATCTGGCTGCGCTGCAATCCATCGTGCGGGAAAGGACCGGACGTTGACCCTACGCATTACCACGCTGACCAACGGCTTTCGTATCGTCACTGAATCCATGCCGGGGCTGTTGTCCGCCTCTGCGGGCATCTGGGTCATGGCCGGGGGGCGGCACGAACGGGCCGAACAGAACGGCATTGCGCATTTTCTGGAACATATGGCCTTCAAGGGCACGCAGCGCCGGTCTGCCCTGCGGATCGCCGAAGAGATCGAGGATGTAGGCGGTTACATCAACGCCTATACCAGCCGCGAAATGACCGCCTATTACGCCCGCGTTTTGTCGCCCGATGTGGGGCTGGCGCTGGATGTGATCGCCGATATCGTGCTGAACCCTGTGTTCAACACGGACGACATCGAAACCGAACGCCATGTGATCTTGCAGGAGATCGGGCAGGCGCTGGATACGCCCGACGACATCATCTTTGACTGGTTGCAAGAGGTCAGCTATCCCGACCAACCCTTTGGTCGCACCATCCTTGGGCCGGAAGAACGGGTGTCGTCCTTCAGCCGCGACGATCTGCGCGCCTTTGTGGGGGAACATTACGGCCCGGATCAGATGATCCTGTCCGCATCCGGCGGCGTGGACCACGACGCCATCGTCAAACAGGCCGAGGCGATCTTTGGCGGGCTAAAGCCGGTTGGCGCATCGCGCCTGCATCCCGCAAAATTCTCCAGCGGTGAACGGCGTGAGGTCAAGGATCTGGAACAGGTGCATTTCGCCTTGGCGTTCGAAGCCCCCGGCTATCGCGCCGATGATGTCTTTGTGGCGCAGATTTACGCCACCGCGATGGGCGGCGGCATGTCCAGCCGCCTGTTCCAGAAAATCCGCGAAGAACGGGGCCTGTGCTATTCGATCTTCGCCCAGTCCGGTGCTTATGAAGATACCGGCCAGATCACCATCTACGCGGGCACCTCCGAGGATGAGATCGGCGATCTCGTCGGCCTGACAGTGGATGAGTTGAAACGCGCCGCCGATGACATGTCCGAGGCTGAGGTTGCCCGCGCACGGGCGCAGTTGAAGGCCGGGATGCTGATGGGGCTGGAAAGCCCGTCCAACCGCGCCGAACGCAATGCGCGTCTGCTGGCCATCTGGGGTCGGATTCCGGGCGTGGATGAGGCTGTGGCGCGGATCGACGCTGTCAGCACGGCAGATGTGCGCCGCTACGGTGGGGCGCTGGCAGGGTCTGCGGCGGCGGTGGCGCTTTACGGTCCGGTCGCCGATGCGCCGGGGTTGGAGGTCATTCGCGCGGGTCTTGCAGCGTAATGCTGACCCTGCGCCGCAAGGTTCGGATCGAGACCGAGCGGATGACCCTGCGCCTGCCTCAGCATGGCGATTGGCGGGCTTGGGCCGCTTTGCGAACCGACAGTCAAGCGTTTCTGACCCCGTGGGAGCCTGTCTGGTCCGCCGACCACCTGACCCGCCGCGCCTTTACCAACCGCGTCTATTGGGCCGCGCGGGCCGAGGCACAGGGCACCGCGCTGCCCCTGATGCTGATCCGCCGTGAAGATCAGGCACTGATCGGGGCGATCACGCTGGACAACATCCGCCGTGGCCCTGCGCAGGCCGGAACCTTGGGCTATTGGATCGGTGAGCCGTTCCACCGCCGCGGCTACATGCGCGAGGCGATCCTGTCGGTCGTGCATCATGCCTTTGTCGCCATGGACCTGAGCCGGATCGAGGCTGCCTGTCTGCCCGAAAACGCGGCCTCTCGCGGGGTCTTGGAAAAATGCGGATTCAAATATGAAGGCGTCGCACAAAGCTACCTGCAAATCGCAGGCCGCTGGCGCAACCACGTGCTCTATGCCTCGCTCCGGGCAGACAGGCGCGGGCGGACGGATGCGGGGATGGCCTAGCCGTTCCAACCGGTGAAGCGAAAGCCAAACTGCACCGAGGTATCGTCAAATCCCGCTATGCTGGACTGTCGCAGGCGATATCCTAGCTGCGCCTCGCCCCAATCGCCAATTTTACGGGTGACGGACAGTGAATAGGTTTCGTCCACTCTTTGAACGCCGAAATATCGTTGTCCAGCCGACGTTTCCACCGAAGCCGTAAGTCCCGTCAATGCGCCGAACAGGTCTCGTTTCGCACCGAAGCTGGCAAAGCGCGTGGCCCCGGCATAGCCGTCCGGCGTTTCACCGGCCAAAAGGGAAAGCGACAGAATTCCCAAATCCGGATAGAGTGCCATCCAATCCAGACCGATCATCGGACGAGTTCTTGCGTCAAGTTGTTCGATTTGTGGGCGAATGGTTAGGGAATGAAGGCTGTGCCCGGCGGCAAACAGCTTTTCAAAGCCGATCGAATAAGCCCGCTCTGTCGAATTGCCCAATTGGCGCAGTCGGCGGGTCTGAGTCACGCAAAGATCGGCAAACCAATCTGCATCCAGACTGTGGGCAGAACACAAGCCGAAGGTGAGGTCCGCTTTGCCGATGCGATAATCCGGCGAATAGCCCGCCGTGGTCAAAGCAAAGGCCTTCACAACCGCCCCCGGCGCGTAAGTCTTTTCTGCGATCAATCCCAGCGACAGGGACGGCACCACCCCAACCTTTGCACGTGAGTCTGCGTCAGTCCTGAGGGTAAGCCCATTCAGGCGCAGAGCCTCAGCCGCGATGCCGCCGTTGATATTCTCGTCCCATGACAGGCCCGGAGACGCCGACCATGACACAGACGCCGGGCTGTCCGGCACGAAGCCTTGCGCCACAATCAATCCCGAGGTCACGGCTTCCGCCCCCGGCGGCTGTTCCCGAAGAAGCGCCATCAGCGCCAAACGCTGCGAGCTAGAAGCCAGCCCCAACGGCCAGAGCGGTGTTTCAGCTTCCCCTGGAAATGCGATGCTGCAAGCAGCGAGGGCGATTGCGGCAAGACCAATGCGGCGCAAGGCGGATTCCGGCCTTAACGCTCTGCGACAAAGAAGCCATTGGTTGGCGCGCTGCCGATTGCTGTGCTGATTCCACCTTGGACGGCTTCAGCGTTCGGCCCGTAAAACACGCCAGCCAGACTTCCGGCATGCGGTGCGCTGCCGCCCAGCGTGCTGGCCACCGGGGCGATCAACACACCAGAGCTGATGACACCATTACCGATGGACATGCTTCCTGTCAGGATACCGCCATCCGAGACAACAACATTGTCGATGTTTCCGTTCACTGTCTGCGCGGCGAAGTCCGTGTTCAAAGTAATGTCACCGAGCGCCGTTGGTGTCGTTCCCGCTTCAATCACGCCGATCCTGTTGAAGCCGACAACGCCGCGATAAGTGGCCGTTCCGGTTGTAGGCGTGGCAGGTGTTTGAATGGCATTCCCGTATTTACGGATCAGGTTCCTGCTTTGGCTTCCCAAAGTTGAGAATCGCGCAGGATCAAAAACCGGCGGCGCTGCGACGGGGGGCGTCAAACCGGCGCTTCCACCCCCTGATCCGCCACCGCAAGCGGCGAGCAACAGGGTAGAAAAAGCAATCAAGCCAAGAGCATACCGCATAACACATCAACCTTTAACGGACACAACCCATCAATCAGTAGGGTTCAGATTTCGATTCGGAAAGAGGTGATCTTATTCGAGACGGGTGTTATTTCTACCATTGCGGGTAGTCATTGGGACTTTGCCGACTGTGCTAAGCCCGCTCATCCTTTGGACTGCCCATCACCACATAGGTCGTGATGGCGTGAACTTGGGGCAGGATGCCCATCACCTCGGTATGAAAGTGCTTGTAGGTCTGCAAATCGGCGCATTCGACGCGCAGCAGATATTCCACGGTGCCGGTGATGTTGTGGCATTCGATCACCTCAGTCGCGCGGGACATGGCGCGTTCAAATGCTTCTTGCGATGTTTTGGTGTGGGAGTTCAGCCCCACGGTCACATAGGCGGTAAAGCCGATGCCAGCTTTGACCGGGTCCAGCACGGCGCGGTAGCCGCGGATCAGGCCGGACCGCTCCATCTCTTGCACGCGGCGCAGGCAGGCCGAGGGCGACAGGCCCACGCGTTCCGACAGGACCAGATTGCTGATCCGTCCGTCGCGTTTAAGCTCGCGCAATAACCGGGCGTTAATGTCGTCAATCTTGCTCATGAATTGCAAGATTGCGGCAAAGACGCCGCAAACAGCAAGCGAATTGCGCGGCATCTGTGGCAGTTATTGCAGCATGACACATGATGCCCTGATCGCCCTTGTCGCCTTTGCCTTCGTCACCTCGGTGACGCCGGGGCCGAACAACATGATGCTCCTTGCGTCGGGGGTGAACTTCGGGTTCCGCCGCACTGTGCCGCATATGCTGGGCATCAGCATGGGTCATGCCCTGATGGTGTTTCTGGTCGGCATGGGCCTTGCCGGGGTGTTTGAGGCATTCCCATGGCTGCACAGCGTGCTCAAGGTCGTCTCAGTCGCCTATATGCTATGGCTGGCATGGAAAATTGCCAATTCCGCCGCACCCGAGGGTGGCACAGCGCAGGGGCGGCCTTTCCGGTTCTGGCAGGCGGCGGCGTTCCAATGGGTCAACCCCAAGGCTTGGGCGATGGCCTTGGGCGCGGTCACCGTCTACGCGCCGGATCGCAGTCTGACGACGATGGCGGTGGTGGCGCTGGTCTTTTGCGCGGTCAACTTGCCCTCGGTTTCCGTTTGGACTTTGGTGGGGCAGGGACTGCGGCGCTGGCTGACGGTGCCTGCACGGTTGCGGGCGTTCAACTGGACGATGGCGGGGCTGTTGGTGCTATCGCTTTGGCCGGTGCTGACGCATTAACGCACCCATAGCCCCTCGCGCTTGATCGTGTTGCGGATCGCCTGTTCGCGGCGCGGCAGGTTGGCGCGGTCAAACAGGGCGCGAACTTTGGCACCTTGGCCCTGATAGATCATCTTCTTGATCGGGACGTAGTCCTTGAGCACTTTTTTCACCGGCTGCGGGGCGGTGATGGTTTCCAGCACCTCAACCACACGATCGGCTTCGCGGGCGTAAAGCAGCGGCAGGATGCGCCAATGGCAGGTGACATCGCCATCCAGTCCGGCCAGTTCCGGCCCCGGCCTGCCGCCGCCCAAGGCGTGAATCACCAAAGGCAGCGCCACCTGATCCAGCCACGGGTTCAGCGATTGCAGCGCCACCTCTGGCGGCGGGTCATTGCGGATCGACAGGGCAGTGGCCAGAAACTGCACGCCAAAGGCGCGGGGGCTGTGGTGGAAGAACCAGCCTGCGTTGAAGTAGAGATAGCGTTGCCAGTAATTTTCCGGGAATTCCGCGTCTTGGCTGCTGGCGAAATCCAGCCCGAATCGCCGATAGAGCGACCCCCAGATGTCTGACAGGGTTGGACCGTAAAGCTCTTCCTGCGGCCAGGTGTTTTCGCGCCGCATCGACGCGGCGGGGCGCTGGAAATCAAAATCCAACGTGCCCAAATCGCCCGTCACCAAGGTGTCGGTGTCCAGAAACAGGAACGGCTCATCCGGCAGATGGGCCAGTGCCTCGATCTTGTTGCCATAGGGGTAGGCGGCCCCGAAATGCGCCGAGGCGAAGGAGATGATCTCTGCCCCGAAATGCTCCAAAAGACCAAGGACAGCCGGATCGGTGATCGACGGATCCTCACCGGGCCATAGCGGGCCGGGCTGCGGGACGGCAATCAACAAGCGGCCGGGAAAGGCAGGGTTTGTGTGCCGAAGCGAAGCCGCCAAAAGCACCGCCTCATAGGACAACCGCCCGGATTGGCCGATGACGACGATGTTGAAACGGCTGGTGGGCATCAAAACGACTCGTATGACTAAAATAATCTTGTTGAGAGCGACTATAGGAAGGTTTGGTCCCCGAATCCAAGCCTTGCCCCGGTCTGGCGCTGGAAAACGGCATGGATCGCAGCGGAACGGCCAAAGAAAAAGGCGGACCTTGCGGCCCGCCGTTTTGCTTTGCGTCACATCCCACCAATAACCCCAGAGGGGAGGATGGTGGGCGACCCTGGAATCGAACCAGGCATGGGTCACCCCGGCGGAGTTACAGTCCACTGCCGCACCTTGCAGCTCGTCGCCCGACGCGAAGGGGGAGATACCCGACCCATCCGGGGGCGTCAAGGGCCGGCCCTGCGAAAAACGCGGGCTTTCGGCTTGCGCTTTTTTCGGCCTTGGGATCATGGTCAAATCAACCTGCAAAGGCCAAAGCTGCATAGAAAGGACTGCCCATGAAACCGGGATCGCAAAAGCCGCAATGGGTGGTCGACAAGGAACGCAACCGCAAGATCGAGGCGAAAGAGACTGTTTGGCTGTTCGGCCTTCATGCGGTGCGCGATGCGCTGATGAACCCCGCGCGCGAGAAGCTGCACCTTGTGGTCACCAAGAATGCTGCCGACAAACTGGCTGAGGCGATTGATCTGTCGGGGATGGAACCCGAGATCGTCGATCCGCGCAGTTTCAACGTGCCGATTGATCCCACGTCCGTCCATCAGGGCGCGGCGATGGAAGTGCGGCCCTTGAACTGGGGCAGTCTGGCGGATCTGGCGATTTCGGGCGAAGGGTTGCCTTTGGTTGTGCTGCTGGACCGGGTGACCGATCCGCATAACGTCGGTGCGGTCTTGCGCTCGGCTGAGGTGTTTGGCGCGCGGGCGGTCATTGCGCCGCGCCACCATTCGGCACCCGAAACCGGGGCATTGGCCAAGACCGCCAGCGGGGCGTTGGAACGCCAGCCCTATCTGCGCGTCACCAATCTGGCCGATGCGATGGGCGAATTGCGCGATGCGGGTTATGTGCTGATCGGGCTGGATGGCGACGGCGACGTCGAGCTGCCCGCCGCTTTGGACGGCGTGGGCAAGCGGCCCGTGGCGCTGGTGCTGGGGGCCGAAGGGCCGGGTCTGCGCGACAAGACGCGCGACACCTGTGACATGGTCGCGCGTATTCCGTTCGCCGGTGGCTTTGGGTCGCTGAACGTGTCGAACGCTGCGGCGGTGGGGCTTTATGCGGCGTCGCAAAAGCTGGTGTGACGAAAGTTCCCTTTCACGATAGCGCGACGGGAACTTTAATCCGGCGGCGGGGTTTCTATGTCACAGTCGGGGCACGGGTTCGGAACCCCCGTCTCTCATTCACTGTCCCTCGTTCCGCGACTTGGCGTCCGTCCCATTGGGCCGGACGCCTTTTTCTTGCAGCGCCAGTGTGACTTGAACCGCAGGGGCAAAAGCGGATAGCGGTAGGGTGGGGAACTGGGGGGGACCAAGATGACCGATGAAGAGATCAAATCCCTGTTGAACAGCGTCAAGACCATCGCCGTCGTTGGCTGGTCGCCAAAGCCGGACCGCGCCAGCCATTCCGTGGCCGCGTTCCTGAAACGGCGCGGCTATCGGGTGATCCCGGTCAATCCGGGTTTCGCCGGGGATCAGGCGCTGGGAGAGGTGGTTCACGCCACCCTGTCCAGCATCGGGACGCCTGTCGATATGGTGGACATCTTCCGCCGCTCGTCCGAAGTCGGTCCCGTGGTCGACGAGGCGCTGCGCCTGCCGGGGCTGAAGGGCATCTGGATGCAATTGGGCGTGGTGAATGAGGTCGCTGCGGACAAGGCCCGCGCGGCGGGGGTGCAGGTGGTGATGGACCGGTGTCCTGCTATCGAGATTCCGCGACTGGGGATATGAGGCAGGGTAGGGTGCGCATTCATTGCGCACCTTCCATGTCGGTCAAGGTGCGCAATGAATGCGCACCCTACCCCCGCGCCGCCTTTTCGGCGATGCCCGATGTGCCCTCGCGCCGCTCCAATTCTGCCAGTACATCGGCCAGCGCGACATCCCGCGCGGCGAGCATGACCAGCAGGTGGTATAGCACATCCGCCGCCTCTGCCGTCAGTTTGGCGCGGTCGCCCTTGACGGCTTCGATGATCGCCTCAACTGCCTCTTCTCCGAACTTCTCGGCGCATTTTTCCGGGCCTTTGGCCAGCAGTTTCGCGGTCCAGGACGTGTCAGGGTCGGCACCGCGACGTGTGGCGATGGTGGCGGCGAGACGGTCCAGCGCAGTCATTGTAGCCTCATGGGGATACCGGCGGCGGCCATATGGGCCTTGGCTTGGCCGATGGTGAATTCGCCAAAGTGGAAGATGCTGGCGGCGAGCACGGCTGAGGCCCCGCCCTTGGTCACGCCCTCAACCAGATGGTCCAGCGTGCCAACCCCGCCCGAGGCGATGACCGGAATGCCCACGGCATCAACGATGGCGCGGGTGAGGGGCAGGTTATAGCCGCCGCGCGTGCCGTCGCGGTCCATGCTGGTCAGCAGGATTTCCCCTGCGCCCTTGGCGGCGACGGTGCGGGCAAAATCGATTGCATCAATGCCGGTGGGTTTGCGCCCGCCATGGGTGAAAATCTCCCATTTGCCGGGGCTGACGGTCTTGGCGTCAATCGCCACGACGATGCATTGCGACCCAAAGCGGTCCGCCGCGCGGGCCACCACGTCCGGATCGGCCACAGCGGCAGAGTTGAAGCTGACCTTGTCGGCGCCTGCGAGCAGCAGGGCGCGCACATCTTCGGGCGTTCTGACCCCACCGCCGACAGTCAGCGGCATGAAGCATTGTTCCGCCGTGCGGGTGACCAGATCAAACATCGTGCCGCGGTTTTCGTGGGTGGCGTGGATATCCAGAAAGCACAGTTCATCCGCGCCTGCGGCGTCATAGGCGCGGGCGGCCTCAACCGGGTCACCGGCATCGATCAGGTTGACGAAGTTCACGCCCTTGACCACGCGGCCATCGGCGACGTCAAGGCAAGGAATGATCCGGGTTTTCAGCATGGCGCGGCCTTTCCAGCGGTCAGGGTCGCAAATAGCGGATCAGGGGGGAAAGGGAAAGCGGCAGGATTTCATCAAGGACATGACGCCAGACACGGCGCGTGGCCCCAAAGGCCACGGGCCGCGCACGACCTCCCTGCCCGGCCACGGGCCGCGCGTTCCGGGCGGAAATCGTCCACTGGACGATTTCTGATCGCCCTACACCCCCACCGGGTCGTGCGCACAGGTGCGCCCACCCCGGCAGGTCGCGCGCGCCCTAGCGGCGGCCCCTTCGGACGCTCCACTGGAGCCTCCGAAGGGGCCTAGTGACTTGCCTTAGATTACCCCCGCAACGCCGCCAGCGCTGCCGCCAGATCAATCGCCCCATCATAGAGCGCCCGCCCCGAGATCGCGCCCGCAATCACGCCCGTATCACGCAGGGCGATCAGGTCTTCCATCCGGCTGACGCCGCCCGAGGCAATCACGGGGATCGACACGGCACGCGCCAAAGCCTCGGTCGCCTCAATGTTCGGGCCGCCCATCGCGCCGTCGCGGTCGATGTCGGTGTAGATGATGGCGGCGACACCGGCATCCTCAAACGAGCGGGCAAGGTCGGTGGCCTGTACGGTGGTTTCCTCGGCCCAGCCTTTGGTGGCGACAAAGCCTTTGCGGGCGTCAATCCCCACGGCCACCTTGCCGGGAAATTCCCGTGCCGCCTGTCGCACCAGATCGGGGTTTTCCACCGCGACCGTGCCAAGGATGACCCGCGCCAGACCCTTTTCCAGCCACATGGCAATCGTCGCCATATCGCGGATTCCGCCGCCCAATTGGGTGGGAACCTTGACACGGGCCAAGATCGCCTCAACCGCAGCAGCATTGACCGGCTGACCCGCAAACGCCCCGTTCAGGTCCACCAGATGCAGCCATTCGCAGCCCGCCGCCGCGAACTTTGCCGCCTGCGCCGCCGGATCGTCGCCAAAGACGGTGGCCGCCGACATCTCGCCGCGCAACAGACGCACGCATTGGCCGTCTTTCAGATCAATGGCGGGGTATAGGATCATGGCAGCCTCATGGGTTCGCTTGCGCGCGGCTTTGGCATGGGGGCGCGGGGCAGGCAAGACCCGACAGAACAGGCTTCGACCTAACGTCATCCTTGCGTGACGGGAAAAGCTGACAAAGGATGCGACAAATGGGCTCAACAGGGAGGAGACCCCGTGAAAACCTTTGCACTGACTTTGGCTGCCGGACTGATCGCCGCAACCACCGCCTTTGCCGCCGATCCCGTTGAGGGCATCTGGCAAACCGCGCCGGATGACAACGGCAACTTCGGCCATATCCAAGTGGCCCCCTGCGGCGCCGCCTTTTGTGGCACGCTGGTCAAGGCCTTCGATTCCGCAGGCAAAGAGGTCGACTCGCCCAACGTGGGCAAGCAGATCGTCTGGGACATGATGGCCCAAGGTGATGGCAGCTATGAGGATGGCAAGGTCTGGTCGCCAGACCGCGACAAGACCTACAACTCCTACATGACGCTCAGCGGTGATGGCCTGAACGTCAAAGGCTGCATCCTCGGCATCTGCCGCGACGGCGGCACCTGGAGCCGGGTGAAGTAATCGCCGCAGGGATCGTGGCGGTTGGGTGATAGGGAAGGGGGCGCTCGCGCCCCCTCTGGCCGCAAGCGGCCATTCACCCCCTGAGGATATTTGGGGCAACGGGGAAGCAGGCGCAGGGTTAAATGCGCCCGATCCGGTCAGTGGGCTGCGTAGATTTGCGCGATGCGGTCCACGGCGGCTTCTACCGACATTTCCTCGGACTCGCCGGTGCGGCGGCTGGTCACTTCGACCACACCATTTGCCAGACCACGCGGGCCGACAGTGATGCGCCACGGCAGGCCGATCAGGTCCATGGTGGCGAATTTCGCGCCGGCGCGTTCGTCGCGGTCATCATAAAGTGCCTCAAACCCCTTGGCGGCGAGGGCTTTGTAGATGCCCGCGCAGGCCGCGTCACAGGCGCCGTCGCCTTGCTTGAGGTTGACGATGCCGACCGGGAAGGGGGTGACGCCTTCGGGCCAGATGATGCCCTTGTCGTCGTGGCTGGCTTCGATGATGGCCCCCAGAAGGCGCGACACACCGATGCCATGGCTGCCCATTTCCACCGGGACGCGTTCGCCCTTTTCGTTGACGACCAAGGCCCCCATCGATTCCGAATACTTGGTGCCGAAGTAGAAGATCTGGCCAACCTCGATCCCGCGGCCCACTTTGCGGTGCGCTTCGGGGATAGTGTCGAAGACGATGGTGTCGTGGGTTTCATCGGTGCGGGCGTAGAGGGTGGTGAACTCTTCGCAGACTTTGGCGACCTGCGTGCGGTCATCATAGTCGATGTCGCGCTGTCCCAGTTTCAGGGCGGTCACTCGGTCATCGTAGAACACTTCGGATTCGCCGGTTTGCGCCAGCACGAGGAATTCATGCGTGTTGTCGCCGCCGATGGGGCCAGAGGCCGCGCGCATCGGAATGGCGGTCAGGCCCATGCGTTCATAGCTGCGCAGATAGCTGACCATGTGGCGGTTGTAGGCATGCAGCGCAGCCTCGCGGTCGATGTCGAAGTTGTAGCCGTCCTTCATCAGGAATTCGCGGCCCCGCATCACCCCGAAACGCGGGCGCATCTCGTCGCGGAATTTCCACTGGATGTGATACAGCGTCATCGGCAGGTCTTTGTAGCTGTTCACATGGGCGCGGAAGATGTCGGTAATCATCTCTTCATTGGTCGGCCCATAGAGCATCTCGCGCTTTTGGCGGTCGGTGATGCGCAGCATTTCCTGACCGTAGTCGTCATAACGCCCGGATTCGCGCCACAGGTCTGCCGGTTGCAGGGTGGGCATCAGCAGCGGGATATGGCCTGCGCGGATCTGTTCCTGATGCACAATCTCTTCGATGCGCTTCAGGACGCGGTAGCCCAAGGGCAGCCAGGAATAGATGCCCGCCGCCTGCTGTTTGATCATGCCCGCGCGCAGCATGTAGCGGTGCGAGACGATCTGCGCCTCGGCGGGGTTTTCCTTGAGG
>NKIT01000117.1 GCA_002256185.1 Rhodobacteraceae bacterium PARR1 | reverse complement strand
TCGGCCTTGGCGGTGCATCACCACGGCTATACGGCCCAAACGCTGAGTATAGCACGGAAGGGTCGCAGCAAAGGTTGCTTCGCTAATATCAATCTTCGGACGAAGCAGACCATCGGCATCCTCGTCTCGATCTTGAAAAAATATTGTCCAAGCTTGATTGAGCAGTGCCGTGGCTATTTGCTCTCGTGTACCTTGGGTGTTTGCCCAGTTCACCAATCCTTCCGCAAAGCGCAAGGCGGCGGGGTAGTCGGCCGCAAGCCAAGCGGTTTCGTGCGCTCTAAGCAGCGTGTCAAAGGTCGGGTTTAGCTTTACCGCTACCGCGAAGTGCGCCGCCGCATCATGCCAGCGCATTTCTGTTGCAGCAATCTCGCCCAGCTTAAATTCAAGTTCGGCTTCTTCCTTTGTGTTATCCTCCCTGCGAGCGCGAGCCTTGGCAGAAAGCTCAGTCAACAACGCCCGCGCCAAGGTGCGGTCGCCACGATCAAGGGCGGCATCGGCGGCGGCGTGTTTTGTGCGATCAAGTACGTTGTCGTAGCGGAGCAAAATAGCCTTCAGGTCCGAAAGGTCCGCAAGGGTCTTTTCGTAATTCTCTTGTAGGTTCGCGAGAATCTCCAAAGCTGCATCGCGTTGCGCGAGAGCCTCCGCAAGTTCGGCCCGACTTGTCCGATCTTTGGCCTCGAGCAATCGTTCGTATAGAGCCTCCGACTTCGCCAGAAGTTCCCGCACATTACGTTCGTGCTGCTCAAACGTCAGACCAATATTCATCGTGCCAGAGTTATGGCCGACCTGATTGACGTCCTGCGAGTCGGTGACGGAATTGTCCGTCTTTGGCCCCAGCATCAGCCCTGCTGCCGCACGTCGCGGCTGTCCTTCGCTGTGTTGGTGGTCGTGCCCTCACCGCCCCGCTGATCCACGCGTTCAGACCGCTCAGCGATGTTAGTCGTCTTTTTCGGACGGCGCATGAAGGTCACAAGGAAACACAGGGCGGTAAAGACCACCCCGGCGATGACCCAATAATCCATCGAAGTTTCCGGCATGCGTCACCCCTTAAAGCTGCACTAAAACAACCTACAGGGAAACGCCAACGTTTCAAGGGGCGGCCAGCCCCCCTCACCGCACCTTCAGCGTTGCCAGACCCACCAGCGCGAGGATGAGGGAGATGATCCAGAAGCGGATCACGATCTGGGGTTCGGCCCAGCCTTTCTTCTCGAAATGGTGGTGGATCGGGGCCATCAGGAACACGCGGCGGCCGGTGCGTTTGAAGTAGAGGACTTGGATGATCACGCTCATCGCCTCGACAACGAACAGCCCGCCGACGATGGCCAGCACGATCTCATGCTTGGTGCAGACGGCAATCGCGCCCAGCGCACCGCCAAGGGCCAATGACCCGGTATCGCCCATGAACACCGCCGCCGGGGGGGCGTTGTACCACAGGAATCCCATGCCGCCACCGAACAGCGCGGCGCAGAAGATTAGCAACTCCCCCGTGCCGGGCACGAAATGCACGCCCAGATATTCCGTCCATTGCGAGTTGCCGACGACATAGGCGATCACGCCAAACGTCCCCGCTGCGATCATCACCGGCATGATGGCAAGCCCGTCCAGACCATCCGTCAGGTTCACCGCATTCGCCGCCCCCACGATCACCACCATGCCAAAGGGCACGAACAGGATCGACAGGTTCAACAGCACATCCTTGAAGAACGGCAGCGCCAATTGGTTGGTCAGCCCTTCGGGATGGAACCGCGCCGCGGCATAAGAGGCCAGCCCTGCGATCAGCAGGCCAGCGACAAAGCGCACCTTGCCCGACACGCCCTTGGTGTTTTGCTTGGTGACCTTGGCATAGTCATCCGCAAACCCGATCAGGCCAAAGGCCAGCGTCACCAGCAGCACGATCCAGACATAGGGATTGTCCCACCGCGCCCAAAGCAGGGTGGACACCATCAGCGCCGACAGGATCAGAAGGCCCCCCATCGTCGGCGTTCCGGCCTTGGAGAAATGGCTGGCCGGTCCATCCTCGCGGATCGGCTGGCCCTTTTTCTGTTTGCGCCGCAAAAGGTCGATCAGCGGGCGGCCAAAGACAAAGCCAAAGATCAGCGCTGTCAGGAATGCCCCGCCTGCGCGGACGGTCTGATAGCGGAACAGGTTGAAGATGTCGCCGCCGTCAGAAAACGCGGTAAGCCAGTAGAACATTCACTCTGCCCCTTGATCCAGTGCCGGCACCGCCTGCCCCAATTTCCGCAAGCCGTCAACGACGAGCGAGACTTTCGATCCCTTTGATCCCTTCACCAGCACCACATCCCCCGCATCCACAAGGTGGCGGGCGCGAAGGGCGAGTTCTGGCGCGGTTTCCACCCACTCGCCCCGTTGCCCGCGCTGCAAGGCTTGCCACAGGGCCTTCATCCGGGGACCGACGCAATGGATGGTCGTAACAGCCTGCAATCCGGGATGGCTGGCGATGGCGGCATGCAGGGCGGCCTCGGTCGGGCCAAGCTCCAGCATATCGCCCAAGATCGCGATGCGGCGGCCGGTGTCATGGCGGCCAACACCGTGTTGCGGCTCGGCGGCGATCAGGACATCCAAGGCAGCGGCCATCGAGGCCGGGTTGGCGTTGAAGGCATCGTCGAACAGATCAAAGGCAGTTTCTTCGACCGGGTCCATCAGGATACGCTCGCGCGTGCCGCGCCCGGCCGGGGGGGACCAGCGCCCGATGTCACAGGCGGCAATCGCCGGATCACAGCCCATCGCCTGCGCCACGGCCAAGGCGGCGATGGCATTGCCCGCGAAATGCCGCCCCGGTGCGGCGACCTTGAACAGCAGCGCCCCACCCTGCGCCGTCGCGCGCACGATGGTTGCACCGCCCGACAGTTCCACCGTCAATATCCGCCAATCCGCGCCCGCCGTCGTGCCGAACAGCACCTGCTTTGCCCCCATCGCTGCCGCCTTGGCGGTCAGGATCGGGGTCGTCGCGATATCGGCGTTCAAGATGGCAACACCGCCGGGAACCAGCCCGTCCATGATGGACGCCTTTTCATGGGCGATGCCGTCGATGCTGTCGAAGGCTTCAAGATGCGCAGGCGCTACGGTGGTCACCACCGCCACATCCAACTTTGCCAGACGGGCCAGCGGCGCAATCTCACCGGGATGGTTCATGCCGATCTCGATCACCGCGAAATCTGTGTCCGCAGGCATCCGGGCGAGTGTGAGCGGCACGCCCCAATGGTTGTTGTAGCTGGCCTCGGCGGCATGGACCTTGCCCTGCCCGCCCAAGACCGCGCGCAGCATTTCCTTGGTGGATGTTTTGCCGACGGATCCCGTCACCCCCACCACTTTCGCCTTGGTGCGGGCACGGGCGGCGGCACCCAACCCCTCAAGTGCGCGCAGGACATCGGGCACCAGCAGAAGCGGCGCATCCGCCGCCACACCTTCGGGGATACGGCTGACCAGCGCCGCCGCCGCCCCTTTTGCCAAAGCCTGCGCCACGAAGTCATGCCCGTCGCGAACATCTTTCAGCGCGACGAACAGATCACCGGGCTGGATCGTGCGCGTGTCAATGGAGACGCCCCGCGCTTGCCAATCGTCCGTGACCCGTCCGCCCGTCGCCGCAGCGGCCTCTGCCGCTGTCCAAAGCGCGTCACCCATCAAATCACCCCGTCCAAGGCCGCCACTGCAATGCTGGCCTGTTCCACATCGTCAAAAGGATAAACCTGCCCTTTGATCGTTTGCCCCGTCTCATGCCCCTTGCCTGCCACCAAGAGCGCATCCCCCGGTTGCAGTTCTGCCACGCCGCGCAGGATGGCCTCGGCGCGGTCGCCGACCTCAAACGCGGTGGGGCAGGCTTGCAGGATTTCGGCACGGATGGCCGCCGGTTCCTCGCTGCGGGGGTTGTCGTCTGTCACAAAAAGAACATCCGCATTCGCCGCCGCCGCCGCACCCATCAACGGGCGCTTCGTGCGGTCACGGTCGCCGCCTGCGCCGAATACGACGATGATCCGCCCCATAACATGCGGGCGCAGTGCCTTGAGCGCGGTTTCCACAGCATCCGGCGTATGGGCGTAATCGACAAACACCTGCGCGCCGTTCTTGCGCGTCGCGGCGCGCTGCATCCGCCCGCGCACGCCGGTCAACTGCGGCAGCACGGCAAAGACCCGCGCCGGATCATCGCCCGAGGCAATCGCCAGTCCCGCCGCCACCGCCACATTCGCCGCCTGAAACCCGCCGATCAGATCAAGGCGCACCTGCACCGCTTGGCCCTGCCAGCCGATCCGCACTTCTTGCCCTGTGGCGTCATAGCGGCGCGACAGAAGGCGCAGGTCGGCCCCGGCGGCCTCTCCCACCGTCAACAGACGCTGCCCGCGCGCGCGGGCAAGATCGACCAGACGCGCGGCATAGGCGTCGTCAAGGTTGATCACCGCCACCCCACCCTCGGGCAAAACCCGCGAAAACAGCAGCGCCTTGGCCTGAAAATAGGCCTCCATTGTGCCGTGGTAATCCAGATGATCTTGGGTAAAGTTGGTGAACCCTGCCGCCGCCAGCCGGACGCCATCCATCCGGCGTTGGTCCAGCCCGTGCGAGGATGCCTCCATCGCCGCATGGGTGACACCTGCGCCCGCCGCCTGCGACAGCATCGCGTGCAGCGTCACCGCATCCGGGGTGGTGTGGCTGGACGGGGCGGCCCAAGCGCCCTCAACCCCGGTGGTGCCGATATTGATCGCGGCATGATCCAGCGCCATCCAGATTTGCCGGGTGAAAGTCGCGACCGAGGTTTTGCCGTTGGTCCCTGTCACCGCAACCATCGTCTCGGGTTGCGCGCCGAACCACAGCGCCGCCGCCCCGGCCAATGCCGCGCGCGGGTCTTCGGCCACCACCAAGGCGGCATCCGATCCGGCCAAAGCATCGGCGGCCAGCGCCGCGCCTACCGCATCGGTCAGGATTGCCGCTGCCCCCGCCTGCACGGCGGTTTCAACATAGGCCGCGCCATGCACCTTTACCCCCGGCAAGGCGGCGAACAGCATCCCCGGCCGCACCGCCCGGCTGTCCACCACCACGCCCGAAATCACAGGATCGCGCCCTGCCCGTGCGGTCAGGCCCAGTTCCGAAAGTCTTGCCCGTTCCGCCATCACGCTCTCCCCGTTTCGTGTCAGTTCGACGCGGCAGTTAGCGTATCCGGGGCCTTGGGTTCAACCACAGGCCGCAAACCCAACAGCGGGGCAGCGCGGCGCACGATTTCGGCGGCCACGGGAACGGCGGTCCAGCCCGCCGTGCGGCGCGGTTCAGAGCCCGAGGTATCCACCGGCTCATCCAGCGTCACCACCAGCACATATTTCGGCTCGGACGCGGGGAACATCATGGCGAATGTGTTCACCACCTTGTCGGTGTCATAGCCGCCCTGCTTGTTGGGTTTTTCGGCGGTCCCGGTCTTGCCTGCCACCTCATATCCCGGCACATCGGCCATCGTGGCGGTGCCGTGGGTGACAACCTCACGCAGCATTGACCGTGCCTCACGCGCCGTCTTTTCTGACATCACGCGCGGCCCGGTTTGCGGCACACCACCGTGCAACAGCGTCGGTGTCATGCGGATACCTCCATTGGCAATCGCGCCATAGGCCGCCGCCAGATGCATTGGGCTGGCCGAGATGCCGTGCCCGTAAGAGGTGGTGATGACCGTGATGTCAGGCCATTTCTTCGGCACGATGGGCTTGGCCCCCGGTGCCTCGACCAATTCGATCTGGGTCGGTTCAAAGAACCCCAGCGCCTTGTAAAACGCCTGCTGACGCAAGGCGCCGATGGTCAACGCAAGGTTCGCCGTCCCCACGTTGGACGATTTGGCAATAACGTCCCGCACCGACAAGAGCGGCCCGTAATTCTTGTTCTGGAATTCCTTGATGGTAAACCGCCCCACCCGCTTGGGCGCATTGGCATCCACCATGCTGTCCGGTGTCACCAACCCCAGTTCCAGCGCATTGGCGACGGTGAAAATCTTGAAGGTCGAGCCCAGTTCATAGACACCCTGCACCGCGCGGTTGAACAGCGGACTATCGCCGGGTTCGCCGCTGATGGGGTTGTTCGGGCGGTCATTCGGATCAAAGGCCGGAAGCGAGGCGAGCGACAGTATCTCGCCCGTGTGCACATCCATCAGGATCGCCGCCGCGCCCTTGGCCGACAGCATGGTCATCCCGGTCTGCAAAATCTCTTCGACCGCCGCTTGCAAGGTCAGGTCGATGGACAGTTGCACCGGCTGCCCCGCCTGCGCTGGATCGCGCATCCGCACATCCAGTGCCTTTTCGATGCCCGCAACCCCGATCACCTCGGCCGAATGCACGCCTTCGGCCCCGAAAGAGGTGCCGCCCAGCACATGCGCCGCCAAAGCTCCGTTGGGGTAAAGCCGCATCTCACGCGGGCCGAACAACAGGCCGGGATCGCCGATCTCATGCACCTTTTGCATCTGTTCGGGACTCAGCACCTTGCGGATCCACAGGAAACTGCGGCCATCGGTGAAGCGGCGGTACAGGTCCTCTTCCTTGAACTCGGGGAAGATTGCCGCCAGTTCCTGCGCCACGCGCTTTGGGTCCACCATATCGCGCGGATGGGCATAGAGCGCATGGGTCAACATGTTGGTCGCCAGCACATTGCCGTTGCGGTCGGTGATGTCAGCGCGTGTCGCCGTGATCTCGGCCCCCGGTGCGGCAGAACGCGGCTCCATCGGTTCGGTCGCGGCCAAAAGGCCCATGCGCGCCCCGATCAAGGTAAAGGCCGCCGCAAAACCCATACCCAGCAGCAAAAGCCGCCCCTCGGCCCGCAGGCGGGATTTGTCGCGCATCGCCTCATGTCGCAGACGCAGGTTCTCGCGTTCGATGCTGTCTGGGTTCACGCCTTGTTGGCGGGCCAAAAGGATACGGGCAAGCGGGCGAAGCGGGGTGCGGATCACGGGAAATCTCCATCCGGGGCGACTTGGCCCATGACGTCCTGTGGATTGTCTATGCTGCCCATCAGGGGCGCTTGCGGCGGATACGAGATGTCCCGCGCGGCCCCCAATTGTTCAGGCGTCAGTGGAAACAGCCCCAGCCGGTCAAAGTTCACCGTCGCCAACTGCCGCAGCCGCTCTGGCCGGTTGAGATAAGCCCATTCCGCGCGTTGCAGCGTCAGCGCCTCGCGCAAAGCCGCGATGTCATCCTGCAAGGCCGCCATGTCCTTCAGCGCCTGCTGCGTGGCGTAATTCTCGCGGTAGGCCCAGAACGCCAAGCCCATGACCGAAAGAAACGTCAGCACATAAAGCACAGGGCGCATCAGCGGCGGCCTTTCTTGGTCTGGATCTGGGGCAGGCCCAGAGCTTTGGGGTCCAACGCACGCGGGGCCACGCCCGTCCGCCGCGCCACGCGCAGCTTGGCCGACCGGGCGCGGGGGTTGTCGGCCAACTCCACCTCATCGGGGGCAACGGCCTTGCGGGTGACCATCTCAAAGCGCGCGGCATCTTCGGCCCGCGCCGGGGCATAGCGGTTGGCGTTCGACTCTGCCCCACTGGCCAGTTGCAGGTAGCGCTTCACGATCCGGTCTTCCAACGAATGGAACGTGACCACGGCCAGCATCCCGCCGGGTTTCAGCGCGCGTTCGGCAGCGGCCAGACCTTCGGCCAATTGGTCGAATTCGGTGTTCACGGCAATACGGATGGCCTGAAAGCTGCGGGTCGCAGGGTGGCTTTGCCCCGGTTTGGGGCGCGGCAGACAGCGGGCGACCAGTTCGGCCAGCCGCAACGTGGTTGTGATCGGCTCCACCGCCCGCGCGGCAACGATGGCATGCGCGATCCGGCGCGAGGCACGCTCTTCGCCGTAATGATACAGAACATCGGCCAGCACGGTTTCATCCGCCGTGTTCACCAGATCAGCGGCCGAGGGTCCATCCTGTGACATCCGCATGTCCAAGGGGCCATCCTTCTGGAACGAGAACCCCCGCTCCGCGCGGTCAATCTGCATCGACGAAATGCCAAGGTCCAAGACCACGCCATCCAGCAGGCCGCCTGCATGCTGGTCCAGTTCTGAAAACGTCCCCGCGACCAGTTGCAAGCGGTCGCCATGATCGCCGATCCAGCCTGCAGCCATCTCCAGCGCCAAGGGATCACGGTCGACCCCGATCACCCGATCCGCCCCCGCCGCCAAAAGGCCCCGCGCATAGCCGCCCGCGCCAAAGGTGCCGTCCAGCCAGACGCCCTGCACAGGGGCCACCGCCGCCAGAAGCGGGCGCAGCAGCACCGGAACATGCGGAGCGCGACCGGTTTCGGGATCGCTGCCGGTCACGGTTCAAACCCCCGTGTCGTCGCTCAGAAGCGACAGAATATCCATATCCTCGGGCAAATCGGCGAGATCATCTTCCGCCGCGCGCAGGATATCGGCGTCATAGGTCGCGGATTTCCAGATCTGGAATGTATCCAGCGCGCCCGCAAACACCGCCTCTGCCCCTTTGGTCAGATCATCGGACCCGATACCGATCTTGTCGCGCACCTTGGCGGGCAGAACGATCCGGCCATCGTCGTCAATCTCGATGGTGGCCGACAGGGTGATCAGGTTGCGCTCAAGGATGCGGCGCTTTTGCGACCCCAGCGGCAAGGCGCGGATGCGCGCCTCAAGCCGTGCAGCCTCGGCGATGGTGTAGCATTCGGTGAATTTGCGACGTTCGTCGCCATAGACCATGACGATACGCTTGCGGGGGCTGTCGGGATCGCCAGCTTCGAGGACACGGCGAAAGGCTGCCGGGATGGACACCCGCGCCTTGCCATCCACCTTTTGGGTGAACTCGCCTCTGAACGCCTCGGACATGGGCCTTGCGGCTCCTTCTTACGCGGCAGTCTGACATGTTTTTCCGTTCACGGGTCCGTGAAACGGAAACGGCGGATCGTGCTGCTGCCACTGCACGATCCGCCGCCTGTCCCATCGCTGGGCGTCCAGCTACGCGCGCCGCTTGGGGGAAGCGTCTGCTCGCTCGCGCGCCGGATCTCTTACATTCAAGAAAGCGAGTGCCTGTATGAAGCCTGATCGTTCGCCTGTTCGGGGTCTTGCGCTGCCCCTGCGTTGTATCTGCTCGCCGTCTCGATGACGTATGGATGCCACGGGATTTCATGGGTGGCAATGGAAAATTTTGGGAAAAGTAGGGCGAAAGCGGGCAATCGCCATAAGGGCTTGCGTTGCCTGCACCGCCAGACCGTGGCCTCGGCCCTAGTTATAGCGGAACGGACACAAGCAGCCCCTAGATGTGCCAAGCCGCTGCCCGTCCCGGCGCAACCCATCTTTTCCCGGCGAATATGGCTTTTGGTCAGTTTTCAGGCGGATTCACGGCAGATCACACGGGCGCGATGCCCGGAAATGGCAAAAGTCCGGGGTGATCCCCCGGACGTCCCATGATTTCCCGTAGAAGTGATTCGGCGCGAGGCGTCTCGCTTGTCGCCGCCCTCCCGCCCCGTCGCGGATCAGGCCATCCCGCCCGCGACCAGACGATGCGCCAGCCGGGCGTAAGCTTCGGCCACCATGCCGTCGCCTGCCGCGATAGGTGTGCCGCTGTCACCCGCAACCCGCACCTCCAGCGCCAAGGGGATTTCCCCAAGGAAGGGCAGGTCCAGTTTCGCCGCCTCTGCCGCGACACCGCCATGCCCGAAGATATGCGCCTCATGCCCGCAGTTGGGGCAGATATAGGTGGACATGTTCTCGATCAGGCCCAGCACCGGGGTCTTCAGCTTCTGGAACATGTCCAGCGCCTTGCGCGCATCCAGCAGCGCCACATCCTGCGGGGTAGAGACAACGATGGCCCCGGTCAGTTGCGTGCGCTGGCACAGCGTCAGTTGGATGTCCCCGGTCCCCGGCGGCAGATCGACGATCAGCACATCCAGCCGCCCCCAATCCACCTGCGTCAATAGTTGCTGCAACGCCCCCATGATCATCGGACCGCGCCAGATCACGGCCTCATCCTCTTTCAGCATGAGGCCGATCGACATCATGGTGACGCCATGCGCGTGCAGCGGTTCGATGGTCTTGCCATCCGGGCTGGCCGGGCGTTTTGACACCCCCATCATGCGCGGTTGGCTGGGGCCGTAGATATCGGCATCGAGCAAACCCACCCGCCGCCCCTGCCGTGCCAAGGCGACGGCGAGGTTCGACGACACCGTCGATTTCCCCACCCCACCCTTGCCCGAGGCGACCGCGATGATCCGATCCACCCCGGTGATGCGCTGCGGCCCGCCCTGCTGCGGCGTGGGGTGCTGGCCGATCTTCAGCGAGGGCGCCGAAAGATTGGGGGCCGCCGGTTTCGCCGCCGGTCCATGCGCCGTCATCACAACTTGAACCGAGGTCACGCCCGCCAATGCCCGCAAAGCGGTTTCCGCCTGTGCCTGCGCCGGGGCCAGCGCGCGCGCGTCATCCGGTGTCGCTGCTTCGATGACAAAGCGGATCACGCCACCCTCAACCGTCAGCGCCCGAATCATATCGCGCGAGACGAGAGACCCACCCTCCGGGACGGCCACACCCGCCAGAACCTCCATCACCTGTTCGCGCGTCACGGCCATGTTGCCCTCTCCTGATATCATCCTACACCCACAGCGCTTGCCTGTGGCGGTCTTGCGGCGCAGAACGTCCCTTGCTTCGCACAAAAGCACAAGCCAGCGTTTGCAAACTGCCCGATTTTTCGGCGAAGTCATGGTAAATGTTGAATATTTTGTGACAACAAGCCATGCGATTGCTGCATGGCAGCATTGCAGCCCAAAAGGATTGTGCAGGTGCAGCAATTGCCCCATGTTTACGGTAACGGCGCAAAAGAGAACGCCAGAAGATGAACCGAACAAACTGAGGCTGATTGAAATGGCTTATGTGAACACCTCCCGCGCCGCGTCCCTTTCGCTGGCTGATCGCTTTCCCGGCTTCCTCGCCAATGTGAAAGCGGCCCTTGCCCGCCGCGCCGTTTATATGCAGACCGTCCGCGAACTGGACGCGCTCACCGACCGTGAACTTGCCGATCTGGGCATCTCGCGTCTCGACGTTCCGGCCCTGGCCCGCGAAGCGGCTTACGGCAAGTAAGTCCCGCGAAGCGGCTTACGGCAAATAAGGTTTCTTGCTGAACCCCACCTCCTCCCGGGGTTCATAGCAAAAGCGGCGGCACTTCTCCTCCTCCCTGGTGTCGCCGCACTTTGATCCGAACGGGACGCTGCGGCGTATACGTTCAAACCAGACCGAGCGGCCCGACCTCCTCCCCGGGCCAATCGTGCAAGCGGCGATCCCCTCCTCCTCCCTGGGATCGCCGCACCCGAATTCCGGGCCGAACGGCCCAAGACTTTCGCGCGGCCCTCTCCTCCTCCCTCGGGCCGACGGAACCGCGGCGATCCCCTCCTCCTCCCTGGGATCGCCGCACCCTCTCCCCCTTGCCAAGCGCGCAGCCCTATGGGCATCGTCCCGCCGCACCTGATGCGGGACTCGACCATGCGCGCCTCTGTCTTTTCCGCCGCCCTGGTTGCGGCGCTTGTGGGCTACGGCTCTACCATCGCGCTGGTGCTGGCCGCCGCTGCGGCAGTCGGGGCGACGCCGGCGCAGACCACGAGTTGGGTCTTGGCGGTCTGTCTGGCCAAAGCGGTCGGAACCGCCGTCCTGTCGACATGGCACCGGGTGCCCGTGGTGCTGGCTTGGTCCACGCCGGGGGCAGCCCTCATCGCCGCCTCAACCGGGTTCACCATGGCCGAGGCGGTAGGGGCCTTCCTGCTGGCCGCCCTGCTGATCGCGGCAACCGGGCTGGTCAAACCCTTGGGCGCCCTGGTCGCCCGCATCCCTGACGGCATTGCCGGTGCGATGCTGGCGGGTGTTCTTTTGCCGTTTTGCCTAAAGGGCGCAGGCGCGGCCCAAACCGCACCCGCCTTGGTGCTGCCGATGGTGGCGCTGTTTCTGCTGGTCAGGCTGTGGAACCCGGCGCTGGCCGTGCTGGCCGCGCTGACGGTCGGGCTGGTGCTGGCCTTTGCCACGGGGGCTGCGGTCTGGCCCGTCCTGCCCCCCATCCCGCCGACACCTGTGTTCGTGATGCCGGACTTCCACCTGCCCGCGCTGATCGGGCTGGGGCTGCCGTTGTATCTGGTCACCATGGCATCCCAGAACCTGCCCGGTTTTGCCACCATGCGCGCGGCGGGTTACGCGCCCCCGGTGCGCGCCGCCTTGGGCGTGACGGGCGCGATTTCCGCTGTGGCGGCGCTGTTCGGATCACATACTGTCAACATGGCTGCGATCACGGCGGCAATCTGCATGGGCGATGACGTCCACCCCGACCGCAGCCAACGTTGGAAAGTGGGGCTGGCCTATGCGCTGGTTTGGGTCTGCCTTGGTCTGACCGGCCCAGTGATTCTGGCGCTGCTCGGCGCATTGCCGTCCGCGCTGATGACGGCGCTTGTGGCGCTGGCGCTGCTCGGTCCGCTGATGGGCGCGCTAAGCGGGGCTTTCGCCACCCCCGATCAACGCTTTGCCGCCACGATCACCCTGTCGGTCGCCGCATCGGGCGTGGCCATCGCCGGGGTGGGCGCGGCGTTCTGGGGGCTGTTGGCCGGGCTGTTGGTCTGGGGGCTGGACCGCGCGCGAGCCAAGGTGCGATAAGCGCCCCGCCCTAGCACCCGCTCTCAGCTTTGCGGACGGGTTTTCTTGGGGTCGTAATGCGACAGCGGCACGATCACCGCAGGAAGTCGCTTTTGCTGACCGTCGAGTTTGCCCACATCAAGCGCGGTCCCGACCTCGGCATGGGCGACATCCACCCGCGCCAAGGCAATCGTCTTGCCCAACAGTGGCGACCGCATCGCCGAGGTGATGACCCCGACCTGCGCCCGCCCGATGTGCAGGCAATCGCCGTGGCCCACTTCAACGTTCGCGTCGATGTCCAACCCGACGAATTTGTGAGCCGGGTTTTCCTTGCGCCGGATCAGCGCCTCACGCCCGATGAAATCATCGGTCTTGGACTTCAGCGGCACGGTAAAGCCGATGCCTGCCTCAAACGGGTCGGTCTGGTCGCTGAAATCATAGCCCGCAAAGATGAGGCCCGCCTCGATCCGCACCATATCCAGCGCAGCAAGGCCCATGGGCCGCAGGCCCTGATCCGCGCCATGGGTCCAGACCGCGTCATAGACCGCCGCGCCATCCTTGGGGTGGCAGAAAATCTCAAACCCCAACTCGCCGGTATAGCCGGTGCGAGAGACGACCACGGGCGCACCCTCTGGCCCGCCCAAACGGCCAATGGTCAGACGAAACCACCCCAATTCGTCGATCCGGGGCTGATGCGGTGCAGTCCAGATCAT
>NKIT01000116.1 GCA_002256185.1 Rhodobacteraceae bacterium PARR1 | reverse complement strand
CGCCGATTTCCTGACGTGGTTCGAGGGTGAGACGATCACCCCGCGCCCGCAAATTGAAGAGTCATCCCCCGAAGGCGTTACCTTGCATTTCAATGCCCTTGGGCCAGCGCCACACCGCATCGCCCTCTACGTGACCGCGCGGCAGGTCGGCATCTTTCACACTGCGCTGACGCTGGACGGCACACCCCTGCCCGCCCGCTTCACCGTGTTGCCGTAGGTAGGTCCACCATGGACAGCGTCCTGCGCGCCCTTGGCATTTACATCGCCCTGCTGATCGTCACGCGCAGTGCGGGGCGGCGGACCTTGGCGCAGGTGACGGTGTTCGACTTCGTCCTGCTGCTGATCATCGCCGAAACCTCTGGCCAAGCGCTGGTGGGCGACGATTCGTCGGTGACCAACACGCTGGTCGTGATCGAGACGCTGGTTCTGGTCGATGTCGGCCTGTCCTATGCCAAGGCCCTTTGGCCCGGCGCGGGGGCAATTCTGGACGGCACGCCCTCCGTGCTGATTGCCAAAGGCGTAGTGCAGCCAAGGGCCCTGACCCGCTCTCGTGTCACGCTGGACGAAATCCTTGAAAGCGCGCGGACGACTCAGGGGTTGAAACGGCTGGATCAGATCGACTTTGCGGTGCTTGAGGTAGGTGGCGGGATCAGCATCATCCCGAAGTCACCTGACGAAAAGACCCCGCCATGACGACATGGCGGGGAGTTTGCACCGCAGGCGGACTACGGCACAGGCGTCTGAAAGACTAAGTCGTCAGTGACGGGCGCTGGCCTGATCGGCCTCCATCTCGGACCGGATCTGCTGGCGCAGGATGTCGATGGGGATCATCTTGCCGTCGCGCTTGAAGTGCCAATAGGTCCAGCCGTTGCAGCTTGGCGCACCTTCATAGTGCGCGCCGACCTGATGGATCGACCCTTTGACGTCATTGCCGATCAAGGTGCCATCGGCGCGGACCTTGGCCTTGAAGCGGCTGCCGATCGAGAACAGCTCTTCCCCCGGCCGCAGCATGCCACGCTCCACCACCTGCCCAAAGGGCACGCGGGGTTCGCTCCGCTTCGACCCGGTGATTTCCAAGGCCGAGGCGTCGAATTTGCGGATACGTCCGATGCGTTCGGCGGCGGCCTTGCGATAGGCTTCCTCGCGTTCGATCCCGATGAAATCGCGGCCCAGCATCTTGGCCACAGCACCTGTTGTGCCCGTGCCAAAGAACGGGTCCAACACCACATCGCCCGGATTGGTGGTGGCGATCAGGATACGGTGCAACAGCGATTCCGGCTTTTGCGTCGGATGCGCCTTGTCGCCGTTTTCATCCTTCAACCGCTCATGCCCGGTGCAGATCGGCAGCACCCAGTCCGACCGCATTTGGATGCCGTCATTCAGCGCCTTCAGCGCCTCATAGTTGAAGGTGTACTTCGAGTTTTCGTCGCGGCTGGCCCAGATCAGCGTCTCATGCGCGTTGGTCAGGCGCTTGCCCTTGAAGTTGGGCATCGGGTTCGACTTGCGCCACACCACATCGTTCAACATCCAGTAGCCCTGATCCTGCAAGGCCGCACCGACGCGGAACACGTTATGATAGCTGCCGATCACCCAGATCGCGCCATTCGGCTTCAGCAGCCGCCGCGCCGCCGCCAGCCAATCGCGGGTAAAGCGGTCATAGGCGGCAAAGCTGGAGAATTGGTCCCAATGGTCATTGACCGCATCGACAAGCGAGTTGTCGGGGCGATGCAATTCGCCCTTCAGCTGCAAGTTATAGGGAGGGTCCGCGAAAATCAGGTCAATGCTGCCCGCAGGCAGGCTGTTCATCAGGTCGATGCAGTCGCCCGCAAGGATCTGGTTCAACGGAAGCTCAACCGCTTCCGTCTGTTTGGTCTTGTTCGCCATTCTCTGCCTCTTCGTCCCGCATCTGGTGGCCGGATCGTTAGGCACAGGATGAGTCATCAGTGATTCGCCGTCAAATTCTTTTTTGAATCAACCACTTACAGAATTATCTTGATACAAGATGTTGTGGACGGGTTTGAACGAACGCCTATGGTGTGGGGTCACACCAAGATTTAGAAGCGCCTCAAGATGCGCCTTTGTCGGGTAACCGGCGTTGCCCTCCCAGCCGTAGCCGGGGTGCTGTTGCGCCAAATCCACCATGATCCGGTCGCGCGTCACCTTGGCGATGATCGAGGCCGCCGCGATGGACAGACACAGCGCATCGCCCTTGATGATCGCCTGCGCAGGGATGGTCAGCCCGCGCGGGATCAGATTGCCGTCGATCAGCGCGTGATCGGCGGTGCAAGGCAGGCCCGCAATCGCGCGCTCCATCGCCAGATGACTGGCGCGCAGAATGTTGAGGTCGTCAATCTCGGCCACCGTGGCATGGGCAACCGACACTTCGGCACAACCCATCAGCGCGGCAAACAACGCCTCTCGCCGCGACGCCGTCAGCGCCTTGGAATCGGCCAAGCCTGCGGGAATACGCTCCGGGTCCAACCGCACCGCCGCCGCCGTGACAGGCCCGGCGAGAGGACCCCGCCCCACCTCATCCACCCCAACAACGCAGCGAAACCCCTGTGCGAGCGCGGCACGTTCAAAGGAGAAGTCGGCAGGGTTGCGGGATGGGCCGGGCATGGTCACACTGTCGCTGGGATTTACCCTGCGATAGCGCGGATGCCGCACCTATCGCAAAGGAATAAGGTCAGGCTGGAAGGCGGTATGGGTGCGCTATGCGCTACGAAACTGCCGCTTGTTGCCGATCATCACAAACACCATAAACCAATGTAGTGAACGCGTGGGGCTAGTACATGGGTTATCTCGACTACCTGATCGACAAAGTGATAGCGCGCGCGATTGACGAGATTTCACGCCAAGGTCTGTCCGGTCAGATCGTGACGATGGCGCTTTACTTCGACCATGAAGGTGCTGCGCTCTCTGTCTGTGCAGACACGTTAGAAAACTCATTGGCCCACGAAGAAAAGGCGCGAGACTGGAGCTATCGGCATCTGTCGGAAGCCATCATCAAGGGTGACCTAACGGAAGCCGCCCTGTTCAATCACAGCGTAAGCCGCAGCCTTAGCTTGGGTGATTTTGTTCTAATAAACCTTGCTCGGTATGACTTAGAACCCGACGACGACATCCAAGAGATGCCCGAAAACTTCTTTGTTGCGCTCGCGCAGAGCCTTAATCGGAATACCAAAGTTTGCCTTTCTGTTTGCGCGCTGGACGTGCCGGTTGTGTTCGCATGTTCAACCGCCAATAATGAAGTCGGGCTTGTTTGGACTCCGCCTCGCCCATGACCGCTTCAGGCTCAACCCAACCAACGCAGTTCACCAACGGAACAAAGAAAAAGGGGGGCGCTGCTCCGCCACCCCCCTCAAGGCTGATCCCATAGCGAAGGGACCACCCCCGCGACCGTCCGGCCTTGGGTCAGCGCCCTGAGTCCGTGTCTTGCACCACCTCACCCGCAGGCACCAGATCGGGCGGCAACAGCACTGCGGTTGCCAAGCCTAGCGCCACCGCAAGCACCACGATCAGCGCGGTTTCCCCTGCGCCGATGGGGCGCAAGGCGGGGCGGGGTTGGTGGCGCATCCCGAAGCGGGGATCGTCATCCAAGGGCTCGGCTCTGTCTGTCACGGGCATCATCGCGGCACCTGCGGCTGGATTGCACCGGGCAAGGGTCTGTCCCGGCAAGGCCAATCCTCGGCCGCCCTGCCAAAGTGAAGCAATATCGACGCGCCGCTATGTGATAACAGCGCCCGAAACGGCTTAGGACATTGCCTATCAGCCGCGCCTTCCGCATCATGTCCCCAAGCCCAAGGAGTGCCGCAATGCCGCGCCTGACCCTCATTCTTGCCACGTTGATCACGCTGGCCGCCCTGCCCGCCTCGGCGGAATGTTTCGCAGATTACAAGGCCAAGCAGGATGATCCCTTGCGCCTGCATTATGGTGTGGCACAGGTATCGGATGCCGCCTGCACCGGAGGCAGCGATCCGGGGGCCGAAATCGCCCCACGCCTTGCGGGGGATGGGTGGCAGTTGTTGAACGTGCTCTCGGTCTTTGGCCCCGAAGGACTGGAGGAAAGGAGATCGAGTGCAGGAGAATACTTCCTCCGCTTCTGACAATCTGCGCGCGGGCAACCGTGTCGTCGCCTTTGGCATCGCCGCCATCGTCCTGATCCTGCTGGCGGCAGCGGTTTTCCTGTTTTCCAGCTTGCCCGACGCCAATGCCTTTAACGGGCGGGTGGAACGCTTGTTCGTGGAAAACGATAACCTGACCACCGGGGCGGAAATCAAACTTCTGGAAATCCTCGCCCAGTCCGGCACCGCCTTTGCCGAGGTGCTGCAAAGCTACCGCATGGTGATCTTTGTGCTGCTGGCGTTCTCTACCGCGCTTTTGCTGGCCGCGCTGGTGTTTCTGGTGACGATCATCACCCTGAACCGCCGCATGTCGGCGATCCAGCGGTCCGGCATCCAAGTCTCAAGCCTGATGATCAACCGCGAAGGCCGGGCGGTCTATATCAACGACATGGAATTCCAACTGACCGAAGCCGCGATTGAGACTCTGTCCGTGCTGGCCGAGGCACGGATGGATGACGAAGTGCTGACCGGCGTGCAGCTAGAGGCCGTGATCTCTGGCCGCTCCGAAGCCGACTGCGAAGAGGCCGCCGGGGCCACACGCGTGAAACGCCTTCGCGACGCCTTGGGCAATCAGTTGGTGTCGGAACTGCTGGTCAAGACCATCGCCCGCCGGGGCTATGTGCTGGCCGTAGGGAAAGACGCGATACGGATGGTGTAAGCGAAAAGGCACCCGTCATCCCGCCGTTACACCAAGGCGGACAGGTCTTGCGCCGCAGGGGCCTTGGCCCTAGATAGCGCGCTTCCTGTTTCCCTTTGACCCCGAGGGGGGATGCCAGATGATCCAGACACCGTTTTACCTGATCGACCGGGCCAAACTGGCGCGCAACATGGCCATCATGGATCAGTTGCGCCACGGCTCTGGTGCAAAGACGCTGCTGGCGCTGAAATGCTTTGCCACATGGCCGGTGTTCGACCAGATGCGCGAACACATGGACGGCACCACCTCCTCCAGCCTGTATGAACTGCGGTTGGGGCGCGAGAAATTCGGCAAGGAAACCCACGCCTATTCCGTCGCTTGGGCCGATAACGAAGTGGCCGAGGCGGTGGGCTATGCCGACAAGATCATCTTCAATTCCATCGGGCAGCTAGAGCGTTTCGACAACCAATCCGCCAGCATCAATCGCGGCCTGCGCCTGAACCCGCGCTTTTCCACCAGCGGATTCGACCTTGCCGATCCCGCCCGCCCGTTCAGCCGCTTGGGCGAATGGGACGCCACGAAGATTGACCGCGTGATGGACCGGATCAGCGGCTTCATGATCCATTACAACTGCGAGAACGCCGATTTCGACCTGTTCGACCGGCAACTCACCCGGATCGAGGATGAATTCGGCCCCCTCCTGTCCCGTCTGAAATGGGTCAGCCTTGGCGGCGGCATCCACTTCACCGGCGAAGGTTACCCCGTTGACCGCCTTGCCGCCCGCCTGCGCGCGTTTTCGGACCGCTTCGGCGTGCAGGTTTACCTTGAACCCGGCGAGGCCGCGATCACCGGGGCTGCATCGCTGGAGGTCACCGTGTTGGACATCCTGAACAACGGCAAAGACCTTGCCGTGGTGGATTCATCGGTCGAGGCGCATATGCTGGACCTCTTGATCTACCGCATCTCTGGCCGGATGGAGATACAAGGCGATCACCCCTACATGATCTGCGGCAAATCCTGCCTTGCGGGCGATGTGTTCGGTGAGTTCAATTTCCCCGCACCGCTGAACGTCGGCGACCGCCTGTCCATCGCCGATGCCGCCGGTTACACGATGGTCAAGAAGAACTGGTTCAATGGCGTGAAGATGCCCAGCATCGTGGTCAAGGAACTGGATGGCTCCATGACTGTGGCGCGCGAATTCGGCTATGGCGATTTTGTCGGCAACCTTGGTTGACCATCCCTTGCCCTCCCTGCCCGCATGGGCGCTTCCCTCTGTCCTTGCCCGCGATCCCCAAAGGAGACGGTTCGAAGTGAAACGCAATGTTCTGATCATCGGTGCCGGTGGTGTGGCCCAAGTCGTGGCGCATAAATGCGCGCAGAATAATGACCGTCTGGGCGATCTGCACATCGCCAGCCGCACCGCCGCGAAATGTGACGCGATCATCGCATCGGTCCACGACAAAGCCGCGATGAAGGTGCCGGGCGTTTTTGCCGCCCATGCCGTCGATGCAATGAACCCCGCCGCCGTCGCTGCCCTGATCCGCCAGACCGGCGCGCAGATCGTCATCAACGTCGGCTCGTCCTTCGTCAACATGACGGTGCTGGAAGCCTGCATCGAAACCGGGGCCGCCTATCTGGACACCGCCATCCACGAAGACCCCGCGAAAATCTGCGAAACCCCGCCGTGGTATGGCAATTACGAATGGCAGCGCCGCGACCGCTGCCGCGCCGCAGGTGTCACCGCGATCCTTGGCGTGGGCTTTGACCCCGGCGTGGTCAACGCTTGGGCGCGCGTGGCCGAGGAAGAATTCCTCGACACCATCACCGCCATCGACATTGTCGACATCAACGCAGGCTCGCACGGTAAATGGTTCGCCACCAACTTTGACCCGGAAATCAACTTCCGCGAATTCACCGGCACGGTCTGGTCATGGCAAAACGGCGCATGGCAGGCCAACACGATGTTTGAGGTGGGCAAGGTCTGGGACATGCCTGTGGTGGGCGACCAAAAGGCCTACCTTACGGGGCATGATGAGGTGCATTCCCTGTCCGCCCGCTATCCCGGCGCCGATGTGCGCTTCTGGATGGGCTTTGGCGATCACTACATCAACGTCTTCACCGTGCTGAAAAACCTTGGCCTTCTGTCCGAAAAGCCGGTCATGACCGCCGAAGGGGCAGAGGTGATCCCCCTCAAACTGGTCAAGGCCGTTCTGCCCGATCCGGCCAGCCTTGCGCCGACCTATACCGGCAAGACCTGCATCGCGACCATCGTCAAAGGCACCAAGAACGGCCAACCCGCCGAGGTGATGCTCTATAATGTCGCGGACCATAAGGAAGCCTTCCTCGAAGTCGGCTCCCAAGGCATCAGCTACACCGCTGGCGTCCCGCCCGTCGCCGCCGCCCTGCTGATTGCCGAAGGCACGTGGGACGTCGGCCAGATGGCAAATGTCGAAGACCTGAACCCGCGTCCGTTCATGAACCTGTTGAACGTAATGGGCCTGCCAAACAGGGTGAAAGACGCACAGGGCGACCGCGCCTTGCAGTTCTGACCGCCCCGTCTTCTCTGCGGCAAATATCCTCAGGGGGTGAATGGGCCACAGGCCCAGAGGGGGCGCGAGCGCCCCTTGCCACGCCAAACCAAAGCGCCGCATCACAAACCGCAACCCACGGCTTGAGGCTGCGCCGTGGGGCGGATAGTTTGGCGCAACCTGAACCTCCCCCTCCCGGAGCATCCAATGGCCCAACGCCTGCACCTCGTCTTTGGCGGTGAACTCGTAACACCGCAAAAGAATGTCTTCCGCGACGTGTCGCAAATCCACATCGTCGGCATGTTCCCCGACTATGCCAGCGCCTTTTCCGCGTGGAAGGCCGAGGCGCAGCGCACCGTGGACAACGCCCACATGCGCTACTTCATCGCCCATATCCACCGCCTGCGCGATGAGGCGCAGCCCGGTTCGACGACCGAAGAAATGGACAGCTGACACCCCGGATCGAAAGCCCCCGCATGGCCTTGTCGCTTGGTCTGACGCTGTACAACCTGTCGAACCGGCGCGAGCAAGGCTCTGCGCCGGATCGTCCGGCGCGGCCTGTGGGGCGGCTGATCTGGCTGCATGCGCCGGGGCAGGAATGTCTGCGGGCGATGCAGCGGCTGGCCGCGCGGTTGTGGGACGAGGACGGGGCGCATGTCCTGTTGACCGCACCCCAAGACAGCGATCCGCAGGACCGCCCGCGCGCCGGCCTGATCCGCCAACCGCCCCCGATCGACACCCCGGCCGAGGCGCGGGCCTTTCTGACCCATTGGGCACCCGAGCTTGCGGTGTTTGCCGAAGGTGAAATCCGTCCCGCGCTGGTGGCCGAAGCCGCGCAGCGCAAACTGCCGATGATGATGGTGGCCGGGCGTCAGCCGCAGTTTCTGCGCGACAGGGATGGCTGGTATCCCGGCCTGATGCGCAGCATCCTGCCGCTGTTCCGGCATATCCTGACCGTCGACGAACCCGCCGCCCGTGCCTTTCGCAAGGCCGGTGCCCCGCCGTCCCATGTGGAAATCACCGGCAGGATGGAGGAAGACAGCGCTGCCCTGCCCTGTCTTGAAGCCGAACGGGCCGCCCTTGCCCGCACCTTGGGCACGCGTCCGGTCTGGCTGGCCGCAAGCCTGCCAGAGATGGAGGAAACCTCGATCATCGCGGCGCATCGGGCGGCTTTGCGCATGGCACATCGCCTGATCCTGATCATCGTGCCGCAAGACCCCGCCCGCGCCGAACCCCTTGCCCGCAGGCTTGAGGACGAAGAAGGCTGGTCCGTTGCCCTGCGCTGTCTGGATCAAGAACCGGAACCCGAGACAGAGGTCTACGTCGCCGATTCCGCATCAGAATACGGGCTGTGGTATCGGTTGGCCCCGATCACCTATCTGGGTGGATCGTTGCTTGGGCAGGGTTGCGGGCGTGATCCCTTGGAACCTGCGGCACTGGGGTCTGCGATTGTCTACGGCCCTCGGCCCGGCGCGTTTGGGACCACCTTTGGCCGCTTGGGCGCAGCGCGGGCGGCGCGGGCGGTGACTTCGGGTGCCGATCTGGGCGATGCTTTGGGGGATCTGCTGTCGCCCGACCGCACCGCCCGTCTGGCGCAGGCGGCGTGGACCGTGGCCTCGGACGGGGTCGAGGTGACGGAACATGTGCTGACGCTGATCCGGCGCGTCATGGATGGGGAAGACTGATGCGCGCGCCCGATTTCTGGTTCACGCCACCTGATCGCCCCGCATGGCAGGCGCTGGCCTTGGCCCCGCTGGGTGCGCTTTACGCCGCTGCCACTGCGCGGCGCGTGGCGCAGGCGGGATGGAAAGCCCCGGTTCCGGTGATCTGCATCGGCAACCTGAATGCGGGCGGTACGGGCAAGACGCCCACAACCATCGCCCTGATCGAACGGCTGACGGCGCGGGGGCGGCGGGTCCATACCGTGTCACGCGGGCATGGCGGCACGCTGGAGGGCCCGGTCAAGGTGCAGGACAGCCGCCACCGGGCCAAACATGTGGGGGATGAGCCGCTGTTGATCGCGGCCTTTGGCCCCGCTTGGGTGGCGCGCGACCGTGCCGCAGGCGTGCGCGCGGCGGTGGCCGATGGGGCAGAGGTGATCTTGCTGGATGACGGGTTTCAGAACCCGTCGGTGCAAAAAGACCTGTCGCTGATCGTCGTCGATGCGGCCAAGGGCTTTGGCAATGGCCGTTGCCTGCCCGCAGGCCCCTTGCGGGAACCCGTGGCGACGGGATTGCGCCGCGCGGACCTTGTGCTGTCCATCGGCGATGCGGTGGCACAGGCCCGGTTCGCGGCGGAATGGGGACAAGCCATCGCGCCCCTACCGCATGTGACCGGCCATCTTGCCCCGCTGAAAATGGGGATGGATTGGCAAGGCACCCGCGTCATCGCCTTTGCCGGGATCGGCCACCCCGAGAAATTCTTTGCCACCCTGCGCGCCGAAGGTGCCACCATCATCCGCGCCGTGGCCTTGGATGACCACCAACCCTTGTCCGAGGCCCTGATGCTGCGACTAGAGGCCGAGGCAAAGCTGACAGGGGCGCAGCTTGTGACCACCGAAAAAGACGCTGTCCGCCTGCCCCCGTCCTTTCGGCCCAAGGTGTTGACCCTGCCGGTGCGTCTGCGGCTGGAGGATTGGTCCGCCTTGGATGCGGCACTGGCGCGGCTTGGGCTTTAGCCTTTGACCGGGCGGCGCACGACCACGCCATACCAGCCCAGACCGTCATACTCCTGATAGCCGATGGTGCGGGCAAAGGCAGTCAGCGTGCCATCGGGCGCTTGCACACAGCCCTTGTCCGCCCCGCCATGGTTCAACGCGAACAAAGACCCCAAGGGCGCGCCATCGGAATCGGCCAGAATGCGGAACTCGCAGTCCAGCAGCAACACGCGCGACCGGGTCCATTCCTCGGCGGTGAAACCCGCCTCTTCGCGCACGATCAACCCGGCCTCGCGGTCCCAGTTGAAAGCGACCGCCAGCACACCCAGCGCCGCGCCATCGGCTGCACCGCCATCCCGGACCGTGGCGGCATAGACCAGCCACGGGGCGCCATCCTGCGGGTTGGGATGCACGGTGCTGACGGTGTAATCATGCCCCGACCGCAAGGCTGCGGCGCGGTTGAACCATTCACGTTCTTCGCCCGACAGGGTGCGCTGCGACGCCTCTGCCGCATTGGCCAGAATGCGCCCGTCCAGATCCAGCAACATCAGGTCACGGTAAACGGTGTAGTAGCGGTGAATCGTTTGCAGGCGCAAACGCGCCTCGGCGATAGGGCCACGCGCCGGACCGTTTTGCGCAAAGGACAGCGCAGACCACAGCGCGGGTTCGGTCGCCCACCAGCGGACATCGGCGGTGCGTTCAAACAGGTTGCGCACGATCAGTTGCACAAGGTTCAGCGCCAGCGCCACCATACGTTCGCGTTCTGCCGATTCCAATGCGGACACCAGTTCCGCCGTTTCAGACTCGGCGGATTGAACGATGCCCAGAACGTCCTGACGGAAGCTGTCGGCCATCGACTTGGTCTGGTCCGACATCCGCTTCATCTCAGCCGCGACGACCGAAAACCCCCGGCCCTGCGCCCCGGCGCGGGCCGCCTCGATCATCGAATTGACGGCGAGGATGTGGGATTGCAGCACGATCTGGTCATTCGTCCGGCCATAGCTTTCCACGCGCCGACCGATGCGACCGATCACCTGACTGAGTTTATCTTGCTGCACCACGTCCCCCTGAATTGACCATCCACAGGACGTCGCGGTGGGCGTCCCTGTTAGGTTACCCCCCTGCAAGTCCCGTTCCGGATGTATCCTTTGGCCAAATATTGCCCTAAAGGCCGGAATAGGTGTCCTTATGGTGCATCTTTCGCGCCTTTCCGCCCCGGTGCGGGGCGGGCGCTGCTGAAATGGCGGCTATACACAGGCCTGTCTTTGCTGTAAGGCAGCGTTTACACGGCCCAAAGATTCCGGGGCGGGGGGCAGGGAGCCACCGCCAAGGGGAATGAGGTGCCGCGTTTCACTGGCACTTCACGGGGCAGATGCGGCAGGTCCGCGCCCCTTTTGGGAAAAGACATGACAGATATGATTTTGGCCGCGCCTTTGGCAGCGGCACTTTCGGCCAAGGGTTATGAAACCTTGACGCCGGTGCAAAAAGCCGTGCTCGTCGAAGAGGCACATGGCCGCGACGCGCTGGTGTCCGCGCAAACCGGATCGGGCAAGACCGTCGCCTTCGGTCTGGCCATCGCGCCCGAAGTTCTGGACGGCCATGACCGTCTGATGTTCGCTGACAAGCCGCTGGCGCTGGTCGTGGCCCCGACGCGCGAACTGGCGCTGCAAGTCCACCGCGAATTCCAGTGGCTTTATGGTGAGGCGGGCGCGCATCTTGCGTCCTGCGTCGGTGGCATGGACTACCGCACCGAACGCCGCGCGCTGGAACGTGGCGCGCATATCGTTGTCGGTACGCCGGGCCGTCTGCGCGACCATATCGAGCGCGGCTCGCTTGACCTGTCGGGGATCAAGGCTGTCGTTCTGGACGAAGCCGATGAGATGCTGGATCTGGGCTTTGCTGAAGATCTGGAATTCATCCTTGGCTCTGCGCCCGACACCCGCCGCACGCTGATGTTTTCGGCCACCGTGCCGAAAGAGATCGAAAAGCTGGCCGCCACCTTCCAGAAGAACGCGCTGCGCATTATCGCGCAAGGCGAGGCGAAACAGCACGTCGACATCGAATACCGCGCGATTTCTGTCGCGCCGCGGGATCGTGAACATGCGATCTTCAACGTCCTGCGCTTTTACGAAGCCAAGACCGCCATCGTGTTCTGCAAGACCCGCGTGAACGTGAATCACCTGCTCGCCCGCATGGGCAACCGTGGGTTTCAGGTCGTGGCGCTGTCGGGTGAACTCAGCCAGCAGGAACGCACCCACGCGCTGCAAGCGCTGCGCGATGGCCGCGCCCGCGTTTGTATCGCCACCGACGTTGCCGCGCGCGGGATCGACTTGCCGGGTCTGGAACTGGTGATCCACGCCGATCTGCCGTCGAATTCGGAAACCCTGCTGCACCGGTCGGGCCGGACCGGCCGTGCCGGGCAAAAGGGCGTGTCGGCCCTGATCGTGCCCCCCGCCGAATTCCGCAAGGCACAGCGCCTGTTGCAAGGCGCAAAGGTCGTGGCGGAATGGGGCAAGGCCCCGTCGGCAGATGACGTTATCGCCAAGGATGATGTCCGCCTGCTGGAACATCCCGCCCTGCAAATAGAGGTCGGTGAAGAAGCCGCCACCGCAGACCGTCTGCTGGGCCTGTTCGGCCCGGAAAAGGTTGCCGCTGCCTTTATCCGCCTTTGGCGCGAAGGCCGCTCTGCCCCCGAGGAACTGTCCGACACGGCACCGCCGCCGTCCGTCTCGTCAGAACCCGCCAAGCCGCGCGCGGAATTCGGCCCGTCGGTCTGGTATGCGCTGTCGGTTGGCCACACCGGCCGGGCCGAGGCGCGTTGGATTTTGCCGAAAATCTGTGATGCGGGCGGGATTGCCAAGAACTCCATCGGGGCGATCCGCGTGCAGCAGGACGTGACCTATGTACAATTGGCCGATGACGTTGCGCCCAAGTTCGGCGACTCGTTGGTGCTTGAGGCTGGTCTGGAAATGACCCGTCTGGTGGGTGAACCTGACATGCAGCGCCCTGACCGCCCCGCGCGCACCTTTGCGGGCAAGCCGGAACGTTCGTTCGACAAGCCGGAACGCCGCGTGACGCCGCGCCCCGTGCGCGACGAAGCCGACCGTCAAAGCCATTCCGGGCCCAGCTATTCCGGCAAGCCGCCGCGTATCGTCGAAGATGACGAAGCACCCGTGGCCGCAGAGCGCAAGGCATGGACCCCGCACGAAAGCACAGAGCGCAAGCCCTACGCCCCGCGTGGCGATGCGGACCGCAAGCCCTATGCCGCCAAGCCCTATGCGGCGCGTGAAGATGGTGAGCGCAAGCCCTACGCCCCGCGTGGTGACGCTGACCGCAAGCCCTATGCCGCCAAGCCCTATGCCGCGCGGGAGGATGGTGACCGCA